>NZ_AP028867.1:3825241-4144011 GCF_036511535.1 Indolivaga capnocytophagoides | reverse complement strand
AACCGATTAGGTATACAATACAGCTCGCTGGCTATGTCGGCTTTTTATGGACAATCGTTTGCCAAAAGAGACAATTACGAGCAACTGATAGATGAATGTATTGCTACGATGAAAGCGATGGATATAAAAGTAGCTTTTCTGCCAATGGGTAATCAAAGCGATTTAGTAAAAGAACCCGAGTTATACAATACGGTTGTAGAAAGGCTGAAAGTGGTGGCTAAAAAAGCTGAATCTGCAGGAGTAGTTATCGGTATCGAAACTACCTTAACAGCCAAAGAAGAAGCAAAGTTGATCGATAAAATAAACTCTCCGTCTATAAAAAGCTATGTCAACTTTTCGAGTATTATTAAACGTAATGGTAATATTATCAAAGATCTAAAAACTCTAGGTAAAGATCGTATCATTCAAATTCATGCCTCAAACACCGATGGGTATTGGTTAGAAAACGATCCTGCAATCAATATGCCCGAAATAAAAAAGACATTGGATAAAATGGGATGGAGCGGTTGGCTTGTAGTAGAAAGATCTCGTGACACTAATGATGTACATAATGTGAAGAAAAATTATGGAGCAAATGTTCGATACCTAAAGCAAGTATTCCAATAATAAGGACTCAGGTCTTTTAAATGAAATCAAATAAACACGCTGTATAATGATTAAATATATACATACACTCTTTGCATTCTGCTATGCTTTTGCATTATCAGGAGCCGAGATATATGTCTCTACCAAAGGCAATGACTTTGACGATGGCAGTAAAAATAAACCCAAAGCAACATTAGACGCAGCACTAAGAGAAGCGCGTGAGTACAGACGTCTTTCGAAGATAAAGAAAGACGAAGCAATACATATCCGGGTAAACGGAGGTACATACAATTTGTACGAACCTCTCTTTATCCGCCCCGAAGATTCGGGAACAGAATCAAGTCCGACTATTATCGAAGCAATAAACGGAACACCTGTTTTAAGCGGAGGTATGCAAATAAGTAATTGGAAAAAAGAAGGCAAATACTGGACAGCTTCAGTTCCCCGATTCAACGGTAATCGGATAATTTTTCGCCAATTATGGGTAAACGGAAGCAAAGCAACCAGAGCTCGTAATGTTTCTGATTTCGAAAAAATGGACAGAATCAGAAGTAATGATAAAAAGAATGAAATACTTTGGGTTCCTGCATCAGCTGTAAAAGGTTTGGAAAATGCACCGAATCTGGAATTGGTTATTCATCAAATGTGGGCTATTGCCAACCTTCGGGTTAAATCGATTGTTGTACAAGGCGATTCGGCAGGAATCAAATTTCATAATCCCGAAGCCCGCATACAATTCGAGCATCCTTGGCCTCAACCTATGATTAAAGAAGGATTTAATTCTGCTTTTTATTTCACTAACGCTCTTCAGTTAATCGATAAACCGGGAGAATGGTATCACGATATAGATTCGAATAAAATTTACTATCTGCCCCGATCGGGAGAAGACATGAAAACTGCCGAAGTAATTATTCCTACACTCGAAACATTGGTGGATATAAAAGGAACTATCGACCGCCCTGTTAAGCATATTCAATTCAAAGGGATTGATTTTCGATATACAACATGGACACGTCCATCCGAAAAAGGGCATGTACCTCTTCAAGCAGGTATGTATCTTTTAGACGGCTATAAACTACGTCCACCCGGAGTACCCGGAAACTTGAATAAAGGGATAGAAAATCAAGCATGGATAGGTCGTCCTCGGGCAGCAGTAATGGTTGAATTTGCCGAAAACACCCTTTTCGATAATTGCAAATTTCAACATCTGGGTTCTTGTGGAATAGATTTTATTTCAGCTTCCCGATACGATATAGTTAATGGATGTACATTTTCGGATATTGCAGGCAACGCCATGCAAATAGGTAAAATGTCTGACATAGGTATGGAGAGTCATTTACCCTACGATCCTTCGGATAGAAGAGAACTGTGCTCTTATCAAACTATATCGAATAATCTGATAACCGATGTAGCCAACGAAGATTGGGGATGTGTAGCCATCTGTGCCGGATTTGTTACAGACATCAATATCGAACACAACGAGATCAGCGAGATATCATATACAGGTATCAGCCTTGGATGGGGATGGACTAAAACAGTTAATTGTATGCGCAACAACAGAATACATGCCAACTATATACATCATTATGGTAAACATATGTATGATGTAGCCGGCATATATACTCTTTCGGTACAATCGAAATCGTTCATCACTGAAAATAGGGTTGAAGATATTTACAGCCCTTCGTATGTGCACGATCCTCAGCATTGGTTTTACTTATATACCGACGAGGGCAGCTCTTTTATTACGGTAAAAGACAATTGGACTCCTCAAGAAAAATTTCTACAGAATGCAAACGGTCCGGGAAATACTTGGGAAAACAATGGGCCGATGGTTGCCGATTCAATCAAAACGAGGGCGGGACTGAAACCTCAGTATAAACACCTTAAAAGTCTATAAACCATGAAATATAAACTAATATTAATTATGCTTTGTGTATCTCTATCCGGCATCTTTGCTCAAAAAGCCACATGGATATACTATCCGGGCGATTTTGAAATATGGGTGGGCAACGATATGCAAAACAGACGTACCGAACGAGGGGCATTTTTTCCTCCTTTTTGGAAAATGGACAGCCATTATGTATTGGTCGAATTTTCTAAGAAACTAGATTTAGCAAAGACTGAGAAGGTAACCATTGCAGTAGAAGGTCAATATAATGTAAAACTAGATGGGAAATTATTGACAGGCAATCCATCTAATATTACTATTCCAGAAGGAAAACACAGTCTGAATATAAAAGTACATAATCAGGCGAATGTGCCATCGGTATATGTACAAGGCGAAACATTCGGTTCGGATAATACATGGCAGGTAACATTCGAAGACAAAGAATGGATTGACGAATCGGGTAAAGCATCCGATACATCGTCAGGTACAGTATACCTCAATGCCGGATCGTGGAACTTCGACAAAAAGGATACACCTCCTTCTAAATTCAAATTACAAACAACACCCTTGGATGCTGTTAAAACAGAACTTAAAGAAAATGGACTACTTGTTGACTTTGGAAAAGAAACATTCGGTTTTATTCAATTCAAAAATCTGAAAGGAGTAGGAAAAATGAATATCTATTATGGCGAATCACCCGAAGAAGCCTTAGCTAAAGAAACCTGCGAAACTCTCGATTTTTTTGAGATAAAGAATCCCGAAGCAAAAGACTTTACGGCTCCCAATTCTAAAGCATTCCGCTATGTCTATATCGAAAAAGATGAAAATGTAGAGTTCGATACTGTATCTATGCTATATGAGTATCTGCCTCTCGAATATAGAGGATCATTTAAATGCAACGATAATCTGATTAATCAAATATGGGATATATCTGCATATACGATGCATCTCACCTCTCGCGAATTTTTCATCGATGGTATTAAACGCGATCGCTGGGTCTGGAGTGGCGATGCTTATCAAAGCTATCTGATGAATTACTACCTGTTTTTTGACTCTCCTTCTGTAACACGAACTATGCTTAATCTTAGGGGTAAAGATCCTGTGACCAGCCATATAAATACCATTATGGATTATACATTTTACTGGTTTATGGGAATCTATGACTATTTACAATATACAGGTGATGAAGAATTTGTTAAACAATTCTATCCCCGTATGCAAAGCCTGATGGACTTCTGTCTTTCACGGAGAAATAAAAATGGATTGATGGAAGGTCTTTCGGGTGATTGGGTATTTCTCGACTGGGCAGACTTCAAAATGAGCAAGAGCGGAGAACTTAGCTTCGAGCAATTACTTTTCTGTCGGAGTTTGGAAACAATGTCAATATGTGCAGAAATAATGAAAGATGACGAAGGCAAAAGAAAATATGCAGGATTGGCATCAGAAATTAAATCAAAACTATTCTCGGCGTTCTGGTCTGACAGTCAGCAAGCATTTGTCCACAATCGCGAAAATGGTGTTCAAAGCAAACAAGTTACTCCTTACACCAATATGTTTGCTGTTCTTTTAGGTTATCTCGATACCGAAAAAACCGAACAAGTAAAACACAGTGTATTACTCAATCCTGATGCATTGAAGATAACAACTCCTTATATGCGCTTCTACGAATTAGAGGCTTTATGTAAGCTTGGCGAGCAAAACTTTGTACTGAAAGAAATGCGCGACTATTGGGGCGGTATGCTCAATATGGGAGCAACTTCTTTCTGGGAAAAATACAATCCGAATGAAACCGGTACTCAACATTTAGCCATGTACGGACGTCCTTTCGGCAAAAGCCTTTGTCATGCATGGGGGGCAAGCCCTATTTATCTGCTTGGCAAATACTATATAGGGGTAAAACCTCTAAAAGAAGGTTACAAAGAATTTGCCATCACTCCTGTATTGGGTGATTTGCAATGGATGGAAGGTTCCGTACCGACTCCTAACGGAGATATTAAAGTGCGTATGGATAGAAAAAACATCACAGTATCAGCAAGCGAAGGTGAAGGCTACTTGTCCTTCGAAAGCACATCCAAACCAAAAAGTAATCAAGGAACCATCGAAAATATTTCGAAAAATAAATACCGAATCAAAATTTTAGCTAATAAAGGTGATTATAAGATCACAGGAAAATTTTAAGGTCTCAGACCTATTTATTGTCTATCCAAGTATAACAGCAATTGATAGTTATAACTTTAAAATGCGACATTAAATACTTCCTGTTACTTAATTCGGGTCTCAGACCTTTTATTGACTTTGTAAACATTATAGAATTATGAATATCAGATTACTATTTACAGTTTTATGTTCAATCTTATTTCTCTCGTGTGCACAGGAGAAAGTAACGATTATAGTAGAAAAAGACCCTTCGACACGAATAACGTACGGAGTAGATAAATTAAAAGCGGCTTTAGAAGCGGCTAAGTATGACGTAAAAATTAATACTTCGGCTGACGAACATACAGGAATCTTAATATCTGTTTCGGAAAATAAAACCGATTCTCTAGCTAAAGAAGGATACACCATTTCGAGCAAAGACAAAAAAATATCGATTATTGGAAATGATGCATCCGGAGCATTATATGGATGTATGGATATTATAAGTGCAATAAAAGATAATAAAAAACTTCCCTTGGATATCAATACCACCGAAAAGCCTCTCATGGTTTTGCGCGGGACTTGTATCGGGGTGCAAAAACCATACTATCTGCCGGAACGTACCGTATATGAATATCCATATACTGAAGAAACATTCCCTTGGTTTTACGACAAAGATCTATGGATAAAGTATTTGGATATGATGGCTGAAAATAAGTACAACTCGCTGTATTTATGGAACGGTCATCCTTTTGCTTCATTAGTTAAGTTAAACGATTATCCTTTTGCTGTAGAAGTAGACGAAGAAACTTTTAAGAAGAACGAAGAAATGTATGCCTTCTTGACTACTGAAGCCGAAAAACGAGGCATTTGGGTTATTCAGATGTTCTACAATATTATAGTGTCTAAACCTTTCGCCGAGCATTACAATATAAAGACTCAAGATCGCAGTCGCCCTATCACACCTCTACTTTCTGACTATACCAGAAAATCTGTTGCGGCATTTATCGAAAAATATCCAAATGTAGGATTATTAGTATGTTTGGGTGAAGCAATGGATACGTATGAAGATGATGTAAACTGGTTCACTAAAACAATTATCCCCGGAGTACAAGACGGACTTAAAGCTTTGGGGCGTACCGAAGAACCTCCTATCGTTGTTCGTGCTCACGATACAGATGCTAAAATGGTTATGGATGCAGCTTTGCCCATATATCATAATCTGTATACCATGCACAAATACAATGGCGAATCGCTAACAACATATCAACCGAGAGGATCGTGGTCTAAAATTCATACCGACTTGAGCAGCCTCGGATCAATACATATTTCGAATGTACATATCTTAGCTAATCTTGAACCATTCAGATTCGGATCTCCTGACTTTATTCAAAAATGCGTGCAAGCAATGCATAACATACACGGAGCTAATGCCCTGCATTTATACCCTCAAGCATCTTATTGGGATTGGCCTTATACGGCTGACAAAAGCGATCCTCGTTTATTAGAAATGGATCGCGACTGGATTTGGTACAAAGCATGGGCCAGATATGCTTGGAACGAATCGTTAAACAGAGGCAGCGAAATCAAATACTGGACAAATCAGCTTGGCGATATGTACGGATGCGGTGATGCCGGAAAATACATTTTGGATGCTTACGAACAAGCCGGAGAAATATCCCCGAAACTAACCCGTAAATTCGGTATTACAGAAGGCAACAGACAGACATTTTTATTAGGAATGTTCCTTAGTCAATTAGTAAATCCGGCAAAATGGAAAGTATATCCGGGATTTCACGAATCATGCGGACCTGAAGGTGAAATGCTTATCGAATATATAAACAAAGAGTGGAGTAAACAACCTCACATCGGAGAAACACCTCCTCAGTTGATTTCAGAAGCGGTTGCACATGGCAAGGCTGCTGTAGAAGCAATAGACAAAGCAGCATCAAAAGTAACTAAGAATAAAGACGAGTTCAACCGTCTGAAAAATGATATGTACTGCTATCGCGAATTTGCCGATTTCTTTGCTGCTAAAGTAGAAGCATCAATGCAAATACTTCGTTATACCCATTCGCAAGATATTGCTGATTTGGAAAAAGCTATTCCCCATATCAAAACAAGCCTTGAACATTATCGTAAACTGGTTGACTTAACCAAAGATACTTACTTGTATGCTAATAGTATGCAAACGGCTCAACGTCGTATTCCTATCGGAGGCGATGATGCTAAGAATAAAACATGGGCTGAACTGCTTCCTGCTTTCGAGGCTGAATTAGCAAACTTCGAAAAGAATATAGAGTTTATTAAAAAACATGGAGGACAAAACACTAAGATAGATATTCTAACTCCGGCACAAGTAACGATATCCGGCAATGTTTCGACCTATCCAATTAAAAAAGGAGATAAAGTATTCTCTGATCAACCTTATGTATTCGGCGATTTTGCCGAAGAGTTGAAACAACTGAAACCTATCCGATTAAGCCTTGATGAACAAGCCAAAAACGGAACTTCTTTAACCTTTACATCAAAAGAAGCGGTAAATGTTATAGTCGGCTACTTCAATACCGAACGTAAAGAATATGCCAAAGCACCTACTCTCGAAACCGATGCCAGTGCAAACGAGTTCGGTCAAGGCGATGTTAAGATTGCTAATGCTATAGATGTTCCGGGCAGAGCTTCGGTTAATATTCATACCTACACATTCCCTGCGGGAACCAACACATTGTCTTTGGGCAAAGGAGCTGCCTTGATACTCGGTTTCACAAATGCCAATCAGAAAATAAACCCTCGTAATGCCGGTTTCGGTGGCGAAGGCGAATCGAGCAAGATAGACTGGTTGTTTTATTAAGGTCTGAGACCCTAACACTTATCTCATGAAAAAAATATCTTCAATCATACTTCTGTACTTTATTTCTTTAGTTGCTGTTTTCGCTCAGAAAACAGTAGCTAAAGATGTTATGAATAAAGTATATGAGGAAGTCAAAACTCCTTATAAATACGGGCTTGTAATCGCTCCCGAGGATAATATGCACAAAATCGACTGCCCTACCGTTTTTCGAAAAGATGGAAAATGGTACATGTCGTATATTGTTTATAACGGAAAAACAGGTAAAGACGGTCGAGGCTACGAAACATGGCTTGCCGAAAGCAACGATCTGCTCGAATGGAAAACATTGGGACGGATATTATCTTTTCCTGAAAAAGGAAGTGGACGTTGGGATGAAAACCAAAGGGCAGGATACATAGCCCTTGTCGATTATCAATGGGGAGGCAACTACAATGTCGAAAAATTCGACAATAAATATTGGATGTCATACTTCGGAGGTATCGGTAAAGGTTACGAACAAGGTCGCCTCGAAGAAGGAATGGCTTATACCGATGGAGATATTACAAAAGCTCATGAGTGGAAAAGTTTCGAAAAACCGAGATTATCACCTCTTGACCCGAACAAAGGATGGTGGGAAAATATAACACAATACAAATCATCCGTTATCTGGGATAAAACAAAACGCTTAGGACACCCGTTCGTTATGTTCTATAATGCAGGAGGAATTAACCCCTCGAATAACGTTAAAGCAGAAAGAATCGGTATTGCCCTATCGGACGATATGGTACATTGGAAACGCTATCACGGCAATCCGATTGTCAATCACGAACAAGGCATTACAGGTGATGGAGTTATACAGCAAATCGGCGATTTATACGTAATGTTCTATTTCGGGGCATTTCACAAAACTCGCACCTATAAAGCCTTCAATACATTTGCTTGTTCTTATGATTTGATCAATTGGACAGATTGGGATGGTAATGATCTTATTATTCCTTCCGAAAAGTATGATAATCTGTTTGCTCATAAATCGTATGTAGTTAAATGGAACGATGTAGTATATCATTTTTATTGTGCGGTAAACAACGACGACCAACGAGGTATAGCTGTTGCGACATCGAAAGATATGGGACGAAGTCTTGTTCGTTTTCCTAAACCCGATAAAGAGACTTTCAGAAAAGAAACATCTTTAAATAATGGTTGGAAGACAACCGTAAACGAAACAGACAAAAATGCAATGACAGGTTTTGAATCTCTCAATTTTGACGATTCGAAATGGACAAAAGTGAATGTTCCTCACAATTGGGATCAGTACGAAGGGGTACGTCGTTTGAAACATGGAAACCTACACGGATATTCGTGGTACAGAAAAACATTTGATGCAAAAAATGAAGGCGTAGGCAAACGATATTTCTTGTTTTTCGAAGGTGTAGGTTCGTATGCTACTGTATACCTCAACAATCAGAAAGTAGGATGTCACGCAGGAGGACGTACCACTTTCACTCTCGATGTTACGGATGCAATCCGTTTCGATCAGCCGAATATACTCGCTGTACAGGCAGATCATCCCCCGATGATTTCAGACTTACCTTGGGTGTGTGGCGGTTGCTCTTCGGAATGGGGATTCTCGGAAGGTTCTCAACCAATGGGAATATTTCGTCCGGTAACTTTGGTGGTATCTAATGATGTTCGGATAGAACCGTTTGGTGTTCATGCATGGAACGATAAACCACAAATAACAGCAACAGACAAAACATTCGCATTAAATGTCGATACAGAGATAAAAAACTATACAACTAATCAGCGTAAAATTGAAATTATACAAAAGCTGGTCAATACCGAAAACATACAGATCAAGCGTGTTACAGATACAATTATTCTCAAACCAAACGAAACTCGAACAATAAAACAAATAAGTACTGAGATTGTAAATCCGATACTTTGGGATACCGAAAATCCGTATCTCTACAAGCTGATAACCATGATCAAAGAAAACGGAAAGATTATCGATCAGGAGACTACTCCTTATGGCTTCCGTTGGATATCGTGGCCTATATACCGCAACGATGGAGACAACCGTTTCTATCTGAACGGAAAACCTGTGTTCCTGAATGGAGTCTGCGAGTACGAACATATACTTGGTAATAGTCATGCTTTTAGCGACGACCAAATTATATCTCGTGTAGAGCAGATGAAAGCTGCCGGATTCAATGCATTCCGTGATGCACATCAGCCTCACAATTTATTGTATCAAAACTTGTGGGAGAAAAACGGCACACTTCTATGGACTCAACTTTCGGCTCATGTATGGTATGACACGCCCGAATTCAGAGAAAACTTCAAAAAGAATCTGCGTGAGTGGGTAAAAGAAAGACGTTCTTCTCCGGCTGTTGTGCTTTGGGGATTGCAGAACGAGAGTGTACTGCCTAAAGATTTTGCAGAAGAATGTACTGCCATCATTCGCGAAATGGATCCGACTTCTCCTACTCAACGCCTTGTAACTACCTGTAACGGAGGTGATGGCACAGACTGGAATGTGGTACAAAATTGGTCGGGAACATATAGCGGCGATCCTTATAAATACGATAAAGAATTAAGTAAAAAAGACCAACTACTGAATGGTGAATACGGTGCATGGCGAAGCTTAGGCCTGCATACCGAAGGTGGTTTTATTCCGGACGGGAAATGGAGTGAAGACCGTATGACTGCTCTTATGGAAATGAAAATTCGTATGGCTGAACAAGTTCGCGACAGCGTTTGCGGCCAATTTCAATGGATATACAGTTCGCACGATAATCCGGGCAGAATACAAAACGACGAAGCTTTCAGAGACATAGATCGTATCGGACCATTTAATTATAAAGGGTTGGTTACCCCTTGGGAAGAACCTTTGGATGTATATTACATGTATCGTTCGAACTATGTTCCGAAAGAAAAATCACCTATGGTTTATATCGTTTCTCATACATGGAACGACAGATGGACGGAATCGGGCATCAAGAACGGAATTACAGTATATTCGAATTGTGATGAAGTAGAACTATTCAACGATGTGAAATCGCCATCTCTAGGCAAACGCACCCGAAACGGTATCGGTACACATTTTACATGGGATAATGTAAATATCCGCTACAATGTGCTTTATGCCATAGGGTATGTAAACGGAAAAGCTGTTACGGAAGATTATATCGTAATGGAGAATCTGCCGAAATCGCCAAACTTCGAGCAATTATACAAAGACGTACAAAATATAACCAAGCCTCAACCCAACTACAATTATATCTATCGGGTAAACTGCGGAGGAGATAACTTCACCGACGAAAACAATAATCTATGGTTGGCGGATGTACACAAAGTAAAAGGCGATTATTGGGGTTCTCTGTCATGGACTGATGACTTCGGCAATCTGCCTGATTTTCTGGCATCTCAACGCAGAACGAAAGATCCTATTGATGGAACTAAAGATTGGAAATTATTCCAAACATTCCGTTTCGGGCGTGAGAAACTGAAATATCAATTTCCTCTTCCGAATGGCGAATATCTTGTTGAAATGTATTTTATAGAACCTTGGTGGGGAACAGATCGCAGCATGAATTGCGAAGGTTTCCGAACTTTCGATATTGCTGTAAATAACCATACTGTAATCAAAAATCTGGATATATGGAAAGAGGCAGGTCACGACAAAGTATTAAAGAAAACCGTTAAAGGCATCGTTAAAAACGGGATGCTCGAAATATCATTTCCTCGAATCAATACAGGGCAAGCCATTGTTTCGGCTATAGCTATAGCATCGACCGATGGAAGTATTAAAGGTAAAGCTTCATCCCCATCCCTTATTTCGAATGTAACAGGTGGAACTCACAAACATTGGGCTGATACAGGTAATGATTTCAAATCTCTTCCGGCTCAACTATACGGAGCAGAATGGATTAAAAAAGAAACCAATACTAATCCTATTTCTTTTACCATCAGCAAAAATGCAGACATCTATCAGAAAGTAGATACAGGCTTTGTTAAGACAAGCCATAAAGCAGGAGAAAGATTAAACCTTAACAATGAATACATATTTGCCGTACCTCAGATAGAATGGCCTGCCGAACCAAATCTTCGTCCCGAAATATCATTAGAAGCTGAAAGTGCTGAAACAAAAGGTAAATGGGAAAAAGTAACTATCCGTAAAAAAGAGGGAGTAAAAGCTATCGGCAAAGCTACTCACAGCATATCGTGGACTATGTCTCCCGGACTTGCTGGTGTTTACGCTCTTCGCTTTAAATATATGAATACTAACAGCAAACCTATTACTGCAAAAATTCAAGTACTATCGACCGACAACAGAGTGATGCGCGAAAGCGAAATACAGTTTCCCTCAGCTCCCGAAAAATGGAGAATGATAAGTACAACTACCGGCGAATACATTAATGCCGGACATTACCAGGTAGTGATAAGCGGCGATAATCTCGAAGGATTAGCTTTTGACGCTTTAGATGTTCAATAAATGAAAGATAAATAATGAAAAGATATTATGCAAAATACCTGTGTTTTCTGATACTTCAAACAGTATTAGCCAACACTGTATTTGCTCAAATAAATAAACCCGATTGGGAGAATCTATCTGTTTTGGAAATAAACAGAGAACCGGCACGAGCTTACTTTATTCCGTTTGCAACGGAACAGCAAGCGTTATCAGGTGATATAAACCAATCGCCCTACTTCCAATCTCTCAATGGCAGTTGGAAATTCCATTGGGTTGCACGACCCGAAGAGCGTCCTGCCGATTTTTTCAAAACTGATTTTAATGACAGTGGATGGAAAACAATACCTGTACCGTCTAACTGGGAGCTGCAAGGTTATGGTACACCCATTTATGTAAGTTCGGGGTATGCGTTCAAAATAGATCCGCCTAGAGTTACAAGCGAACCTAAACAAGATTACACTACTTACAAAGAGCGTAATCCTGTGGGATCGTACCGTCGTACATTCAGGTTACCCGAATCGTGGAGTAACCGTCAGGTATTTGTCCGTTTCGAAGGGGTGCAAAGTGCTTTTTATATCTGGGTGAATGGTAAAAAAGCCGGATACAGCCAAGGCAGCATGTCTCCATCCGAATTTGACATTACGGATTATGTTCAGAAAGGCAATAATCAGATAGCTGTAGAAGTATACCGATGGAGCGATGGAAGCTACCTCGAAGATCAGGATATGTGGCGAACCAGTGGTATACACCGCGATGTATATTTATATTCGACAAGCGATGTGCGTATATCGAACTTTGCAGTAAGAACCATTCTCGACAAAGATTATAAAGATGCAAGCCTGCAAATAAAACCCGAACTGAAATCGTATAAAGGAAATAAACTCGAAGGATGGAATGTAGAGGCTGAGCTGTTTGATGCTAATAACCAACCTGTATTCGGCAGAGCCCTGCAACAAGATGCTTTACCGATACTTAATGCTGATAATAAAGCAGGGGTATTGAACGATCGTACTCCTCAACGGGGACGTGCCAAATTTGCTTGGCTCGAAAGTAAAGTTTCTAACCCGTTGAAGTGGACAGCCGAAACACCCAATCTATATACCTTAATTATCAGTCTGAAAAACGAAAAGGATGAAACGATAGAAACTATCGGTTGTAAAATCGGATTCAGAAGTATAGAGATAAAAGACGGACAAGTATTGATCAATGGTAATCCCATTCGATTGAGAGGTGTAAATCGTCACGAACATAGTCCCCGAAGCGGTCGCAGCATATCTGAAGAAGATATGATAAAAGACATTGTACTGATGAAGCGAGCCAATATAAATGCAGTACGTACATCACACTATCCGAATAATCCCCGTTGGTACGAATTGTGCGATCAGTACGGATTGTATGTGATGGACGAAGCTGATATCGAGGAACACGGATTAAGAGGAAAACTTGCCAGCGCCCCTATGTGGAATGCAGCCTTTATGGATAGAGCCATTCGCATGGCTGAAAGGGATAAAAATCATGCATCTATCATATTCTGGTCGATGGGGAATGAAGCCGGATACGGAGCTAACTTTGCATCGATATCCGCTTGGTTGAAAGACTTCGACCCTACCCGACCGATTCATTACGAAGGTGCACAAGATACTCCAACCGACCCTAAAACGGTAGATGTTATCAGCCGTTTCTACCCTCGCGTACAAGACGAATACCTCAACCCGAATATTGCAGAGGGTGAAGATAAAGAACGTGCCGAAAATGCCCGATGGGAACGATTGCTTAGTATTGCACGAGATACGGTAGACAATCGCCCTGTATTGACGAGTGAGTATGCGCACTCGATGGGTAATGCATTAGGAAATTTCAAAGAATATTGGGACGAAATATATTCTAATAAACGAATGTTGGGTGGATTTATCTGGGATTGGGTAGATCAGGGTTTATACAAAAAAGATGCTGATGGAAAAGAGTTTCTTGCTTATGGCGGAGACTTCGGAGATAAACCTAATCTTCATGCGTTCTGTTTCAATGGAATTGTATTTGCAGATAGAGGTCTTACACCTAAATACTTTGAGGTAAAGAAAGTATATCAACCCATAAAAGTAGAGGTGGAAAATATCAATGACAGTAACATTATTCTGAAAGTTACTAATCGTAATCACTTTGTCAATCTAAACGAATACGACGTAAAATGGTCTGTTATTGCTAATGGTGACACTTTAAAATCGGGTAATACAATATTTGATATACCATACGGCAAAAGTAAAAACATATCTGTGCAAATAGGAAAATATTCAACAGCAAATGAAAACGATGTCTACTTACGAATTAGTTTCCGATTAAAAGAAAAGACGCTGTGGGCTGATAAAGGCTACGAAATAGGTTTTGAACAGTTTAAAATTAAAGAGGGTATAAATAATAATAAACCTCTAAAGAACAACTCTTTGAAATCGACAACAAAAGAGGATAACAAAATTCGAGTTGTCGGGCAAGGGTTTGATGCAATATTCGATATGCAAGTTGCGACACTATCTTCACTCAGATATGGTGGAGAAGAAATATTGGTTTCGTCGCCCATATTTCAAGGGTATCGTTCGCCTGTGGATAATGACAAAGGTTTTGGTAACTGGTTAGCTAAAGATTGGAAACAACAAGGTTTGGATAGCCTGAAAAGAGACATCATCAGTTGCCAAATAATAGAAGAAACCAAAGATTTTATCCGAATAAAAGCAACAGTTTCTAATTTTTCGAAAAACGGAAATATCGAACATACTGCTATCTGGACTATAAACGGAAATGGAAATATTGATATTGAAAACAGTTTTACACCGAAAGGACAATTACCTGAATTGCCCCGTTTAGGAATTGTAATGTCTTTGAATCAGAATTTGGAGCAATTCGAATGGTATGGACACGGACCTTACGAAAATTATTCTGACCGTAAAGAAAGTTCACCGATTGGCTTGTATCACAGTACCGTAACCGATCAGTATATTCCCTACCCCCGACCTCAGGATACGGGCAACAAAGAAAATGTAGAATGGCTGAAACTAACCGACAAAAAAGGCAAAGGAATACAAATCAGCTGCACTTCGGGTTCGATGTCAGCATCTGCACTGCATTTCACGGCTAGCGATTTCGACAATGCAAGCCATGCCTATTTACTGAAACCTCGTAAAGAAACTGTACTATCACTCGATGCTATTATGCTCGGATTGGGTAACAGCAGCTGCGGACCCGGTGTATTGAAAAAATATGCCATCGAAAAAAGGACTTACAATCTGAATATTAGCATTAAACCTGAAAATAAATGATGAAAACTACAAAATATATATCTATTGCACTAAGTTGTATATTATCGTTCAACCTAACTGCACAAACAAAAAAACAGAGCGAAACCGAAACAGGCATCCAATACTTATCGGGTACCGGATCGGACGATACCGTCGATTGGGAATTTTACTGCACTGATGGACGCAACAGCGGTAAGTGGACAACTATACCTGTTCCTTCGTGCTGGGAACTGCAAGGATTCGGCACATATCAGTACGGTATGCCTTTTTATGGAAAAGCCGATCCGGCAGGCATAGCCAAAGAGCAAGGCAAATACAAATATAAGTTTAAATTACCAAAAGAATGGGAAGGCAGAACTGTCCGCATCGTTTTCGATGGTGTAATGACAGATGTTACCGCCGAAATAAACGGACGCCGTTGCGGTTACTTGCATCAAGGTGCATTCTACCGATTCAAAAGTGATGTAAGCGACCGAATCAACTTCGGCGATAAAGAAAATGTGTTGGAAATGACTGTCAGTAAAGAATCGTCGAATCCCAGTGTAAATATGGCTGAACGCAGAGCCGATTACTGGAACTTCGGGGGGATATTCCGCCCGGTGTTTATAGAAGCTTTGCCAGCATTCAGTATAGATCGTACAGCTATCGACGCCAAAGCAGACGGAAGTTTCTATGCTGATATTTTCTTAGGTGCAGCTATGAGTAATACCGCTAAAGTTACAGCTCAACTATTAGACAAAGAGGGAAAACCACTTGGTCAGAGCATCGAAACTCCTGTAAAAAACGGATCGGACAAAGTGACTGTTACAGGCAAATTCAACAATATAAAAACATGGAGTCCCGAAACTCCTGATCTTTATTATGTGCAATTTACATTATCGGATAATGGTAAAGTAAAACATGTTGTAAAAGAGCGAATCGGATTCCGTACTATCGAAGTTCGGCCAAGTGACGGATTGTACGTTAACGGACAACGAGTAATGATAAAGGGTGTAAATCGCCACAGTTTCCGCCCCGAAACAGGACGTACTCTCAGCAAAAAAGATAATTATGATGATGTAAAACTCATCAAAGAAATGAACATGAATGCCGTTCGTCTATCTCATTATCCTTCCGATCCGGAGTTCTTGGATGCCTGTGATGAGCTAGGTCTATGCGTAATGGTAGAACTTGCCGGATGGCACGGTAAATACGACAGCAATGTGGGTGCTAAATTAGTACACGAGATGGTAAAACGAGACGTTAATCATCCATCAGTTACATGGTGGTCAAACGGAAACGAAGGTGGTCATAATCTCGAAATAGATAAAGAATTTGCCCCACTCGATCCTCAGAAAAGACCTGTACTTCACCCTCAGAAAAACTTCGGAGGATTCGAAACGATGCACTATCGTTCGTATGGCGAAAGTCAGGAATATATGCGTAAGCCTGAAATATTTATGCCTACCGAATTTTTACATGGATTATACGATGGCGGTCACGGAGCCGGTCTTTGGGATTATTGGGAAATGATGCGCAAGCATCCTCGTTGTGCAGGAGGTTTTCTTTGGGTATTGGCAGACGAAGGTGTTATGCGTACTGATCAGGACGGACGCATCGACAATGTAGGCAATTACGGTGCAGATGGTATTGTAGGTCCCCATCACGAACGCGAAGGAAGTTTCTATACTGTAAAACAAATATGGTCGCCTGTGCAGGTGATGAATACATCGCTCCCCGACAACTTTGACGGAACATTCAATATCGAAAACAGATACGACTTTACTAATTTGAAAGATTGCAAATTCAAATGGGTTTTAAAATCGCTCAAAGGTGAAGAAAAAATATTGAATCAAGGTGAAGTTAATGGAACAGATATTGCTCCGCATTCTGCTGGAACATTAAAGATCAATCTCCCTCAGAATTGGAAAAGTGCCGATGCATTATATCTTACAGCTTACGGAAAAGACAATGAAGAGTTATGGACTTGGGACTGGGATTGGAAACAATCTTCGGAATATTATCCTTTTGCCTATAAAGGTGGAAAACTTACTACTCAAGACAACGATAAAACCTTACAAGCATCAGCAGGTAACACAACACTTACTTTCGATAAATCGACAGGTTTACTTAGTTCTGTTCAACAAAACGGAAAGAGTATCGCTTTCGAAAAAGGCCCTCGTTTCATCGCTGCCCGCAGAGGTGATCGTTCAATGGATGTATATTATAACCACGATGACAACGAAGCTCGTAGCAAAGAGCGTATTTACGATGATATTTCGGGCGAAAGCAAACTTACTTCGTTCAATTTCAAATCATATACAGACAGTATAGTTGTTACAGCCGATTATTTCGGTAATATGCGTCAGGCGAAATGGACTATTCAATCGAATGGTAATATACAACTCGACTATGCTTATCAGTATGATGGAACTGTTGAATTGATGGGGGTTATGTTCGATTATCCCGAAAATCAAGTAGTATCGAAACGATGGTTAGGCGAAGGTCCTTATCGGGTTTGGCAAAACCGAATTCAAGGTACTAACTTCGGTATTTGTGAAAACGATTACAACGACCCTATTCCCGGCGAAACATTTATATATCCCGAGTTCAAAGGATACTTCAATAACTGGAAATGGCTTTCACTGAAAACAACCGAAGGTACAATTAATATCGGCAATGTCTCGGGAAGTAAATATCTGGGCATATATACCCCTCGTGACGGACGTGATGCATTGCTTTACACAATCCCTCAGAGTGGTATTGCCATGTTGGAAGTTATCCCTGCCGTAAGAAACAAAGTTAATTCGACCGACTTGGTTGGCCCCTCATCCCAAGCTCAATGGTCGGAAGGATTACACAGAGGAAGTATTCGTTTGAACTTTAATACTAAGTAAGTTTTATCAATTATGATTTTTGTAAAAAGACATATTATACTCTTCAGTTTATTACTATCAATTATATTCAATAGTATGGCTGTAGATATTCGAAATTTATGGTCTGCACCACCGAAAGATGCTAAGCCGTGGGTATTCTGGTACTGGATGCAGGGAGCGGTATCGAAAGAAGGAATTACCGCCGACCTCGAAGCCATGAAACAAAACGGTATTGCAGGTGCTTATCTGATGCCGATAAAAGGTGTACCCGAAAAACCTTGGCTCACTCCGAGTGTGGAGCAACTAAGTCCACTTTGGTGGGAGATGGTTAAACATGCCTTTACCGAAGCCAATAGATTGGGTCTTGAAATAGGATTTCATATTTGCGACGGATTTGCATTAGCCGGAGGTCCTTGGATAACTCCTGAACTATCGATGCAAAAAGTAGTATGGAAAAGCACTCAGGTAAGCGGAGGAAAACAAATAGACATTACCCTCCCTCAACCCGAAAGCTATAAAGGATATTATAAAGACATTGCTATTTTTGCCTATCCTACTCCGAAGGGAGAAAATGTATCATCGTATGATATAAAGCCAAAGGTATCGACAAATATTCCAAATACTGATGCTCAATTTTTGGCAATCGAAAAGAATGAAGAAAACTTCAGAAGCGAGTCTTCTTGTTGGATTCAGTATACATTCGAGAACCCTTTTACCTGCCGAACTATACAGGTAATAGCATCGGGAAATAACTTTCAGGCACAACGCTTAACTATTAAATCGAGCGATGACGGTATCAATTTTAGAAAGGTCATTCAACTCACACCTCCACGACAAGGATGGCAGAATCAAGATTTTGCAATGACTCACAGTGTACCCGAAACTACTGCCCGATATTTCCGCTTCGTTTACGACAAGGAAGGATCTGAACCTGGATCTGAGGATCTGGACGCAGCCAAATGGAAACAATCTTTAAAGATAAAAGGTATACGGTTGTCTTCGGATGCACGGATCAATCAGTTTGAAGGTAAAAACGGATCGGTATGGAGGGTAAGTGCTCGTACAACCGACAGCCAGATACCTAATTCGCTTTCCATTAATCAAAAAGACTTAATAAACATCACACAGTTTGTTGATAAAAACGGAAAATTGAATTGGAAAGCACCCAAAGGCAATTGGACTATACTTCGTATGGGGCATACTTCTACAGGGCATAC
Organism: Indolivaga capnocytophagoides; assembly: GCF_036511535.1. GTDB lineage: Bacteria > Bacteroidota > Bacteroidia > Bacteroidales > Dysgonomonadaceae > Dysgonomonas_A > Dysgonomonas_A capnocytophagoides. Next base: position 4,124,736 of record NZ_AP028867.1, on the reverse strand, counting down.
CAATGCTACGGGTGGCAAAGGTTCCGGATTGGAAAGCGATAAATTCAATCCCGAAGCAATACGGTTACAATTCAGTTCATGGTTCGGCAAAGCATTGGATGTTGCCGGAAAAGATCTAGCATCGCGTGTAGTTAAAGTATTTCATGTTGACAGTTGGGAGTGCGGAAGTCAGAATTGGTCACCTGTATTTCAGGAAGAATTTAAGAAAAGACGGGGCTATGATCTGGTAACTTATCTACCCGTGATGGCTGGAATACCGATCAATAGTGCTGACTTTTCGGAAAGAGTATTGCATGATGTACGGCAAACCATATCAGAACTTGTTGTCGATAAATTCTATAAAGAACTGAAAACATTAGTCAATGAAAGAGGTATTCAATTCAGTGCCGAAAATGTATCGCCTACCATGCTCAGCGATGGTATGCTGCATTATCAGCATGTAGATATACCCATGAACGAGTTTTGGCTGCAAAGTCCCACTCACGATAAACCCAATGATGTATTAGACGCTGTATCAGGCGCTCATATCTATGGTAAAAATATTATTCAGGCAGAATCATTTACCCAACTTCGAACCATGTGGAACGAAACTCCTGCTATGGTGAAAAGTCTACAAGATCGGGAATATGCTTTGGGAATCAACAAACTAAGCTATCATGTATATGTACATAATCCATGGTTGGACAGAAAACCGGGAATGACACTAGATGGTATCGGTTTTTATTTTCAACGAGATCAGACATGGTGGAATCTGGGACGTGCATGGGTCGACTATGCCACTCGTTGCCATGCCCTGCTTCAATATGGAAAACCGGTGGTAGATATAGCTGTATTTACTGGAGAAGAGCTGCCTCGAAGAGCCATTCTTCCTGATAGACTAGTACCATTTCTGCCAGGATTATTCGGTGAAGAAAAAGTGGAAGCCGAAAAAATCAGATTGGCAAATGTAGGTACTCCCTCGCATCAGATGCCCGTAGGTGTAAATCATTCTTCTAACATTACAGACGCATCGCAATGGGTAAATGCGTTGAGAGGTTATCATTACGACAGTTTCAATGCAGATGCTCTGATTCGTTTGGCAACAGCTAAAGAAGGAAAAATAGTTCTTCCCGATGGACTAAAATACGATGTATTAGTGATCCCCGGAAAACATCCTATGCAACCCGATGCCGATTATATGTCTCAAGAGGTTGCAAATAAAATTGCTGAGTTGGTAAAATCAGGATGTAAGGTCATGATAAACGAATTGCCCGATAAAACAACAGGAATAAATAATAATGTAACAAATTTAGTTTGGGACAACTTTGTTAAAAACAAAACCATAGCATTGCCTTATACCAATGAAACGCTTGATAATCTGGGAGTGGCTCGAGACTTTATTGCTATCGAAAACAATCAGTATGCTAAAGACATTGCCTTCACTCATCGAAAAGGAAGTAATGCCGATATATATTTTATATCGAACCAGAAAGCGGAAAAGAGAAATGTATCTATATCGCTACGAGAATATGGACGCAACATCGAACTTTGGAATCCTGTAACAGCCGAAATTAACTCAGATGTTAGTTGGGAGATTAAAGACAATAGAACTGTCTTTAATCTGGATTTGGATGAAAACGAATCTGTTTTCGTAGTCCTTCAAACACCGACCGATAAAACAGAGAATAAATCAGTGGCATATCGCAAAACAGAAAGTATCTTAGTTAATTCTCCTTGGTCGGTACAATTCGATACTACTAAAAGGGGTATAAAGAATGCGGTTGAATTTAAGACTCTCACCGATTGGTCTGAAAACACGAATGATAGCATCAAGTATTATTCAGGCGAGGCTGTATATAAAAATACGTTTACGGTATCGCTACAGAAAGACAGTAAATACACCATAAATTTTGGTGCTGTATACGACTTAGCTGAAGTTAAAGTAAATGGAATATCTTGCGGAATAATATGGACTAAGCCTTATTCACTAGACATAACTAAGGCTCTGAAAGAAGGAACAAATCATATCGAAATAACTGTTGCAAATACTTGGGCAAACCGTATAATGGGAGATGAAGATTTCGGTATAGAAAAAGATGAGAAGAAAAAAATCTGGACAAATGCCCGTTATCGTTTACCCGAAAAGAAATTGGTAAAAAGCGGGTTAGTAGGTAATGTAACAATAACAGAATACAGGAAATAAGACATTAAATACTTACTGTTACTTAAAACAATAATCAACTTTGCTATTTTATGTATACAAACTCGATAAAAAGGTCGTTGACCTTACTATTTATTTTACTTCAATTTGCTCTCCATTCGTTTTCAGTGGAAGTATACGACCTCACATGTGAAATGATGAGAACTCCGTTGGCCGTCAACGTACAATCTCCTCGCTTCGGGTGGAAATTAATATCAGCAAATCAGGGAGATTATCAGACTGCTTATCAAATTATCGTAAGATCCGAATCGGGTGAAATATGGAATTCGGGAAAGGTAAAATCAGGAAGAAGCCAGATGGTTATTTACAGAGGAAAGACATTAAAATCGGATCAGACATATACATGGAATGTCAAAATTTGGGACTCTAAAGGGAACGCTTCAGAAAGTAAAACATCCTTTTTCGAGATAGCACCCAACTTTTCTGCCAGCCGATCAAAATGGATTGGAGCAATACCCCGGGAACAGTCTAACTTACCGATTGGACGAAGGGATTTTCACGGACCTCCCTTCAAGAACAAAGAATACAAACAGATTTACGATAAGGTCGACACTTTGGCTCTACGCAGCATCATGCTCAGGAAAGAATTCAGAATAGAAAAACAAATCAAAAGAGCCATCATACATATATCGGGATTAGGACATTACAACCTGTCAATAAATGGACAAGAAGTCAGTAAAGACATATTTACTCCGGTATGGAGCGACTATGATAAAACCGTTTATTACAATACTTACAAAGTCGACTCATTATTACAAAACGGACTAAACTCTATAGGTGTCGTTCTGGGAAACGGATTTTATAACGCAATGGGAAACCGTTACCGTAAACTGTGGGTAACTTTCGGCCCGCCTACCCTATTCACCGAAATGCAAATTGATTACACAGACGGAACTTCGGATATTATTAATTCGGACACGACCTGGAAATACGATATAAGCCCTACCGTATATAACGATATTTACGGAGGGGAAGACTACGATGCCCGTTGCGAGCAGGAAGGATGGAATTTGCCCGGATTTGATTCTTCAAAATGGAAACAGGTTGTAGAACAAGGCGCTCCAAAAGGCATTCTTCGCCCGCAAGAATTGACTGGTGTACGTATACGTGAACATTTTTCGGCTCAGAAAGTATCGAAGATAGACAGCAGTTACGTTTTGGATATGGGACAGAATCTCGCCGGATTTCCAGCGATAAAGGTTATAGGGAAAAAAGGTCAATCGGTAAAACTTACCGTGGGGGAACAACTGAACGAGCAAACCGGAAAGGTGTCACAGAAACAATCGGGCAGCCCTCATTTTTACACTTATACATTGAAAGGAGAAGGGATTGAAGAATGGCATCCTCAATTTTCATTCTATGGTTTCAGGTACATTCAGATCGATGGAGCCGAGATATTGAATATGTCTGACGATAAACCGTCTGTAATAGGTATACAATCGGATTTTATCTATAATTCTACAGACGAAGTCGGTAGTTTTGAGTGCTCGAATGAGATATTCAACAAAGCCCATATCTTAATAAAGAATGCCGTTAAGAGCAATATGCAATCAGTGTTTATGGATTGCCCGCATCGGGAGAAACTCGGATGGCTGGAGGAAACCCACCTGATGGGGCCTTGCCTGCTCTACAACTGGGATCTGACCCAATTCTACCCTAAAATAATGCGGGATATCGCAGACAGGCAAAACGAGAATGGGTTTGTTCCTACAATCGTGCCTGAATACGTCGTATTTGATGAAAGTCTTGACGTTTTCCACGATTCTCCGGAATGGGGGATAGCATCAATCATGATCCCGTGGCTGCATTACAAATTTTACGGAGACGATACCCTGATCAGGGAATATTATAATACAATGAAGGGGTATGTAAACCACATGACATCACGGGCAACAGACCACATTGTCTCTCATGGACTGGGTGACTGGTACGACTATGGTGAGCATCGCGCAGGTTTCTCAAAAAATAGTCCTGTAGAAGTATCGGCTACTGCACATTATTACTATGCGGCACATCTGGTTGCAGAAGCTGCCAAGATGCTGAACAAATCGCAAGATGAGAAAAGCTATTCTAAATTAGCGGATGATATAAAATCGGCGTTCAATGAAAGATTTTTCCATCCGGACAGCCGTCAATACGGATCGGGAAGCCAGTTTTGCAACGCGATTGCCATTTACATGAATCTGGTTGACCCGAAATATAAACAAGACGTCTTAAACAATCTGAAATCCGATATCGCGAAATACGGAAACCGTTTGACAACAGGAGATGTTGGAAACCGTTATCTGTTTCAGGCACTAGCCCTGAACGGCGAGAACGAATTGATGTATCTGATGCATAACCACGAGGATGCTCCGGGATACGGTTTTCAATTAAAGTTCGGAGCAACTACACTCACCGAGCAATGGGATCCACGTAAGGGAGCTTCATGGAATCACTTTATGATGGGTCAGATAGACGAATGGTTTTTCGGAACTCTGGCCGGAATAAAGCCTGCAGCTTTCGGCTTTAAAGATGTTATAATAGAGCCGACACCGGTAGGAGACCTCACCTGGGTAAAAGCTCATCACCGTAATCTGTACGGAGATATAAAAGTAGATTGGACCAGAGAGAATAACAAGTTTATATTAAAAGCAGAGATTCCGGTCAACACCGGTGCAACGATTATACTTCCGAATAAGAAAATTCACAAGGTCGGATCAGGAAATCACACGTTTGAATGTAACATCGATGATTGATATTAATCAGTAGCCGGATCAATGAAATTGGCCGATTTGCAACTATTGATTCTCATTACTAATAAAAAAGAGAGAAGCCCATAAATCCAGCTCCTCTCTTTTTCTATTGTATATCCAGCAGATATCTTATTATTAACTAACCTGCCTACATTTCTGACGGCTATCTAATATCTGATGTTTATTGCTTTCCGCCCAATTGATCATAATACGGACATTAGGCAATAAATCGTGCCCTAAACAAGTCAGTTCATATTCAACTCTGGGAGGTATTTCAGGATACATCTTTCGGGAAATAATGCCATCAGTCTCCAGTGAGCGTAAAGTCACAGTCAACATCTTTTGAGAAATATCACCAAGAGATTTACTGATTTGGTTAAACCGCATTGTACCATTATTACCCAGAGCATCCAATATAAGAATAGCCCACTTTCCGCAAATGTTATCAAGAATAGTTCGTACCGGACATTCTGTCATTTCAATGTTACGTTTCATCACTCACCTCCATGTATAAAATTCCGGTATAATCCGGATAACTCGAATCAATTATTAATCTCAATATGCAGCATCGGGAGTCGTAACCCGTATCAGTTTTGCATTTACAAATTCGTAAATGCCGGCAGGAGACTGTTCACGTCCATACCCTGATCTTTTTGTTCCCCCGAAAGGCAATTCGGGAGCAATACCGGTCACATGATTTATATACACCATACCGGTATCTATACGACGGGCAACTTCCACAGCCTTATCTGTATCTGTGCCAAACACAGTACCGCCCAACCCGAAGTTTGTATCATTAGCCAATTCCACTGCTTCATCTACATTCTTTGCTGCATAGATAGCCAGTACAGGACCGAATATCTCATCGGAATAAGCCAGCATACCTTTCTTGATATCAGTTAGGATAGTTGGTTCCATATAAGCACCCGGACGATCGATCCGCTTTCCTCCTCTCACAAGCTTAGCTCCCTGCTGAACAGTTGTTTCAACCTGTTTGATTACATCCTGAACAGCTTTTTCGCTGCTCAATGGAGCCAATTGAGTTTTCGGATCAAGGGGATCTCCTACTACTACTTTATCATAAATAGCTTTTGCTTTTTCGATAAATTTATCAGCTACAGAAGCCATCACAATAATACGTTTCGGGGAAACACAAACCTGACCGGCATTCCACAAACGACCGAAAGCAGCAGTTTCGACTGCCTTGTCAAGATCAGCATCTTCGAGAACTACAAAGGCATCACTTCCCCCGAGTTCCAAAGTTGATTTTTTCAGATATTTTCCGGCCATAGATGCAAAGCTAGATCCGGCAGGCTCACTACCTGTCAGCGAAGCTCCTTTCACTCTGGGATCAGCCACTAACTCTGATACTTTAGCACCGGGAACAAATAAATTTGTATATACTCCTTTGGGTGCTCCTGCTTCTGCAAATATCTTTTCCATGATTTCTGCAGCCTGAGGGACATTAGACGCATGTTTCAACACAACTGTATTACCTGCCATAATATTTGGAGCGGCAGAACGTGTTATCTGATAAAAGGGGAAGTTCCATGGTTGCACACTTAGCAGTACCCCAATCGGTTCATAGCTTAAAAAAGCCTTACCTTGCGGAGTATCCAGTGGCGCATCAGCCAAAAATTTTTCTCCATTATCGGCATAATAATCAAAAATATTTGCAGATAATTCCACTTCACCAATACCTTCGCGATGTAGTTTTCCCATTTCGATAGAGCAAAGTTTTCCCAGTTCCTCTTTACGCTCTCTCAGAATAGAAGCAACTTTATGTAAAAGTTTTGCCCTTTCGGCAAATGAAGTTTTTTTCCAGCTTTGAAATGCTTTATCAGCATCAGACAAGATCAAATCAATTTGTTGGTCAGTCATAACCGGATACTCTTTTTCAACCTGATTTGTTGCAGGATTTACGGTTTTAATACTTGACATAATCTTACATTTTTAGTTCGTGAATAATTTTCCTAAAATGAGAGTAAAGCTCTGCAGTTAGCAGAATAAAGCAACTGCGACCTTACTCTTATGCTGTAATTGTATGTATAAAATACAAATTGGATTTTTTATTTTTTTAGTATTGTTCAACAGTAGACGAATAATAAGACATCTATATATAACAACTTTATACTATAAAAATGTTCTCGAAACCCAAGTGATGCATTATTTCCCTAAGGATTAATAAAGTTGCAGCGAACTCTTTTGTCTGAGGTAATACATCCATTGATGAGGGCATTCCCATTACAATAGCAGCAAAGCGGGAAAAGACTGATTCCATTTCGGACAGGCTAAGTACATTTTCTTTGATATTTGCATATCCTGCAATCTCCCGTATCTTAGGGTCGGAAGTTTCCAACCGATAGTTCTTTGCTTTTACCTGAGCAACCAAAGGCATAATCATATCTTCCACTTCGATTATAGCTGCCTCTATCTGAGCCTCATCAGGAGGTGTTTGTTTAAAGTACTTATCAGAAGTAATATCATACCCGACAGGCAATATCAATGATAAGCTGTGATCGGGCTCTGCCAGTATTGTCTGCTGCGAATCAATGAAAAGCGATATTACATTATTAGTCATGCTCAACCTCCTATTCTTACATTTTATTAATAAGAATAACCGTGAGGGAATTCCTCACGGCTCTCTCTGTTAAAGTATATTACTTAGTTATAAATTTCAGATACTCTTCAATATTCTTTGGCAATCTGTCTTTCACATCTGGAGTATATGCTCCATGAAAAACATGATGTGATATATATTTTGCCCCTACGAATTTGGCGGTAGATTCCATCGGTTTCAATAGATCGGAGATGTTTCCAAACACCGAACCTGTGTATACTTCGTCTATACCGGCTGTAGATATTACAACTCCGAATTCTTTACCCTGAAGATTTTCGCCTCCATTTCCGTAGGCCCATCCTTGTAAGAAAACATCGTCTAACCATTTTTTCAATAATGGCGGCATATTATACCACTGGAAAGGATATTGAAAGATAACCCTGTCATATCCGAGCAATAAAGCCTGCTCAGAGGCAACATCTATATTCCAGTCGGGGTATGCTTTATAAATATTGTGAACATGTACTTCGGGATTGCTTTTCGCTAAAGCTTCAATCCATGATTTATTAATATGAGACTGCTCAATATTGGGGTGAGCTAAAATTATTATTGTTTTCATTATTAAGAATGTACTATAATCTGTTTATTAAGAATATTTATTTATTGGGGCTAAATTCAACATTTGCTACAATCTGAACATTATCGCTTAGCATAGCTTCGGGGAACTTAGGACCAAGGTCGAAATCTGATCTTTTTACAACTCCTTTTATCTGGAACCCTGCTGTTTCGGCATTATTCATTGCATTCACCACTGTACCGAAATAAGTTACATCCAAAATTACCGGTTTAGTAATACCGTGGAATGTCAGATTTCCGTAGAGTTTACCTTTGGTTTTGCTTACTTTCTTCAAAGAAGTACTCTTGAATGTTAAAGTCGGAAATTTTTCGGCATCAAAGAAATCAGCTGATTTCAAGTGGGTATCTCTTGCTTCTACATCTGTATTGATGCTGGCTACTTTCGCTGTCAGATCTATCTGGGCATCCGAATAATCAGCTTTTGATGTGGTCACTTTTACCGAAAAATCTGCAAAACGTCCGTCAATTTCCGATACTGTAAGGTGTTTTACCACAAAACCTAATCGAGAGTGTGCAGGATCATTTGTCCATGTCTTAGTTTGTGCTGTACCGGCAAGGGTACTTATAGCTAATACTGCTAAAATTAAATACTTTTTCATTTTTCCTGTTTATTTATTTGTTTATAATTCAATCCCATAAATACTTATTACTAACCGCATATTTACCACCTCCGGTAAAGACCAGAACTATTGCTCCAAAGAAGAACAAACCTAACAGCTCTACTGTCCATCCACCTTGTTCGTTCAGTGAGAATATCTCATGAGCATGTACCAGCAAGGCTGCAACCAAACAATTAAAGGCGAAAATCAAAGCAGCACCTCTTGTTGCCAGTCCGATGATTATAAGTAAAGGCATAAGCACTTCGCCTATATATACTCCATAAGAGATAAAAGTGGGTAAACCGGCCCCTTCAACAACCTGTTCGATAAAACCGGCTCCGTGAACCAATTTAGATATACCGTGCAATAACATCAATCCTCCGACACTCAGTCTCAGAATTAATAATCCTAAATCATTGTTTTTTTCGAGATATTTCATCTTATTATAAATATTAGTTACTTTTTTATACTTACTTTATTATTGAGAGCAAATCTATTATAGTTATTCTGTTCTGACAAGAAGTTATCACGGTGTAATAAACTTACACAGAGGTAACTATTATTGATTATAACAATGTTACGAAATAAAAAAATTCACACATTAACATTATATAACAATTAGTTATTCTATCGTCATAGATTTCAATCCACATCATTCTTTCGAAAGAAAGATGTGGATTGTTCTAAAAACTGTAAATTTGCATCTATATGGCCAATTACGACTTAATAACGATACTGGGCCCTACGGCTTCCGGCAAAACGTCTTTTGCCTGCCGTTTGGCATACGAGCTGGAAACCGAAATTATAAGCGGAGACTCCCGGCAGGTATACCGTGGCATGGATATCGGTACAGGTAAAGACCTTGATGATTATATTGTCGACGGGAATCCCGTAAAGTATCATCTGATAGATATCAAAGACGCAGGATATAAATATAATATATTTGAATACCAGCACGACTTTCACGATGCTTACACCAACATTCGGGCAAAAGACAGGCTCCCTGTCCTTTGCGGAGGATCGGGACTATATATCGAATCGGTATTAAAAGGATATAACCTCATTAATGTACCAGAAAATAAAGAGCTGAGAAAAAAGCTTGAAGGTAAAAACCTCGAAGAGTTAACAACGATACTGGCCTCATATAAAGACCTGCACAATTCTACTGACGTAGACACGGCTCAACGTGCCATCAGAGCAATCGAAATAGAAGAATATAAAAAGGCAAACCCGACAGACTGCAACGAATATCCGCCGATAAACAGCCTGATACTTGGAGTAGATGTAGACAGGGAACTTCGCCGTGAACGTATCACCCGCCGTCTGAAAACCCGCTTGAAAGAAGGAATGATAGAAGAGGTACAAGGATTGCTCGACAAGGGAATATCCGCTGAAGGCCTGCTTTATTACGGATTGGAATATAAATTTGTGACTCAATACCTGATAAAAGAACTAAGCTATAAAGAAATGTTCTCTCAACTTGAGATTGCAATTCATCAGTTTGCTAAACGCCAGATGACTTGGTTCAGGGGCATGGAAAAACGGGGACTACAAATCAGATGGATAGACGGAACATTACCCGACAAAGAAAAAGCAGCCCTTGTTAAAAGACTGCTTTCGGAATAATTTATTGAACCCGTTATTTCGATTTTTGTTTTTCTTGTTCAATTTTAAGAGCTTCGGCTTTTTCTTTCTGCTCATCAACATATTTGATCCGCAATGTTGCTTTATCTTTAGCACCCATCAGGCTGTCCTGAGTCAGCAGAAGTTTAGATAAAGTATATGAGTCCGTTATTGCCTTTTTGTGGATATTCGATAAACCAAACGAAGTTGTATTTTTTCCTTTCAGTGTTACAGTCATAGGCTGTGAGGCATTGGCAACAATGAATCCGGCCAGCCCGTTATCGTGAAACTGAGCCGCTTTTATAACTTCATATTGTCTCCCCATATGGCTGAAACGGAAGTTGAGGCCTTCATCATCAATCGGTTTTGTCTCTGCAACAGAACCATCTTTCGCTTTTACCTGAATAGTATTATGATATTGCCCTCCGATATAAACACTTTCTATATACATAGGGCCTTCTTCCTGAACTCCTGCACGCAGCATAGTTGAAGTTAACAATGGAGAAGATACTGCTTTAGGGATAAAAACACCTTTAGTATCCTCCTTGTCTTTCTGATATACAAAAAGCTTTTTAACCGAATCAATTTTTGGTTGGTACACAGCCATTAATGAGTCGCAATCGGTAATCTGCTTTGTATCGAATGCTTTTCTCACATCCTGTTTAAGTGTCAATGCTTCTTTTATTTCGGGGAAAGCTTTCGGAAATAAAGCCTGAATACTGTCAATTCTGCCCAACGCTTCCTGATAAGCACCTTTTTCGTACAATGATTTCGTTTCAGCCAGATATTTAACAGCTTCTTCATTTGTCTTTTCCTGACACGAGCTAAACATCAGCAACCCGCTCACAGAGGCTAGTATACATATATATTTCTTCATAATCCCAGAATTCTGTTTTTACAAAAATAGCATTATTTTACAGCTTATAAGTCGGATTGTTGTATTTTTGCGAGAAATTTAAAGCCTTGCTGCTTTTTGTAGATAAGAAACTTAAGATGTATTTAGACCAAGAAAAAATAGAACGGTACTTCTCCGGAAAAATATTCGATATAATCAGTAAAACTGCCGACAGCATGAATCTCGAGTGCTATGCGATAGGCGGATACGTGCGTGACATATTCCTGTACCGCCCATCAAAAGATATAGATGTGGTAACCGTAGGCAAAGGCATTGATCTGGCGAGAGCAGTTGCGGATAAACTAGGCAAAGGCACAAAACTATCGGTATTCCATAATTTCGGAACAGCTCAGATAAAATATAAGAATATAGAAGTAGAGTTTGTAGGGGCTCGCCGTGAGTCGTACGAAAGAGGCTCCCGCAAACCCTTTGTTGAAGATGGAACTCTCGAAGATGACCAGAACAGGAGAGACTTCACTATAAATGCATTGGCTGTATGCCTCAACAAACAGAGATTCGGAGAACTTCTCGATCCGTTTGGCGGATTGGAAGACCTTGAACGTTGCATCATACGTACCCCACTCGATCCCGATATAACATTCAGTGACGACCCGCTTCGTATGATGCGGGGTATACGCTTTTCGAGCCAATTGGGTTTCGATATAGAACATACGACATTTGATGCTATTGCCCGCAATAAAGAACGAATAGAGATAGTATCCAAAGAACGGATTATCGATGAGCTCAACAAAATAGTCTTATCTCCTAAGCCTTCTGTGGGTTTTCTGCTTCTGGATCAGACTGGATTACTTGAAATTATCTTCCCTGAATTAGTTGCGCTGAAAGGTGCTGAGACAAAAGACGGTGTGGGGCATAAAGATAATTTTTATCATACATTGACTGTTCTTGATAATATCTCACGCAAAACCGAAAATCTGTGGTTGCGTTGGGCTGCTATATTGCACGATATTGCCAAACCTGCTACCAAACGCTGGGATCCACGCCTTGGATGGACATTCCACAATCACAATTTTATCGGAGAAAAAATGATTCCGGGTATTTTCCGCAGGATGAAACTCCCTTTGAACGAAAAAATGAAATATGTACAGAAACTAGTCGGTCTGCATATGCGTCCGGTGACCCTTGTCGAAGAAGAGGTAACCGATTCGGCGGTAAGAAGATTATTATTCGAAGCCGGAGACGATATTGAAGACCTGATGATTCTCTGCGAGGCTGATATAACCTCCAAAAATCAGGATAAAGTACGCCGTTTTCTCAAAAACTTTCAGATTGTCCGTCAAAAGATGAAGGCTATTGAAGAAAAAGACCACGTCCGGAATTTCCAACCGCCTATCGGTGGTGAAGAAATCATGGAAATATTCGGTCTGTCTCCGTGCGCTGAGGTAGGACGTCTCAAATCATCTATAAAAGATGCTATCTTAGACGGAATCATACCCAACGAATACGAGCCGGCCTATCAGTATTTATTAAAAAAAGCAGCGTCTTTGGGTTTAAAACCGTTAAAATAGAATCATTGGTTGTCTTCACTTATATTTTTTATCTATAAGAAAAACAATGTCCCGACATGAAAATTCGATAATTAGAAAATAAAGACTGATAACGGATAACTGATTTTGCTGTTACCTTTGTTACCTTTTTTGAAATAACCTAAAAAAACGTTCAGCCGATCTAGAAGTAAAAAAGATAATGGTTGAAAAAAGCAATAAACCGAAAAATACATTTCACTTGTTACTTTTGTCACCTTCTTATGCGTTAGTCTTTTTTTAGATATACCTTAAGAAACATCTAAAACTTCTGAAAAAAGATCAGACAATAAAATCTCATATAACTGTTTTGCGTCTTCTAAAATAAAAAAACCGTTATCTTTGCAAATCGGAAAAGTCTCAGAGCAATAGTTGTTAAGACAATTGAACAACAGTAAGTTTTGAATAAATAAAAAACGGTTGAAAGTTGAATGTTAAAAATCAACAGACAAAAATCGCAGATCAACATGTTTTATCTATAAACTGAGACATGGATAACTCTGCGACCATAAAATATATTTATATAAAATAGATCAAAAGAAAATAATGAACGAAGAAAAAAACCTGGTGAATCATATTGTGGCTGCATGTCAAGATCGAAAAGCAAAAAATATTGTAACTGTCGATTTGTCCGAACTGCCCGGTGCTATCTGCAAATATTTTGTTATTTGCGAAGGTAATACCCCAATACAAGTCTCTGCCATTGCAGATGAGGTAGTTGACAGTCTCAAGAAAAAATCGAACGAAAGACCTATCACAATGGATGGAATGCGTGAAGCCAGATGGGTTGGTATAGACTATGGCACAGTAATTGTTCATATCTTTATTCCTGAACTTCGTGAATTCTATGATCTGGAACACCTATGGGCGGATGCTAAATTGGAGCAGATTCCTGATATAGATTAGTTCAGGGCTGAACAATCAAAACATTAAAATGTTATGAATAAACAGAATTAAAGTTCAGGGATTTTAATTTCTGTTACTTTTCAGAAGTATCATATTAAGTGACAGAAAGTATTTAATAATGCATTCAAGCGATAACCAACTGTTGCTGTTATGCTTGCAAAATCAACAAAAAGGTCTGAGGCCTTATTTTGAATTGGAAATAGATAACAAAAAAGGTCTGCGACCTTCATTATATGGAAAATAGAAACAATAAAAATCCTTTATCAAAAGGTAAAGGTCCTAAAATACCTGTTTCGAGCTATTGGATATATATCATTCTTCTAGCTTCTATTATCGGAATATACTTCTTTTCGCAAAACGCAATGGTAAAAGAAGTCGGCTGGTCTGACTTCCAAAAATACACCGAAGAGAATTGTGTTGAGCGTATTGTGGTTTACAATAAGAAGAATTCCTTGCAGGCGTATATACGGAAAGATTCGGTACAACGTGTGTTCAACCAGGAACCATCAAAGGTTGGCAGTGATCCTTCTATCATAGTAAGCATACCATCGGCTGATAAATTTTCGGATTTTTACGATAAAGTTATCGCTACTAATAAATACAAGATAGATGTAAGTTACGAAACCGGATCGGATTTTACTGATTTGCTCGTAGGCTTTCTTCCTTTTATCGTTCTTATCGGTATCTGGATATACATTATGCGCCGTATGTCGGGAGGTGGTTCCGGAGGCGGAGGTGGTGTATTCAGCGTAGGAAAATCCAAAGCACAGTTATACGACAAAGGATCGGATGCTAAAATTACATTTAAAGATGTAGCCGGATTAGCCGAAGCAAAAGAAGAACTCGAAGAAATGGTAGAGTTTTTGCGCAATGCGTCACGTTATACCGAAATCGGGGCTAAAATACCCAAAGGAGCATTGCTTGTTGGCCCTCCGGGAACAGGTAAAACCTTGTTGGCAAAAGCCGTTGCAGGCGAAGCTGATGTACCATTCTTTTCTATGTCTGGATCTGACTTTGTAGAAATGTTTGTGGGAGTTGGAGCATCACGTGTAAGAGACTTATTTAAACAAGCGAAAGAAAAAGCGCCTTGTATCATTTTCATTGACGAAATAGATGCGATAGGACGTGCCCGTGGTAAGAATCCGAATATGGGATCGAATGACGAGCGCGAGAATACACTGAATCAGCTTTTGACTGAAATGGATGGCTTCGGAACCAACAGCGGTGTAATAGTTCTTGCAGCTACAAACCGTGCTGATATTCTGGATAAAGCCTTACTTCGTGCTGGGCGTTTCGACCGTCAGATCTATGTTGACCTGCCGGATCTAAACGACCGTAAACAAATATTCAAAGTACACTTACGTCCGATCAAAATAGACGACAGTGCTGATATCGAGTTTTTAGCCCGCCAGACTCCCGGATTTTCAGGAGCAGATATTGCGAATGTATGTAATGAAGCGGCTTTGATTGCAGCTCGTAATCATAAGAAAGTTGTTACCGAGAGTGATTTCACAAGTGCGATTGACCGCATTGTAGGGGGACTTGAAAAGAAAAGTAAAGTAACAACCCTCAACGAACGTAAAACAATAGCTATACACGAAGCTGGGCACGCTACTCTAAGCTGGTTCCTTGAACATGCCGATCCGTTGGTTAAGGTTACAATCGTGCCACGTGGTAAAGCATTGGGTGCAGCCTGGTATCTGCCCGAAGAAAGACAGATCACAACCAAGGAACAAATGCTTGATGAACTTTGTGCCTTATTGGGAGGACGTGCTGCAGAAGAAGTATTTATAGGTCAAATATCGTCCGGTGCGATGAACGACCTTGAGCGTGTCACCAAACAAGCCTATGCAATGATCTCGTACATGGGTATGAGTCCGAATATTCCAAACGTATGTTTTTATGATTCTACAGGTCAGGGATATGGATTTACAAAACCCTATAGCGAAGAGACTGCGTTGATCATAGACAAAGAAGTTCAGGAAATGATCAATACTCAATACGAAAGAGCCAAAAGCCTATTACGCGAACATGCCGAAGGACATAATAAGCTGGCAGATCTTCTTCTCGAAAAAGAAGTCATATTCTCTGATAACCTCAAAGAGATATTCGGTCAGCGCCAATGGATCTCTCGTTCGGAAGAAATACTGAAAGAAGCCGAGCACCAACAGGAACCTCCCAAACAGGCGGATAAGCCTAAAGAGTCTGAGAATCAGATATCGGAACCGGATGTATCACAGCCGGGTTCCCCCCTCTTGGCTTCAGAAGATCAATCAGAATAAAATTAACTGAAAAGGTATAGTTCATAAACTATACCTTTTTCATTATATTTGCAGTATTCTAAAATTGAGCAGGTGCTTTTCTGCTAAAATCATAAAACAGGTGCTAAATCTAAAGAATCTAGGAACGCGCATTTTTACCGGAGTAATATTCATTTGCTTACTAATGGGCGGCATCCTCTTCAACCAATATACTTTCCTGATTGTATTTTCAATCATTACGTCTTTGGCTCTCTATGAATTTTACGGACTGCTCAGCAAAGCCGGTAAAACACCTCTAAATAAAATACTAAATACAATAGGAGGGTTATGCCTGTTTATCAGTGCATACTTCTTCTTTTCATCTACGAGCCATTCACTTATACTTTTAGTGCCATATGCTATCTATCTTCTCATACTTTTTGTGTCTGAATTATATGCCAAACACCCAAATCCTATTTTATCACTTGCGTATGCAGTATTAGGACAAATGTATATCGCCATCCCCTTATCGCTGCTGAACTTTCTGGCTTTCGGATACAAAGGATTGACAGGCTCTTATCACCATGCGCTGCTGTTAGCTCTATTCATATTCATTTGGGTTAATGATTCGTTTGCCTATCTCACAGGTTCTCTTTTCGGCAAACATAGGTTATTTGAACGTGTCTCTCCTAAAAAATCATGGGAGGGGTTCATCGGAGGAGCATTATTCTCAATAGTCGCAGCCATTATTTATGCTCAATTCTATACTGAGCTCCCATTATGGGCATGGATTGGATTTGCTGTCATAATGATCTCGGCCGGAACTTTAGGAGACCTCATCGAATCTCTGATGAAACGAACCCTTGATGTAAAGGACTCAGGAGACCTTCTTCCCGGGCACGGAGGTATTCTAGACAGAATAGACAGCGTCATATTCTCGATTCCTGCACAATTTGTATATCTCGAACTTGTTTTCTATATCATTCACTCCTGACTTTTTTCAACAGGTAAGGCTTATAAGACCTCAGCTAAACAAATAACAGATTTACAAACAGATAGATTTTATATATATATTTATATATTTTCGCATTTTTTCACTAATTTAGAAACCTATGATATTAGGATAAACGGTACTGCTTTAAATGATCAACATCTGAATAACACTTAAAATAACACTCAAAGAAATCGAAGACAACCGCTTATTCTTACTTAAAAAAATTCTTTATTTTTGACGTAAAAACTCAGACCATGAAAAAATTACTACTATCAGGAGCCCTACTTTTGTCTGCAATGTGTGTATTCGGACAAAAGAATGACGACAACGCCTTACTTAAGAAGCTTGTCGACAAACAAGTCCTTACTCAGCAAGAAGCAGATGAAATAGCCAAAGAAAACAACAAACAATCTCAACCTGTATCATTGTCTCAGAAAGTAGACAAGGTCAGAGATGCATTCAATACACCGTATATGAAATTTGGCGGCTATGGCTTATTGATGTACAAATACAGCGATGTATCGAATGTAAAACACGATTTTGAACCCCGTGTAGCGTTTCTTCATATGAACGGAAAACTTACCAACAGCATAAGCTACTTTGTTATGGCTGAACTGGTCGATCCGCTTTTACATGAATTATATTTGGATTGGACACCTACAAAACAATTCAACATCAGAGCCGGACAGTTTAAAGTACCTTTCTCTTTAGAAAATCAAATCAGCCTCACTAATCTGGAAACCGTAATGTATTCCCGAACAATCTCCAGCTTAGTAAGTATGGGAGATGATGTGATGAAAAAACAGAACAACAGAAACAATGGCGGTCGTGACATCGGTATTCAGGCATCCGGATCATTAGCACCAATGGGTAATCACGATCTGATCCAATATTCACTCGGTGTATTTCAGGGATCGGGGATCACTACCCGCGAACAAAATAATACTAAGGACTTTGCCGGAACTCTGCTGTTACAGCCCATAAAAGGCTTCAGAGTAGGAGCCGGAGCTTATTTCGGACAGGCCACATATTCAAACGATGGTGGAATTACAACTGCCGACCATGTGAGAAACCGCTGGGGTATCAGTTCAGACTACCAAACAGACCGATTGACAGCCCGTGCCGAATGGTTCAAAGGAAATGACGGAGGTATAGACCGTGAAGGAGTGTACGGCTCGCTGCTATACTATTTTGCTCCTAAAAAATTCAATGCTGTAGCTAAAGTCGATTATTACAATAACAACAAAGCTATCAACAGTGAAGTGATGGATTATACCTTGGGGTTAAACTACTATTTCTTCCCTCAATGCAGATTCCAATTAAACTACATCCATTCGAACTATTCTAAAAAATGGGGTGCAGAAGACAGTAATACTGTATATGCACAAATGCAAATCGTTTTTTAATCGAATCAACGTATAAATTATTACTTTTGCATCATATTTGAGATCTGTACAATAGGATCTGAAGTATGATGCATTTTTTTAAGATAACAAAAGATCTCCAATAGGTTATACAAATGAAAAAGGCTTTAAAATGGATACGGAACATTGTTATATGTCTATTCGTATTCAGCATAGTACAAGTTCTTATCCTAAAATTCATCCCTGTCTATTATACTCCTCTGATGATATCGAACAACCTAAGCCAACTGTTCGACAAAGGAAGTGTGGAATGCGAACACAAATGGGTTCCTATCGAAAAGATATCCAAACACCTCCCTCAAGCGGTTGTAGCTTCAGAAGACAACCTGTTCATTGATCACTCCGGATTCGATTTCAAGCAAATAGCAAAGGCTCAGGAAGATGCCGATAAAAAAGGCAAACGACTGCGTGGAGCCAGCACCATAAGTCAGCAAACTGCAAAGAATGTATTCTTGTGGCAAGGCAGATCTTTTATACGAAAAGGATTAGAAGCCTATTACACTGTATTAATTGAGCTAATCTGGGGCAAAGAGCGCATCATGGAGGTCTATCTCAATTCAATAGAGATGGGCGAAAATATTTATGGGGCAGAAGCTGTAGCCCAAAAACACTTCAACAAACCGGCAAGCAAACTTACAGCGGAGCAGTGCGCCCTTATTGCCGCCACATTACCCAACCCAAAGAGATTTAACTCGGCGAAACCTTCGGCATATGTCCAAAAGAGAAAATACAAGATACTCAGCTTGATGAAAAAGATAGACCCTGTCGATTTCAGATAAGAGTCTGTTTTATCTTGTTTCGATACAGTATCGCCTGCATCACTCCACGCATAGACAGATATACGATAAAGGCCAGCCAAAGAGCATTATTCCCCAAATGGGATTGTAAAGAATAATAAATAACAAAGAAACATCCGGCTGCCACGAACATCGAATTCCTCATTTGACGTGACGCAGTCGCTCCGATAAATATCCCGTCCCAAAGAAAAGCAGAAAAACCTGCTATCGGCACAATCAGTATCCACATACGGTATTCTTCACAAACAGCAATAACTTCCGATTTATCGGTGAGAATACCTAAAATAGACTCTGTGAACAGTCCATATCCGAGTGTAAACAACGCAACGAAACACAATCCCCAAAGAAAGACATTCCGAATCATTCTATTAAGCTGCAAATATTGCTTTGCTCCGACAAAACGACCTGTTAGGGCTTCTGCTGCATAAGCAAATCCATCCATTATATAAGAAAACAATGTAAATAACTGCATCAATAATGCGTTTGCAGCTAAAACGATAGCACCCATTCTTGCTGATATGGATGTAAAAAACGTAGTAACCGCTATAAGTAACAGTGTCCTGATGAATATATCGGCATTAACCCGAAAAAAGGGAAGATAAGAAGACCAGTCTTTCAGCCGCTTGTAATCCAATGTCAACCTGATATTCTTATACTTAAAGAACCAGATAGCGAAAGACAATAAAAATCCCGATAACTGAGCCAAAGCCGATCCCAGAGCAACACCCCTGAGCTGCATATTGAATACATAAACAAACAAAAGGCTCAGTGATATGTTGATAACATTTACAGCAATAGCAATCACCATCGGCGTACGGGCATCCTGCATCCCTACATACCACCCCGCAAAAGCGTACATACCAAGTACGGCCGGAGCAGCCCAAACATATATATAGAAATAATCGGCTGCATAAATTTTAAGCTCCTGTTCGGCATTAACCACTCTAAAGAATATTTCGAAAATAGGATATTGCAACACCACGATCAACACTCCCGCAGAAAAAGCAATCAATAAAGAACGCAATAAAATGACACCCGTTTCCGTA
This sequence comes from Indolivaga capnocytophagoides, assembly GCF_036511535.1. Classification (GTDB taxonomy): domain Bacteria; phylum Bacteroidota; class Bacteroidia; order Bacteroidales; family Dysgonomonadaceae; genus Dysgonomonas_A; species Dysgonomonas_A capnocytophagoides. Next base: position 4,104,537 of record NZ_AP028867.1, on the reverse strand, counting down.
CTGTTACCGGCACCGTAAGCCTGAGCAGTAAAACCGCTCGTTCCCATACGCAGAAAGGAAAAACTCCAATACATAAAGTTAAATATGATGACGGCAATGGCAATGGCACTTATAAATATTTCTTTATCGAGATGCCCGACAATAGACATATCTACCATACTAAGCAAGGGTACGGTTATATTAGATATTATATTGGGAATCGCCAGTCGTAAAATAGCTTTATTCATACGGACAAAGGTAATTAGAAAAATCAGTCATCAATTAACAATTTCAAGCAACATCAAAAAGGTTACAAAAGTAACACACTTTACACTCACTTTTCGGATGATGCTTTTTGCCCCTCTGTCTCTTAAAATGGATTTAGCCGCCACCCGAAAATCCCCTTTAGGGGTTCGTGGTTCTTTTCCAAAAAGGTTACAAAGGTTACAACAAAAATGTACTTTCTGAGGTGCCAACTTTTCCCTTTTCTCAGATTTCTCCGGCTATTCAAAGAACCTTTTTTAACAAGAGAGCCTGCTCCCAAAGGTCACTTTCCCTATAGATAAAAAACGAATAAAAGGATCTGTACCCCTGAACAAAAAAGATATTTTCTTTTAGCTGTTATTCCATACTTTATATACTTGTGTGTCCATTATCAAAAGTATGTAATACACCCTCAGTCCATACAGAATTCGGTTTCGGCCTGTCAGACTCCAGTTTCGGAAAAACTTCATATATTTGCAATACAATAAGTAACAGATAGTATCCAATGACACATCCAAAAGCGATGACTATCTATCGTATTTACACTTATTAAGCCAATAATTAACAATTGCCGAAGCGAAGATGAGGCAAATAGGTCTGAGACCTTAAATTGGCTTATCAAATTATCACACTTAATCATGAATAAACTGAAAATCTCAGGTCTTTTTCTTTTCCTATTTATGACAGTCGGGGTATTTGCTCAGAAGACTGACGACTATCTATTCAAAATAGACAAAAAAACAGTCTCTGTTGAAGACTTTGAATACGCTTACCTCAAAGACCGAAAAAACAACATACAACCTCCCGTAACGATACCCGATTTTCTAAAATCGTTTAGCCTCCTTAAAGTCAAGGTCGCCGAAGCCGAAGCGTCAGGTCTCGACAAAGATCCTGTATTTGTTTCGGAGTATAACAAATATGCAGAATCAACCAAAAATAAATATATCAACGATACCGCATCCGCAGAAACTGCAGCTAAGCTGGTATACAACCGCCTGCAATATAATGTTGAAGTAAGTAAAATCTACATTCCCTTTACTTCAGACAAATTGTTCCCCAAAGATACTTTGACGGCATATAATAAAATTAAAGAAATAAGAGCATCAATCATCAATGCACCCGATAGTGAATACCGAAAAACAGCCCGCTTGTATCCGGCTCCAGAATCTCCTGCTGAAAAAGATATAGTCTGGACAACTGCGCTTACTTCTCCCAAAATATTGGAAGATGCCATTTACAATACACCCATAGGCAGTATATCCGAGCCAATAAGAACTAATACCGGCTATTATCTGGTAAAAACATATCGCAAAAGACCCGACAGGGGCGAAGTACGCATAGCCCACATCTTGTTCCTGTATCCCGAGAATGCCACACAAGCCGAAAAAGACAGCGTAAGAAGCCTTTCGCAGAGGGTTATAACCGATTTGGATGACAATCAACCATTCGAAGGGATTTGTCAGGCAATCTCGGCAGACAGGGCAACCGCTCCGAAAGGAGGCGATTTAGGATGGTTTAGCACAAGAAGTAATCTTATACCCCAATTCGACTCGATATTTTACAGCCTGAAAAAACTCAAAGACTATACCCGTCCGATCGAATTCGATTACGGTTTTCATATATTTAAGCTGATAGGAAAAGTACATCTCGATCCTTGGCCTGAGATCAAACCCGATCTGATTAGCGAAATGGAGAAACACAATCGTGATGGAGACATAGAATCTCTTAAATTAAAAAGATTATCACAAAAATATCCATATGCCATCAACAGCAAGGTGTTGAGAAGCATACTTGACATAGCCGATACACATCATGCTTCGGATAGTTTGTTCTTCAAAAATTTACCTGATTTATATAATAAAAAACTAGTAACAATCAGAAATACAGAATATAACGTTTCGGATTTCGTTGATTATATTTTCAATAATTTATCTGCAAAGTCGACATTATCTACCGATATAGTTTATGAAAAACTCGATGGATTTGTCCTGAACAAATTAACAGAAGTAAATGAAAAAAGAATCATAGATGATACACCCGAGTTAAAACATCTTTTGCAGGAGTATTATGACGGTATATTACTGTTTACCATTATGGATAAAGAGATATGGACTAAGGCATCTATAGACACCGAAGGCTTGACCAAAACTTTCGACCGGAACAGAAATAAGTACACATGGACAGAACCGAAATACAAAGGATATGTTATATACCTTAAAGACCGTGCTGCTTTTGACAAGGCTTTAGCTATACAAAATGAATACGGTTCCCAGGATAACTTTATACAGATACTCACCAAGAGTTTCAGCAACGATTCCATCAAACCTTTATATATCGAAAAGGGTATTTGGGCTAAAGGCGAAAATGATTTTGTAGATAATACTCTTTATAAGACCGAGATAAAGAAAGAAGTAGTTGGCTATCCGTTCTTCTTCATACACGGAAAAATGTTGGATCAACCCCAGACATTCGAAGATGTAAAAGGGCTTGTGATTCAGGATTATCAGGACGCATTGGAAAAACAATGGACAGAATATATTATCAAAAAACATAAAGTAGTAGTAAATAACGAGGCCTTGAAACGCCTGACTCAAAAATATCAGCAATGACTCAATCAATCTCTGGCTCCCTAAAAAAGACCGTCATATATTTCGCTTCAATCTCAATCTTGATCAGTTGTTCCGACAAAGAAAGTGCAACGCCGAATAAAGACGATTCGCCGATAGTTTCTGTCAATGGAAAGACCTTGTATCTTGCCGATCTGAATAATGCAATACCATCGGGATTGAGTGCGGCAGACAGTACTCAGGCTGCGGACGCATACATAAAAATGTGGATAAAAGACGAACTCATTTATGAAAAAGCAAAGCAAAACGTTACTGATCAGCAAAGCATTGACGAAATGGTTGAAAATTACCGACAGTCATTAACCACATTCACTTATCTGGAGCAGTTACTGAAAGAAGAATTGTCGAAAAAGATAACCGAAACCGAGATGAAAGACTATTATGACAAACATCCCGAAAGTTTCGAACTGCAATCATGTTTAGTCAAAGGCTTATTTCTTAAAATACCGCAGTCTTCGTCCGAAGTTAAAAATTTCAGACAATGGTATCAGTCGAATACAGATGCAGCAAAAGAAAAAATAGAAAAAGCCTCATTGCAAAATGCCGTTATTTATGATTATTTTTATGATAAATGGGTCAACTTCGATGATATAGCGTCCAACATACCGGTATCTATCAGCGACCAAAGCCAATTTGTCAAAAATAATAAGAATTACGAAACACAAGATTCACTGTATGTATATTTTCTGCATATCGAAGAATATGCCCTCGCCGGCTCTAAAGCTCCTTACGAATACTCAAAATCGGAGATCACTGATATTCTAATTAACAAAAACAGGGAGGCCTTTTTAAAAACATTTGAAACGGATCTTTTACAGTCGGCAGAGAACAAAAAACAAATAAAATATTACAAAGAAGAAAATACAGCCCAGAAGAAAAAATAACGATTTTCTTTTTCCGATGTGCTTCTAAAATATCAAAAAGGCCTTATACCTTAAAGAAGTATGAAATATTAATAACTTCTTTTAATATATTCAAAATATAAATTCTTTCGATTATTACTATATTTACGCCACTTTTGGTTTTTTGACTTTTTTGTTACTTTGCCAAATCGCGAGAAATGTCTCATGACATAGAATAAAAAGGTCTGAGACCTTACTAGCTTTTACTTAATAAAATACATAATGACCGTTCTTAAGAAAACCGTATTTTTCATCAGTTTGTTCTGCACGATACTATTTAGTGCAAACGCGCAAGACAATGTTATCGACCAGATTGTGTGGGTAGTCGGAGACGAAGCTATACTCAAATCGGATGTAGAAGCCGTAAGACTGCAAATGCAATTAGAAAAAGAACATTTCGACGGAGATCCTTATTGTTTGATACCCGAACAATTAGCTGTACAAAAATTATTCCTCCACCAAGCAAAAGTTGATAGTATCGATGTCGAAAACTCTACTGTCAGCCGTACTGTGGACAGACGTATCAGCAATGCAATAGCATCTCTTGGTTCTCAAGAAAAACTGGAAGAATATTTAGGTAAAACCATTTCGCAACTGCGTGAAGAGTGGAGAGAACAGGTTCGTGATAATGAAATAGTAAACAAAGTTCAGCAGAACATCGTAGGACATATAAAGCTTACACCTTCCGAAATACGTAACTATTATACAGACCTTCCTCAGGATAGTTTACCGTTCATCCCGACAACAGTCGAAGTTGAGATCATCACAATGAATCCGAAAGTTCCACAGGCGGAAATCGACGCTGTAAAAAATAAACTGAGAGACTTTACCGATCGTGTAAACCGCAAAGAAACAGACTTCTCGACTCTGGCTCTACTATATTCAGAAGATACAGAATCGGCTAAAAGAGGAGGTGAACTAGGTTTTATGGGTAGAGCACAGCTTGTACCCGAATTTGCCAATGCGGCATTCTCATTGAACGATCCCAGCAAAGTTTCAAATGTTATTGAATCTGAGTATGGATATCACATAATACAACTCATAGAAAAAAGAGGAGACCGTGTCAATGTCCGTCATATTCTTCTTAAGCCAACTATACCTGCCGAAGAATTAGCGAAAACTTCTGCAAGAATGGATTCTTTGGTTATAGATTTAAATGCTAAGAAATTTACATTTGAAGAAGCTGCATCATACATTTCCGCAGATAAAGACACCCGCAACAACAAAGGGTTGATGGTCAACAAAAACGAATACAGTAATTATTCGGGAACATCACGTTTCAGAATGGAAGACCTGCCTCAGGAGGTAGCGAAATCTGTAGATAAACTTCAGGTAGGAGAACTGTCAAAACCATTCACTATGATCGGAAGCAACGGTAAGCAAACTGTTGCAATTGTAAAAGTTCGTCAACGTGTAAATTCTCATAAGGCAAATTTATCTGACGACTATCAGGTAATGAAATCCATAGTCGAAGGAAAAAAGAGAGAAGAGGTTTTGAAAAAATGGGTACAGGACAAAATCAAGACTACTTATGTGAGGATTGACGATGATTGGAAAAACTGTGATTTCCAACATTCCGGATGGATCAAAAACAACAAGTAAGATATTCTCGATCTTATAGAGAGATTACTTTTAATGGATATTTTTCTGTCCGAACGGAGTATTTCAGCTATATTTGTATATAGATAATTACACTACGGTCTGAGGCCTTTACAATGAATAAGTACATAAAACAATTTATAAACAACAGGCGCAAAATGCATATAGCAGCTATTTTGTGCCTGCTTGTTATATATGGTTCAGCGCAAGCCTGGGTTCAGCAAAAAACGCAGCAAAAACCTCCGATGACAACACAAGCACCAAAGACTCACCCTGCCAAAGGAGGGAAAAAGGTGATAGAGATAAGGAAAGCTCTGTTTCTTGACCGCAGGATAGGTTTCGAGCCGCAAATACTCAAAGATAGTGTTATCTTATATCACGACGGTATTGTCATGTATTGTGATAGTGCATATCTGGACGAAGCCGCAAACCGTTTCGAAGCATTCGGAACAGTACAGGTTGTACAAGGCGATACACTTTTCCTATACGGGAGCTACCTCGAATACGAAGGGGATATTAAACTGCTTAAAGTACGGAAGAATGTTCGTCTGGTAAATAAGGATGTAACCCTCTTTACGGATAGTTTAGATTATGATCGTGTAGGCAATATCGGCTATTATTTCGACGGAGGAATGCTTGTTGATTCACTTAATGAACTCACTTCCTACTGGGGACAATACGAACCCGGTAAACACATGGCACTATTCAGAGACAGTGCCCGTCTGACAAATCCTAAGTTTGTGATGTACACTGACACCCTACTATATGACACCCAAAGCAAAATATCGACAATAGTAGGTCCAACACGTATCGAATCGGACAGTGCAACGATCTATTCAACCAAAGGATGGTATAATACCAGTACTGAGCAGTCGTTGTTACTCGATCAATCACGCATTATCAATAAAGAAGGAGACCGTACTCTTACCGGCGATTCAATATATTATCATAAAAAAGAAGGATACGGTGAGGTATTCGGCAATATGCATTTGCAGGATACCACAAAAAAGGTTATTCTCACCGGTCATTACGGACTTTATAACGAGAGAACCAATTATGCAATGGCAACAGATTCGGCACTTGCGATCGAATATTCGCAAGCCGACAGCTTGTTCCTTCATGCAGATACTCTTGAACTGATAACAGATTCGATATACCGGGAAATGAAAGCTCATAAAGGAGCCCGTTTTTACAGAAGTGACTTACAAGGTGTATGCGATTCTCTTCAATTCAACACGAAAGATTCGACCTTGTACATGTATCAGAACCCTATTTTATGGAATGAAAACCACCAGATATTAGGTGATACCATACAAGTATTCTTCAACGACAGTACAATAGACTGGACTCATATATGGCCTAATGCTTTTGCGATAGAAGATAAAGACTCTATCCACTACAATCAGGTTAAAGGGCGTGATCTGAAGGCTTATTTCGAGAATAAGAGTATAAAGCATATATTGGTGTCGGGTAATGCCGAATCAATCTTCTATCCCGAAGAAAAGGACAAGTCGATGATGGGCATGAATCAGACTGAGAGCAGTTTTCTATCTATGGATTTTGAAGATAAGAAGATACAAAAGATAAAACTCTGGCCGAAGGCTACAGGAAAAATGACTCCGCTAGCCGATCTGAAACCCGAGTTAGGTAAACTTACCGATTTTCAATGGTATGACTATATAAGACCGTTGAACAGGGATGATGTCTTCCGTAAAGTACAGCGAAAAGCCGGATGGGATTCAAGCAAACGGCGATCCAACCGTACTACGACCACGACAACCCCACCTCCGGTCTCTCAATAAATTTTAAGATAGGCCTTCTTATTAACTTATAAAGTAAACAGCCGCTTTTATTGTGTCTGAAAAGTATGACATTAAAATCGTGCTGCGACTTATATAAACAACAGCAACAATGAATGATATTATACACCTTCTGCCCGATTCGATAGCAAACCAGATAGCAGCAGGAGAAGTCGTTCAGCGTCCGGCATCTGTTGTTAAAGAACTTCTCGAAAATGCCATCGACGCAGGAGCGACCAGCATACAGCTTATTATCAAAGACGCAGGGCGTACTCTCATACAAGTTATTGACAACGGTAAGGGCATGTCTCCTACTGATGCACGTTTGGCATTCGAACGTCATGCAACCTCTAAAATACGTACGGCCGAAGATTTATTCGCACTTCGTACAATGGGTTTCAGGGGAGAAGCATTACCTTCTATAGCCTCTGTAGCTCAGGTCGATTTAAAAACCAAAAGAGCTGAAGATGAGATCGGAACCCATCTGGTTATTTCAGGCTCTGTTGTAGAAAAGCAGGAAGAAACTGCTTGTGTAACAGGTAGTAACTTTTCCATCAAAAATATCTTCTTCAATGTTCCCGCACGCCGTAAGTTTCTGAAATCGAATGAGACCGAACGCAAAAATATACTGACCGAACTGGAACGGATAGCAATGGTAAATCCTGATATCGAGTTTTCGTTTATCGACAACGAGATAGAGGTTTTACGTTACCCCGCATCCAATCTTAAACAACGAATAATCAGTGTTGTCGGCAAGAGTTTCAATCAACAGCTTATAGCCATTGAGATAGAAACCACGATAGCTAAAATATCGGGATTTATAGGTAAGCCCGAATCAGCCCGTAAAACAAGGGCACTGCAATACTTCTTCGTAAACGGAAGGTACATGCGGCATCCATACTTTGCGAAGGCAATTACATCAGCGTATGAGCCGTTAATCCCAACAGGGGAAAGCCCTAATTTCTTTATATACCTTGATGTGAATCCTGATACTATAGATGTAAATATCCATCCGACCAAAACCGAGATCAAGTTCGAAAATGAGCAGCCCATCTGGCAGATACTGGCAGCCACAGCCAAAGAAGCTTTGGGTAAGTTCAACGAAGTACCGACCATCGACTTTGACACTGATGGTGCTATAGATATACCCATTCACGACAATTCGGTACAGGCCGCACGCCCCCAGATAAATATCGACCCATCATATAACCCCTTCAAGTCGCCATCAGGCAGTGTATCCCGAGGATCATCATACAATCGTCCGAGTTTCGATTGGGATACCCTCTATAAGGGATTCGAGAAGGACACGACACCCGACTATCAGGAAGAGCAAGTCATAGAATCTCCATCCGGCTTTTCAGCGGGAACTTTATTCGAAGAGCAAGCTTCTGATGACAATACAACGATACATTATCAGTATAAAAACAGATATATACTGACCTCGGTAAAATCGGGTCTGATGATGATAGATCAGCGCAGGGCACATGTGAGAATACTGTTTGACCAGTTCTTACAGAATATTAAGCTAAAGCGGGGCATATCACAGCGTTCGCTGTTCCCCGAAATAATCGAATTCTCAGCTTCAGAAGCCGCTATGATACCTTATCTGCTTGAAGATATAGAGGCTGTAGGATTCGACCTCAGCAATCTGGGTAATAATTCCTATGCGATAAACGGCGTACCTTCGGAATTGGATAAGATTAATCCGATGGAGCTTGTACACAATATGGTATCGAAGAGTATAGAGACAGGCAGTGACGTAAAAGAAGAGATACAAGAATCACTGGCATTGTCAATGGCATACGCGGCAGCAATCCCTTACGGACATAAGCTGACAACAGACGAGACATCCAATATTGTGGATAAGCTATTTGCCTCATCTTCTCATAAATATACTCCTGACGGCAAACTGATAATTACAGTCATTGAAGATACTGAAATTGAAAAACGGTTCAAGTAAGGACTGAAACCTTACTTAAACCGCTTCTTATTATTCGTATTACTATTACTCTTTTATAAAGTCTTCGGACTTGATAGCTCTGGCATAATAATAACTGAGAGCTCCGACTATGGCCGTATTAACATCCAATCCTCCGATGACCTTATCATCAAAACTTAGATCGGGCGCAGCGCAAGCATCTGCAATTAATGTACAATTATAGCCGAAGTCTTTTGCTGCACGTACTGTTGCATCCACACACATGCTTGTCATCATACCGCAGATAACCAGTTCGGTAATCCCTTTTTCCGATAAGAAACTTTGCAATTCTGTTTGTAAAAAGCTATTGGGGAAATGTTTCTCTATAATCTGTTCACCCTCTACAGGTCTTACCAGATCATATATTTCTACTCCTTTAGTTCCGGGCAGAAAAAAAGCAGCCCCTTCCCTATTCGAAATATGCTGAATATGAACGATCGGTAAATTTTTCTCCCTGAAATACTTTAATACATCCTTTGCTTTTATCGCAGCTTCACGACTTCCGACCAGCGGCATATTTCCTCCTTCAAAATAATCATTCTGAATATCTATGATAATCAAAGCTTTCTGTTGCGCATGTACCATCCCAAACATAGTTATAATTAAAAATAAGGTCGATATTTTCTTTCTCATTCTATTCCCAAAGTCATCTTACAGATCTCAATCTCCTTTTCGTTACCGGTATTCTTACCCATTACATCCGAAAGTTTTACAGCTTGCAAAAATTCCTCTTTCGGTTTGGACTTGATTGCAGTCAGCTTTATTACGATATTAAGAGGTTTTACTCCTACATCATTCGTAAAATAAGTGCCTATACCATAGGTATCGTGAACGCGACCATTTACATAGTTTTTGATACGTTTCACTTCATCCACATTGAGGGAATCACTGTACACAATAGTCTTAGATGCCGGATCTATTCTATTGGCTTCGTAAAACTGTATTGCCTTATCTGTAAATTCGAGAACGTCACCGCTATCGCAGCGCACTCCGTCAAATAACTTCGCTTGTTTAAGGCTGAATGATTTGAAAAAAGAATCCGTTGTATATGTATCGGTCAATGTGATACCCAAACTGCCCTGAAACACATCTACCCAAGCTTCTAAAGCCTTTATATTGGCGGCTCTGTAACCAAACAATGCTCCATGGTACATAAACCATTCGTGAGGCATGGTTCCTATCGGTGTAGTATTATGTTTCATTGCCAGATATACATTGCTGGTACCTTTGAAATAATCGCCCGAATTAGCCTTCAATGTTCCGACAACCTTATCGTGAACATCAAATGAAAAACGGCGGCGTGTACCGAAGTCCGAATAGTCTGCATCTATTTCGGCTAACCCTAAAGCCTTTTCTTTCGCATGAGATTCCACATCATCAGGAGCTGCTCCTGTCATGATAAAATATAACTCCGAAACCAAAGCCATCAGAGGTACTTCCCACAGAACTGTCCGATACCAATATCCTTCGATATATATTTCGAGATCACCTCCGGTCTGAGTTATATGCACTTCTTCGGGATCATACTGATAACCTTCGAGAAAATCGATAAAAGCCGGATCGAAGAAATAACATCTTTTCGAGATATATCGTTTTTCCTCCCTTGTCATTCTCAATGTCGACATGGCTGCAACTTCTTCTTTAAGTCTTTCCGCAAATCCCTCTGGAAATTGAGTATGCCCCCTGTTTATAAACTCATATCTAACATAAGACCACGGATATAATTTCTGGATAGCCAGCATGACAGAGAATTTATACAGGTCGTTATCTGTGAAATGTTTTAGAATCATACCTTCAAAATGTTTTAGAATTAAACATACGAACAGCCCTGTTTGTTAAGTAACAGGAAGTATTTAGTGTCCCATCTTTAAGAGAACAACAAACTATCGCTGTTATACTTGCCGGACAATAAACAGTTGTGAGACCTTATTTCCGTTCCATTAATACAACATTTTCCACATGATGTGTATGAGGGAACATATCTACAGGCTGAACTTTTACCACTTTATACTTTTCATCCAGCAGATTAAGATCTCTAGCCTGAGTCGCAGGATTACAACTTACATATACAATACGCTGCGGTTCGGCAAAAAGAATCACATTGACCACATCTTCATGCATACCGGCTCTCGGTGGGTCTGTGATAATTACATCGGGCTTACCGTGTTCGTTGATAAACTCCTGTGTAAGTATATCTTTCATATCGCCTGCATAAAACAGGGTGTTATCTATTTTATTGTTCTGTGAATTAACTTTTGCATCTTCAATAGCATCTTCCACATATTCTATACCTACCACTTTACGGGCTTGTTTAGCCACGAAATTTGCAATAGTTCCTGTTCCCGTATAAAGGTCATATACCAGTTCATCACCTGTCAGTCCGGCAAAATCGCGGGCTACTTTATACAAGTTATAAGCCTGTTCGCTATTGGTTTGATAAAAAGATTTAGGCCCGATCTTGAATTTAAGACCCTCCATCTCTTCGTATATATAATCATTGCCCCGCCATGTCAATACCTCCTGATCGGTTATTGTATCATTTGCCTTCTCATTCAGAATATATAACAGGGATGTAATCTGAGGAAAACGGTCTGCAATCGCATTTAAAATATCTTCCTGCGCCTCTTTATCGTCTTCATAAAAGACAACTATAACCATCAGTTCGCCTGTTGTCGAGGTACGGATAATGAGCGTACGCATCAGTCCGCCTTTAAACTTCAGGTTAAAGAAAGTATATCCTTTCTCATGACAGTAGTCACGCACAAAATTTCTCACCTGATTCGAGATATCATCTTGCAGCCAGCACTTGTCTATATCAAGCACTTTATCGAACATACCGGGAATATGGAATCCTACGGCATCCATATATTCAAATACTTCTCCTGAATTAATCTGATCCAGCGTCAGCCACTTTTTATTGGAAAATGTAAACTCGAGTTTATTTCTGTAAAACTGAGTCTTTTCAGAACCCAATATCGGCTGTATTTCTGGTATCTCGATATGACCTATGCGTGTCAGGTCGTTAGATACTTGATCTTGTTTGTATTTCAATTGTTCGGAATAGGGCAGAATTTGCCATTTACATCCTCCGCATATCCCGAAGTGTTCGCAAAAAGCCTCGCACCGATTGTCCGAATATTTTTCAAACCGGACAGCTTTACCCTCGGCATAACTGTTTTTCTTTCGTGTTACCTGTATGTCAATAATATCACCGGGTACTACATAAGGTACAAACACAACCATATTATCGACTTTGGCTATTGCTTTTCCTTCAGCGGCAACAGTAACCACTTCTACCGAAGGGTATAGGGGTAATGCTTTTTTCTTTCTGCTCATTTCTATTCAAGGTCTAAGACCTGCTTATTACTTTGGTAAGTTACTTTCTTCTTAATTGATACGCAAAAGTAATATATTTTATGCAAGTTTAGGGTTAGGCGTTCGATAAAGGGTTGATCAGCCTATTCTGATTTTGTAACTTTTTTTCTTCGTAAAAGCAAAAGGTTACAAAAGTTACGCACTTTATATTCACTTTTCGAATAATACTTTTTGCCCCTCTGTCCCCTAAAGGGGATTTAGCTGCCGCCCGAAAAGGTAACAAAGGTTACTCCAAAATTGTACTTTTTTCAGATGACACCTATTGCTTTTTTTATTATCACATTAATTTCTGTATAGATAAAAAACCCTCAGCTAACCAAGCCAAGGGTTTTATTTAAATCATATATTTTCAGGCTATAATCAGCTCAGACTATTTTAAATATCAGCAGCTTTTGCCCCATCTATCTTCCTTGTCACTTTACCATAAATAACTAAAGCGATGGCAGAAACAAGTCCTATACCGAAAAAGAAGAACCAGATATAATGAGCATGTTCCGTTGCATGTATATATTCTTCGGGGGTAAATCCCTTAGGATCGGGGCAATACCTATCTAACAAGAACCCTGAAAGCCCGAAAGCCAATATAGATGAGACAAACGAATGCAAATGGCTGAAACCTAAATAAAGCCCTTCTTCGCCTTTCGGTGACTGCAATGAAAAATATTCGAGAAAGCGGGGAGATATAAAGCATTCTGCCAAAGCCTGAAATGCAATACCGATAATCATCATAAGAGTTACAGGATGAATAGCTCCGAAAATAAGATCGTCACTCATCATTGCTCCTGTAGCCATTATCAGAGCCGATATAGGAATAATAAACATTCCGACCGTCATTGAAACCAAAGCCGATCGTTTCTGCATAATAGAGGTTACAACATTCACCAACAGGAACACAACAAACGGATTGACATTGGCAATCCAACCCGGCGAAGCATCTGTTCCAACCAAACGGATAACATATTTAGGCATAGTAGCATACATTTGCTGCTGTACCATCCAGAATCCGCTCACTATCAATATTAGAATAATAAGGCGTCCATTAGAGCAAACTTTACCCAATGCCCTGAATATATCCGAGAAAGATTTCCCCTGCCCTGTTGTATTAGACGATTGGTAGAAAAAATAAACAGCAATCAGAGCAAGCAATGTCATCGAAGCCGAAAAATAGTTCAGATAAACCAAACCAACATCCCCTAAACTTTTCCGTAACGGATCAACGACTGTCTTTCCTGTAAAGGCTCCGATATTTACCATCATATAAAAGATAGCAAAACCTCTTGCTCTTGTAGCCTCCGTTGTTTCACGAGCCACAGTACCCGATATCACCGATTTGATAAATGCACCACCGATAACGATCAATAACAATACCGGAACAATAGTCCATTGCTGAACACTACCCAACAATCCCGAAAACTCGGTATCGTGTCCGAAAGTAACGAGTCCTCTGTCCTTAAAAAAAGCAGAAAATAGCCCATCGCCAGTTCCTGCTCCATACTTAACTAATCCTGCATTTTCAAATAAGGTAGGAAAAATTCCTAATCCGAAATAACCGACCGTCAGTAGAGCAAATGCAATAAGAATAGAAGTTCTGAAACCTATTTTATCGGCATAAGCCCCTACAAAAGTAGGTAAGAGATACAGTAATGCCGAAAAGACTCCGGAGATGATTCCCGATTCGATATCAGAAAACCCCCAAACATTCGACAGGTAGATGGTTAATACAATAAATACAGCATAATACGCCAAACGCTCGAGTAATTCGACCGAATTGGCGACCCAAAAGGCTTTAGAGAATTTTGTCATAATAGTCTAGAGTCTGTTATATATAAGAATATAATTATAAGGCCTTGTCGGACCGTCTTTCATTTATATTTTTTTGGAGCAAATACAATTTGCACTGAAAAGAACTTAAAAAGCCTTGATATAATAAGTCAGCTTTGCTGAAATAACACGGTTTGCAGATCGTGAATAGGGATCTTGTTTCTTGTTATTATATATATCTCCAAAGCCCATGTAATAACGGCCTTCGAGAGCAAAATTTCCTATTCCCGTACGGATCTCGACTCCCATTCCGGCAGTGATACCGTAATCTATCTTCTTTTGGGCTTTTAAACCATATAAGTCTGTGGAGTAAACAGTAGTATCGGCTGTAACAAGCCATTCGTCAAAAGCGTCATTAGTCTTTTCCTTGTCGCTCAATAAGATCCCGATCTGAGGTCCCAGATTGAAAAAGAAACGGGTTTTATCACCAAAGTAAATATGGGTAAGCAAAGGTATGCTGATATAATTAAGCATATGCTGATGTTTGTTAGCCACCAATGTTTCGTCAGCGAATTTAGTTTCCCATCCCATTTGCGAATAATTCAGCTCACCGATAAGTCCCACATTTTTATCAGAGATATATCGTACTGAAATTCCACCCTGATATTGCATCATGGATTGAGTCTTGAAGTTCAATTTTGTACTCGTAGGAACGATACTCATTGAAGAAAATGTAGGCCCAAAGCCAACCCCGATATTCCATTCGGGAGTAAACTTGTTCTGGCCGTAAGACTGTAGAGAAACCGACAGTAATAACAAACTGATCAGCAATAATTTTTTCATTTACCGTATTCGATTTTATCTATACTACCATTCGATTTATAATGGATCAGGTAGAATCCATTATTCATGAATCCCCCATCGGATCTTGTCCGTTCAAAAGTAAACGGAGTCTGTAATGACGGAACTGACAGGTTACCCATCTTATTCTGAAAATCAGAGCCATAATTCAAATAAGCAGTCAAGAAATACAAGCCGGTATCATACCCCAGCATTCCATATTTAGGATATGTATTTATCAAAGACTTATTGTTATACCAGCCCTTATAGTTCTGGATAAACCGGGATACTTTATAGTCCGAATCATTTGCATAAAACGGAGTATAAAAGTATGTATCATATTTTCCAAACTCGGCTTGATACTGATTGTAAGTCTGCCACTCGGTATGTCCGAACAAGGTGAGGCTCACACCTGGCTTTTCGGCTGTAACAGACGTTAATGCCGGGAGTACCGCCTGCAATGCCTGAACTGAACCCGAAGCTGGAATAATCACATTCTTACGGGTAGGATCTATCGCCAAGGCAAGATTAGCAGTCAAGCTCTGATTAGCTGCAATTTTCCGAATTCTCCCTCCCGAACGAGACAGATAGCTTTCGAGAGTCGATACAAATTCTTTCTTATCATCGGCATAACCTGTTATACAAATAACATTGGCTCCGGCAAATATCTGTGTAAATATCTTAGATACGTTCACATACAATTCTTCGTGCGGAGTATTAACCTGAAATACCTGTGTATTATTCTGAATCTCCTGCTTTTTGGTAGGGAACGGAATCACATATTTGATTCCTTGTTTCTGTGCAAATGCGGACATTATTGATATTTGATCGGGAGATACCCCTCCGATTACCATATCCAGATTTTTCATCTCATAAGTATCAAGCAGGCTCCTTAACTTTGCAGTACCCGTTTCCGACCCCATATCAAAAACATATACATTGGCAGATAAACCTTTTGCTTTCATTTCCTGCAAAGCAAGCAGAAACCCTTCGTAATATTCGAGAAAACGGGCACTCTGTCCTTCCGATTTATTCAGAAACGGCATTATCACGCCGATATTCAATCCGTTTATATCCTGCAAAGTAGATTTTACAGGTACAGTCTGGACAGTATTTACAGATTGAGCAGTTTCGGGAATAGCAATTATCATTCCTTGCTTGAGTCCATCCCTCAACACCGGATTTAGTTCAATAAGTGCCTCGGGAGTAGTATTGTACAAACGGGATATTCCATACAATGTCTCTTTAGGCTCTACCGTATGCTGTCTCAGTTCTTTTGCTGTCGGACGGGGTTGAGTAAAAACAGGCACGGAACCACCCACATCACCCATCGGTATAACCAACCGCTGACCTACGTACAACGGCTTCTCGTTCAACTCAGGATTAGCAGCTACGATATCCTCCAAAGTTATTCCATTCAGTTTACAAATCGAATACAGAGTTTCTTTGGCTTTTACAAAATGCTGACGCACTCCATTGTATTGTGCTCCTGAGTTTTGGACTTGAGTTTGAGGTGCAACTACCGTTCCATTGTCGGGAACTTTAATAGTCGATCCTATTTTCAATCCGTTTTCTATTTCCGGATTCAGTATATAAAGATCTGCAACGGCTACATTATACAGCTTAGATATGGAGTAAGCAGTTTCTCCTTTCGAAACGACATGCGACCTATACTTTTTCTCAACCTGATTGAATGTAATCTCATTATTTATCCCGAATATCCCTGACGAAGCCTCTAGTGATGACACCAATGCTATACAGCTTAAAATTAGAATGGATTTAATACTTTTTAAATTCATCTTTTTATACGTTTTAAGGTCTCAGACCTTATTTATTGTCTTAGTAAGTAATTAATAACCTATAATAATATATCATTAAATACTTACAGTTACTTATGATCACAAAGGTATAAAATATAGCGGAATTCTACTATAAAAAGATTCGGGCTCAAAGATCAATTCTAAGATTTATCTGAATTCTGGCCATAATCCCGATTCGATAACCTGACGGCTCTCGTCTATCAATCGCTGGATATCATCAGCATTAAGCCCTTCGGTCGGAATCGGATCATGCACAATAATTTCCATTGTCTTTCCGAAGTGCATTGTCGATGTGTTTCTTTTCAATACGTTATAAGGACCATTCAGGGTTATAGGCACAATAGGCAGCTGCATCTGTGTAGCTATCACATAAGCCCCTTTCTTAAACCGTCCCATTTTGGCATTCAGAGTCCTTGCTCCTTCAGGAAATATAACCATCGATACGCCTTCAACCAGCTCTTTTTCGGCTTTAGCTATCGTATGCAGCATCGCTTTCGAATTGGAGCTGTCTACAAAAACATGACCTGCTATTTCGGAAGCTTTCCCTACAAAAGGTAATTTTCTCAATTCAGCTTTTTGTACCCATTTGATATTCTGATTCAGATAACCATATGTCAGAAAAATATCAAAGGCGCCCTGATGGTTAGCTACAAACACATACGATTTGTCAGGATCGACCTTCGGATTCGGCTTCACCTTTATTCGGCATAAGGCAGCCCTGCAGACTATCTTAGACCAATACTTCGGAGGAACATATCCCCAGAATTTATGTTTTCCGATTGTACAGCCACACATAACCAACACTGCGGTTATGATAGTAACAATCACCAGTATTGGTGTAAATATCAACCATTGATAGAGAAAAGAGAAAACAGTCTTCATCTAAGAAACATTATTGATCAGATAAACAAAAATACATTTTTTTACAATTGTGTCAGTATAAGGCTTTCCTTTTTTTATATGTTACATAACTCAAATTCATTTCATAGACGTATAAAGATATCATATCATGCATCAGCCAGTCTTGTAACTTATAACTAAACAACAGAATTATTTCAAATACTGATTTACATTATTTACTTTTGCACATCCCATTATCGAAAACATGTCTGAAAATCTAAACGAATACAATCCTGAAGGCTCCGAATTAAGAAAACTTCAACTAAAGATGCTTGATATTTTAATTACGGTAACCTCCATCGCCGATAAACACAATATACCCTATTGGCTGAGTGGTGGAACCCTGCTTGGAGCTGCACGTCACGGTGGATTCATTCCATGGGATGACGACATAGACATTGAACTTCTCTGGGATGACTACAAAAAACTGTTGAAAATTCTGAGGAAAGACCTGCCCGACAGCCTATATCTACAAACCCCAGACGACAAGGGGTACCGTTTGCTTTTTTCGAAAGTAAGAGACCGCTACTCCATTGTGCACGAAGAAGATGACAACCTCGACAGATATACCGAAAAAGGCGTGTATATAGATATATTCCCAGAGGAAAGGAGTTACAAACCCCTGAAAAGTTTTGTTGATTATTTTTATGGAAGAGGATATCGGCGAATAAAAAGAGGACGCCCTTTTCACTCTTTCAAATATTTTTTCGAATATTCGACTTCGTTGATCATGTATCCTTTAGGTACTGTATTCAAATGGGCTGCGCGATTATTCTGCACGCTAACCAAACCTGATAATATATTACACAGCTACGGTATAGGGAATACCACAAATCATCATGCATCATATATGTTCCCGACCAGTACCATCGTATTCGAAGGAAAAGTATTTTCGGCTCCTGCAAATCCTGATGCATACCTAAGTAAACAGTATGGAAACTATATGCAGATTCCACCGAAAGATAAACGGGCGACACACTTTCTGAAAGTCACCTACAAATAAACAATAATAGCTGTTACCGTTTTATGCTTGAAGGCTCAACAAGAAAGCCCGAGATCTTAACGTAAGACCGAAATAGCCTGCTGAATAAGAGGTTTCATCAAGGCATAGCCTTTTGCGTTTGGATGTATATCGTCCGGAATGTATTTTCTTGCCATTACCCCCTTGTCTGTAAGCATGGGAGCAAAACAGTCGACATGCATAATATGCTCTTTCAGGGCAAATTCTTTTATTTTCAGATTGAGACTCTGTGTCCGCTCCTGTGGATTTTCGATATGAATTCCCCACCCGAATACACTTGTATAAGGAACCGATAGCAATATGACTTTAATTCCATGGAAATCGGCAAGTTCTGTCATTTCTATTATATTCCGCATTGTTTCATCCTCTTTATAAGGACCGCTTTCGTATTCGGAGATATCATTAAGTCCCCCTTCTATTACTACAATCGAAGGTTTAAGAGCGATAACATCCTCTTCGAACCGAGCCAATATCTGACCCGTAGTCTGCCCCCGGATACCTTTGCTTATATAATGATTGTCTGCAAAAAACAACGGATCTTCTTTCTCCCAATATTCAAATATTGAATCTCCTATAAAAACCACCCGTTCTGAAATATCTGACATAAGTTAAAGCCGCTATCTTTTTTCACTATAACTTTTTCAATACCATTTTTTGCTTTAATGCTGAATTTATCTTATTGAAAAAGTCTTTAATTTCCTTATATTTACTTTTATCATATTGACCCGAATAAATGTCAATCATTTGATTATACAATATCCGGTTATCTTTTTTCTCACTCTTACATGTAAATAACCCGAAAGAGCTGTCAATGTTCATTTCTTTGGGTAAAGATTCCACATCAAAGCCTTCAGGCATAACAAATGTTATAGATATCGTATCGGTAAAACCTTTGCTTATATAAATATCATGAGCCCTGTTTTGAGCTGTCAGTACAGGTATCCCTGATTGCTTCATCGGATAAATGGGCACAAACAAACGGCTTCCGGTTTTACTGGCAAAATCAGCCGCAGTAAATGGAGCAGATAATGATACCGACGGATATTGGGACTTATCAACGGAAGCTTCTATCTGCCCAACCTGAACTTTGGGTATCTGTACATTAGAGTTTATATAGCGGATCAGGCGTTCCCTGTCATTTGATTCTATCACTGAAAAACTCTGCTCGAATCCATCCAGATATTCTTTCAGAGCTAAGTCTCCTGTTACGCCTCCATTTTCATCAAGAACGAGTTTCACAGCCGACTCTATCTTATTTTCCTTGTCAGTATACGATGGTAACCGTTTCAGTACACCTCCTTCGCTTGTAATAACCAGCGCATCATGTCCGGCAATGTCCTGATGTATATATCCGAACGGCAAAGTCTGATTTGTACATTCGAGCCAAAGGCTATCTTTTCCGTCAGGAACCATCAGTATGACATGGTCTGCTTGATTAAAATTTGGATAATCAGCAAACAGTTCCTTTTCTTTTAAACTTATCACACAATAATAAGACGGAATGTCAATCGCTTTCAACAGGGCTCCCATGTAATTCGTTAATCCTTTACAATCACTGAATCCAGACTTCGAGACAGTCATGGCATCCATCGGCTGAAATCCGCCTATTCCCAGCTGAATACTCACATACCTGGTATTTTTCTGCATGTATTCAAACACAGCCTTTACCTTTTCTTTGGTCGTTTTATACTGTACAGTCATATTTTTTAACTGATCGACCAAAACTGGCGGCAACTGATCACGGCCCTTCAACAGCCCGTTAACCCATAACCCGTAATTCTTCCAGTCGGTCATATTTCCACAGTACGAATCATAACAAAAATCAGAAGGAGCCATCAATGTCCTTGGAAAAATCGCTCTGTACGAGGGAGACAATGCTTCATATTCTACCGCAGGTAAATTTTCAGCTGAAGCCGTATATACGACAGAAGTTGCGGTCTTTTCTTCCGAAAGTACCAGATCTCCTGAACTGTATTTCCGTAAAGTAAGGTTAGAGGGAACTTCAATCCTTATTGAGCTGCTTTCGACTGAGGTATAGAATCCAAGATATGGATAAAAAGGAGGATAAACGACTATCCCGTTTTTCCATTTCTCCTGACATTCATATTCAACAGTATAAGGATAAGCTGCACTTTTATATGAATACATAATATCAACTGCATCAGTCGCTAAAGCTCCGTCCGAAATAGTAGAAGTAATAAGATCACTCTTTTTGATCTTCCTGACAACGTTTCCGGCAGCATCCCTTACAATTCCCGAAAAAGAAGATAACTCACGGAACTTATCACCACTAAAACTAAAATCACCGTATTCTTCTCCCTGTTTGTTCAGCACGGTAATCACCTTTGTGTATTTGTAAACAGCATGGTTTATATCCGATTGGACAAAATCCTGCCGGTTTAACCGCACTACAGCATAAGCATTCTTTTTCAAACTATCGGCAATTTCCGATACCGGATAAGACAGCTTATCGGCACTATATGCAGAAAAACTGAACGCAATAACAAGTATAAACAAAACACAACGGAAAGCTTTATTAATCATAGCCTTATTTTTATAATGCGACTTTTTTCAACACGATCTGATTTCCGCTCTGTTGTACGATTTTAGCAAAGAAGTCCTGCAAATCGGGATAGGTATCCTGTAAAAGGATCAATTTATTGATCTGTAAACTGTATTGTAATTGTATTTTATTTCCGGAAGCCAATACACGATATAGAAAGATCAGATCATTATCACCATACACCACTTTAGCCGACTGAGGTATTTCTTCTACAGTATAGTTATCAGGTATATTAATTGATATTATTTGCTTATAATCCGTTACACTTCCAAAATTAATTGGAAATTTACGGGTCTCAGCTTTAAACGGATTCTCCGTATATAATTTTTCCACCAAGGGATTTAAATAAATCATATCGCCGTTCTCCTGCTTATCTTTAAGATAGGTATAAGCTATTCTGACATCCGTACCCGCTGTATCTATTCCGTTGATCGAAAAGTCTTCTATTTCACCACCGCCGAGCCTCGATGTCAGTTTCTCTATGTATTCATTCCGGTCTTTATAGTTTTCATACGAATTTTTAAATACCAAAGCAGCCTCTTCTCTCATCACATCTCTTACGGTCATCTTCATTTTATCATCGGTAAAGCCTATTGTGGCAATCATTCCATAAACAGATTTTGAACATGACGACAAGTCATTCCATCCCGAATAGGCTGCATCAATTATACGAGCTTGTTGCACCATACATTTTTCGGGTAAAACATTCCATGCTCCGAATTTTGCAGCAGCATCGGTATAAAATAAAGATGTATCTATTTTCACTGCGGCAATCGTGTAATTCAATTCCGACACCGATGGATTAGCTAAAGGCAGACGTCCTTTATTTCTTACACTCATTACCACAGGATAAGCCTCAAAACCTCCTGCTTTAAGAGCATTTATCAATAAGAAATTAAGGTCGGCACTATTTCCGATTTTCTTATTCAGGGCATCTTTCAGATTTGTCGGTTCCAAATCACTCTTCTCATTCCATTTGACTTTTGCTTTCACTAAGTCAAGAATTTCGGAAGCTCTCTCGATTGTCTGGCCTTTGTTTGAGATTTCATCCTTAAACAATCCGCTTTTTTTCAGGTTTCCGCCGAAAGATGACGCATCCAGCAAACGCTTGTCGACATCAGACCATGAGGCAGTCAGGGATTTTATGGTTGACCACGGATATTTTATAGATCTCAATTCGAAACTAACCTTTGTGATATAATCATTCAAAGACCAAAGGAAGGGCTCGTCTTTTATTGCGGGTATATCTTGCCCGGAAAAAGAGTATTTTTCCGCTAATACAGACACTCGGTCTGAACGCATCGATCCATTATCATCCCTGTAACTGACATGGAAAGATACATTTTCGGGAGTCCTTTTAGTTGCTATTCTTTCATATCCCTGCATATTTACGTTATAAGAATAATATTCGGGTATTATAATTTCATATGAAGTATAAAGAGTCGGCACTGAAGCCTGAAACACAAATTCACGCAATTCATACAGATATATGGAAGTTATCGTATATTTATATTCTACGACCGACCCTACTTTTGCTCCCGGCATGGAGAATTTTTTAACTTTCCACAAGTTTTCGACATCTTCATCGAAAATATAATCGTTTGACAACTTTGTCTTTACGATCTTGCCATTTTCCAGATTATATGTAGTACCACTCAAACCTATGATCTTTTCGCCGGTAGAGCGACTTTCCTGATAATACGAAATACTCTGATTACAAAGATCAAGCCCCTCGTTTTTAAGAATTTTCATGCGGACTTTCAATGTATATTCAAACTGAAACCCATTCACTTCATTATAGATAAAACGGGTCTCTCCTTCTTTGGATAAAATAACGGCAGAAGCAGTAGAATCCTGCGGATAAACTGTCATATTCAGCTCATCCATTGTCGCATTACCGAATTTAGTTTGAGAATAGGATAAACATGTAGAAACCAATAGCATCAGTATTAAAAAGCCTGCGTGTGTTTTCATAATTATTTTTTTGTGTTTACTTACGTAAAAGTATATAAATTTTTAATAAAAAAAACATTTATACGATTACTTTCACAGATACAAAACATGCAAATATAGAACACCAGACCAAATCTTTTAAAATCTGTTCTGCAAAAGGCTTTAAAAACTTTAATAAAGTCAAAAAAAGCCTTAATCAACCTATCGTTTGACGTTGTCTGTGCATCATTATGCTAAAAAGCAAGTCTTATTTCTGATTTCAGATTATTAACAGACTAAACATTTTTCAAAATAAGACTGTTTACATTTCTAAAGGTTTATCTGAAACAAGACATCTTTTTTCTGAAACAAGCACATGAAATATATGAATCACTATGAGATATAATAAAATCTTTATTTTTTCGGCATGCTGTATACTATTACTTGCGGCCTGCAAAAAACACGAAGTAAAACCTCCGGTTGTAGAAGTCGAAGACGTTTCGAACGACAACATTCAAATATACGGCGAATATGTAGGGCTTATAAAAGCAGCCCGCAAAGTAGAGATCCATGCACGTGTAGAAGGTTTTCTTGAAAAAATGACTTTCAATGAAGGAAAAAAAGTATCTGCCGGAGAACCCTTGTTCTATATAAACAATGCTCCATACAAAGCCAGGGTAGAAAAAGCCAAAGCACAGCTAAAAAAGGATGAAGCTCAGGCAGCCAAATCGCAGCGCGATGTGGAAAGACTGCGTCCGCTATACGTACAAAATGCAGCCAGCCAGCTTGATCTGGATAATGCCGAAGCCGCTCTCGATATGGCAAAAGCAAGTGTACTGATGAGTAAGGCTGACCTCGAACAAGCCGAGTTGGAACTCAGTTATACTGTTGTTCGGTCTCCGCTCTCGGGGTATATCAGTGAGCGATATGTAGACATCGGCACATTAGTCGGAAAATCAGGGACATCACTACTCGCAACAGTAGTACAAAGAGATACAGTACAGGTTGACTTTAAGTTAACATCTCTGGATTACCTCAGAAGCCAACGGCGTAATGTACACTTGGGCGAACAAGACAAAAACCGTTCATGGCAGCCAACCGTTACAGTAACACTTGCCGACAACAGTGCATACAGCGAACAAGGAATCGTAGATTTTGCATCACCGCTGGTAGATCCCAAGACCGGTACATTCGGAGTACGGGCTGTATTACCAAACCCCAATCAGGTATTATTGCCGGGACAGTTTACTCGTGTAAAGTTACTGCTTGACGTTCTCGAAAATGTAATAGTAGTTCCCCGAAAAGCCATATCAATAGAAAAAGGCGGTGCTTTTATATTTGTGATCTTACCAAATAATACTGCGGAAAAACGCTATATAGAAACAGGCCCCGAAGAAAACAACCGTATAGTGGTAACAAGGGGATTAAGTAAAGGCGAAAAAATAGTAATAGAAGGCTATCAAAAACTCACACACGGACAAACAGTTATTGCCCGTACCACTGACGAAGAGAAAAAAATCGTCGATAAGGAAAAAAGCCGTCTCGAAGAAAAGAAGGAGGCTAAACAATGAAAGCTGGATTTTTTATCGACCGACCTGTCTTATCAACAGTGCTATCTCTGTTTATTGTTATAATCGGGGTTATAGGGATCATCCTGTTGCCGATCGAGCAATATCCTCAGATAACTCCCCCTGTTGTAAAAATCAGTGCTTCTTATCCCGGAGCAAATGCAACGACCGTTTCTCAGGCGGTTGCCACCCCTATCGAACAGGAACTGAATGGTACTCCGGGTATGATATATATGGAATCGAGCAGTTCCAATTCGGGCGGCTTATCAATAACCGTCACTTTTGATGTAAGCACAAACGTAGACCTCGCTGCCGTTGAAATTCAGAATAGGGTAAAACTAGCCGAATCCAGATTACCTGCGGAGGTTCTACAAAATGGAATTTCAGTAGAAAAGCAGGCTCCCAGCCAGCTGATGACTATCGCTTTAACTTCTTCAGATGCAAAATACGATGAAATATACCTGAGTAATTATGCCACAATCAATGTTCTGGATGTTATCCGCCGTATTCCCGGAGTAGGACGTGTTTCGAATGTCGGCAGTAGGTACTATGGTATGCAGATATGGGTATATCCTGACAAACTTGCCAGTTTCGGTCTTACTGTAAAAGATTTGCAAGATGCACTGAAAGACCAGAACAGAGAGTCTGCCGCAGGAGAATTAGGCAAACAGCCGATTGTAAATGTAGATGTGTCGACTCCTATTACAGCACAAGGGCGTTTATCCACAGTAGGTCAGTTTGAAGATATTGTAGTCAGAGCCAATAACGACGGATCTTTTATCCGTATGAAAGATGTCGCACGTGTATCGCTCGAAGCATCATCATACAACACCGAGAGCGGATTGAACGGCAAATACGCCACCGTACTGAGTATATATATGCTGCCCGGCGCAAATGCTATGCAGGTTGCCAAAGAAGTAAAAGAAACATTGGTAAATCTAAAAGCCGATTTCCCAGCCGGGATCGATTATCAGATACCGTTTGATATGACCAAATATATATCAGAATCTATCCACGAAGTGTACAAAACTTTATTCGAAGCATTATTTCTGGTAATCTTGGTTGTATTCCTATCCTTACAAAACTGGCGGGCATCACTGATACCTATTATTGCTGTACCGATATCACTGATCGGAACATTCGGCTTTATGCTCATCATGGGATTCTCGCTCAACATGCTTACCTTGCTGGGACTGGTTCTGGCTATCGGGATTGTTGTAGATGATGCAATAGTCGTCGTCGAGAATGTCGAGCGTATTATGGAAGAGAAAAGAGTTTCGGCACGGGAAGCCACGCATATGGCCATGAAAGAATTGGTCGGGGCATTGGTTGCTACTGCTCTTGTATTGGCAGCGGTATTTGTTCCCGTAAGTTTTCTCGATGGTATAACAGGATCTTTATACAGGCAATTTTCGGTAACTATTGTTGTATCCGTAGTTATCTCGGCAATCGTAGCATTAACACTCAGCCCTGCGATGTGCGCACTGATACTGAAGCCCAATCATAAGGAAAAGAATATCGTATTCCGTAAAATAAACGAATGGCTTGCCAAAGGCAACACTAAATACGGAAACCTGCTGGTGAGAGTCATCAACAACCCCCGTCGCATTATGTCAGGATTCGGTATGGTGCTCATTCTCATTTTCGTATTTAACAAAATGACCCCGACGAGCTTTATTCCTCAGGAAGATCAGGGATACTTCACCGTTGAACTCGAAATGCCCGAAGGTTCGACTCTCGAACGTATGCGGACTGTTACAGACCGTGCAATAGCTTATCTTGATGATCACGATGCGGTAGCTTATGTTCAGAATGTAACAGGCTCAAGTCCCCGAGTAGGTACTAATCAGGGTAGAGCCACTCTTACCGTTATTCTTAAATCGTGGGAAGATCGCAGCGAAAGTGTTGAAGAGGTAATGAAAGATGTACAGAAAGAATTTTACGATTATCCCGAAATACGGGCTTTTGTAAGTAGTCCTGCTGCCATACCGGGACTTGGAGGTGCAGGCGGTATAGAAATGAAACTTCAGGCACGATCGGATGCGACATGGGACGATCTGGTCGCGGCGACCGATACATTTATGCTATATGCTGGTAAAGCCAAACAATTTTCGAATGTTTCTTCGTCTCTGCAATCCGAAATACCGCAGCTATATTTTGATGTAGACAGGGATCAGGCAAAACTGTTAGGAGTACCCATCGCCGATATATTCTCCACGATGAAGGCTTATCTGGGTTCTGTATATGTTAATGACTTCAATATGTTTAACCGTATTTATAAAGTTTATATACAAGCCGATCAATCATTCAGGGCAACAGCCAATGATATCAACCTGTTTTTCGTAAAGGCAAGCAACGGCTCGATGATACCTCTGACCGCATTAGGCACAACCAGTTATACGACAGGTCCCGGAAACATCACCCGATTCAATATGTACACCTCATCTTCGATACAGGTTACTCCTGCATCCGGGCACAGTTCCGGAGAGGCCATGTCTGCTATCGAAAACATTGTAAAAGACAAACTTCCCGATAATATCGGTTTAACGTGGAGCGGATTATCTTTTCAGGAACAAAAAGCAAGTGGACAAACAGGGATCGTTATGGGACTAGTATTCCTGTTTGTATTCCTGTTTCTTGCCGCCCAATACGAAAGCTGGACTGTACCGATTGCCGTACTATTGTCCATGCCGATCGCAGTACTCGGTGCTTTTGCTGGTATCACATTATTAAGGCTTGAAAATGACATTTATTTCCAGATAGGATTGGTAACCCTCATCGGATTGGCGGCAAAAAATGCCATTCTGATTGTAGAGTTTGCCAAAATACAGGTCGATGCAGGTATGCAGCCTGTATTTGCAGCGGTACAAGGAGCCAAACTCCGTTTCCGTCCTATCCTGATGACATCTTTTGCTTTCATCTTGGGTATGCTCCCAATGGTTATAGCTTCAGGACCCGGATCGGCAAGCCGCCACTCTATCGGAACAGGTGTATTCTTCGGGATGATTGTTGCCAGTACATTAGGTATTGTAATGATTCCTTTCTTCTTTGTGATGGTTTATAAGGTAAAGAATAAGTTCAAAATACCCGAACTTAAATTTCCCCGTTTCGTATCACAGAGATTCAAAAACAAAAAGAAATGACAAAAATCAAATACATTATCGGCTTTATTTTATTGAGTAGTATCTTTCTCGGTTCATGCAAAATCGGGAAATCGTACCAGCGCCCTGTAATGACCGATATGCCCGACACTTTCGAAACCGACGGATTACAAGACGGATCTATTGCCGATATCGGATGGAGTACACTTTATTCGGATACTATCCTACAGCAACTGATCGGGCAAGCTTTAGATCACAATAAAGATGTACTGATCGCCACAGCCCGTATCAAAGAGATGATAGCAAACAAGCGTATCTCTTTTGCCAATATGCTGCCCGAAATAGGATTAGACGGACTGGCTCAGAGGGAATACCTTAATTATGGCGGAGACAATAAGAAATTCACACCCGAAATTCATGCAGATATCACATTCGGATGGGAAGTAGACATCTGGGGAAAACTACGATGGGCAAATGAAGCAGGTGTTGCCGAATACATGCAGTCGGTAGAAGCTCAAAAGGCATTAATGCTTACTATCATATCTCAGGTAGCTCAAAACTATTTCGAAATGAAAGCTTTAGACCGTGAACTCGAAATTGTAAAACAGACTCTTGAAGCCCGTAAGGAAGGTGTGCGTTTTGCAAAACTCAGGTTCGAAGGGGGCTTAACATCCGAAATAACTTATAAGCAGAGCATTGTAGAATTGGCTCGTACCGAGACCTTGATTCCAAGCCTTGAAAACGAAATAAAGCTGAAAGAGAATGATTTATCCACCTTATTAGGGAGATTTCCCGGTGAAGTACTAAGAAGTAAGACTGATATCAGCGAAATACCCACGCCGCCCAATCTTCCGATAGATCTACCATCTACCCTTTTGAAAAGACGACCGGATGTTGCCGAAGCCGAACAACGGCTGATCGCTGCCAATGCAGAAGTGGGTGTAGCCCTGACCAGTATGTTTCCAAGTCTTAAATTAACAGGAAGAGTCGGTGGAGAAAACTCCGAATTAGCTAATTTTCTCAAAAGTCCCACATGGTTTGTCGGCAGTGCATTGACCGGCCCATTATTTAACTTCGGGAAAAATAAGGCAGGACATAATGCTGCAAAAGCAGCTTATGAGCAAGAGATATACAGCTACGAGAAAACCGTTCAGAATGTATTCAAGGAAGTAAACAATGCCATCAATAGCTTTCAGAAGGCAAAAGAAGTACGTGTTTCACGCGAAAAGCTGTATGAGTCAGTACAATCTTATCAGAATCTGTCGCGTCTGCAATATGTGAACGGCATCATTTCATATATGGATGTACTGGATGCCCAGCGTCAGCTGTTTGATGCCGAAATATCGTTAAATGATGCTATCCTGGCAGAGCTCAACTCGGTAGTTATGCTGTATAAAGTTTTAGGCGGAGGCTTGAAGGAATGATAAAGATAACCGGCTCAAATATATTTAGCTAAAGAATGTATTTATGCTGTTTTATTCAGTAAGTTTGCAGTTCATTCATAAGCATTCGAATAACAATGGCACTTTCGCAAAAACAATTAGGTCATATAACCATGTTTTCGGTTGTATGCTTTTTCGCAGTCAATATTCCCGTAAGTAAGCACATGCTTCAATCGGGTTATATCTCCGCCTACGGGCTGACTCTTGCCCGAATCACTTTTGCGGCTATTGCATTCTGGACAGCATCCCTTTTTACTTCGAAAGATAAAGTCGAACGTAAAGACCACCTCCTGCTATTTGCCGGAGCATTATTAGGTATCATATTCAATCAGGGCTTGTTTATCTTCGGATTAAGCAATACCTCTCCGGTAGATGCTTCCATCATTACAACCAGCACCCCCCTTTTTGCAATGGTTATTGCTGCACTGGTGTTAAAAGAACCGATTACAACCCAGAAAGTATCAGGTGTATTTCTAGGCGCAGTCGGGGCAATATTCCTTGTATATACAAGCCATCATGGAGATATAACGGCCGATTCGAGTATGAAAGGCAATCTTTCGGTAATGGGTAGTTCGCTCAGTTATGCGACCTATATCGTTATCACACGCCCATTGTCTTCGAAATACTCTGCAATAACTATCATGAAGTGGATGTTTCTGTATTCGGCTGTATTAGTTGTTCCGTTTTTTTATAGAGACCTTATAGAAGCCCCATTATTTCAGCAGAGCGAAATAACACCATTTGTTTTGATAGGATATACATTACTCTTTGCCACATTTATAGCCTATATGCTTATCCCCATTGCTCAGAAACGGATAAGACCTACCACCATATCCATGTATAATAACATGCAGCCGCTTATAGCCTCTTTTATTGCTATTATATTGGGACAGGACTCATTCTCAGTAGAGAAAGCCATATCGGGAGTTCTTATTCTGGGAGGTGTATATCTGGTAACACAAAGCAAGTCGAGAGAAGATGTGCTGGCAGGAGAAAAAGATAAAATACCGACATAAGAAAAGAGCCCGACAGAACGCCGGACTCTTTACCCATCTAATCTAATTAAAATAACTAATCTTATAATCAAGTACAAACAAGTCCTTGTGTATTATTTCGGAAGATTGAAAGCTTCTTTTAATGCTTCCATATCTTTCATTGAAGTACCTTCGGGTTCAAATCCCATAGATTTAGCAGTCAGATAAATCTGGGCTGACTTCGATAAAGTATCAACCATATCAAAGGCTTCCATAATGTTTTCACTTACTGAACAAACACCGTGTTTCTCCCACATAACCACGTCATAATCTTTAAGCTCTTCGACTGTAGCTTCTGCTAATTCTACCGAACTCGGCATTTTATAAGGGATAATACCTAATCCTTTAGGACAAAAAGCACGTGTCTCGGGAATCATACTCCACAGTAAATAAGTAAGCTTATCTTTTTTCATAAACTCCGGATTGTGAGTCATGGCAATCAAATCAATAGGATGGGTATGCAGAGCTGCTTTGTAGCCCGAACCGATGCCTACCTGATAGTTATGCATCGACAAATGAGAAGGAAGTTCCGAAGTAGGTTTAACAGGATTATCCGCTATGATTTCATAACTGCTGCAATCGTCAAGAATACGGATTACCGACCCGTTTTCCATTGGCCAGCGAGCAAGATCACGCATACGTCTGTTTGTTCCTTTACAGAAAAAATAACATCCTTTGAGATGAGGTAATACTGTACCTATAGAAACCGGATCACTGATCGGTTTCATATTTCTAATCTCGTCATCCACTAAATCTGTAATATTGATAGTAATATTACCACCGTTACGTTCAGCCCAGCCTTTTTGCCACAAGTAACCGGCCACTTCTGCAACATCTGCTACTTGTTTTGCCAATTCGGGGCGATTATCTAATATTGATTTCATAATATATTTATAACTATTATTTTAAGGTCTATGACCTTTTATTATTTTTCTAAGATTTATAGAGGTCTATGACCTTCATTGCTGAGACATTGCCACCACAATAATGGATGAAATAAGCACAACCAATCCTAATACAAGTATGCCGATTGTCTTACTACCTACTCCTTTCCACTCTTTTAGAACGATACCCCAGACATTACTGAACAATACATTGAGAGACATCAGTATACTCCATGAGAAAGCAAGCAATACAGGACTCTCTGTTAGGAAACTCTTACCCATCTCCAAACCGAAGAACTGAGAGTACCATAATCCTCCTGCTAACGCACAGAACAGAATATTGTTCACCAACGTTCCCGAATCAACAGATGTATATTCTTTTATCGTATTGTTCTTTACGTTCTGCTGAAGGCAATAGATGGCATTAGTAAAGAATCCGCCTAAAGTTACCAAGAAAATAACAGGCAGACCAGCATAAAGAGGTTTAACACCTCCGGCCAGAGCAGCTTCCTTAATCGGAGCTCCGGCTGCAAGCCCTAAAGCAAAACAAGCACTCATCACACCGGCAAGTAAAGCCACCAGAAGACCTTTTGTCAAAGCGAAATCTTTTACAGCTGCTCTTTTTTCTTCTTCAGTCATATTCTTGGACCGAAGGCTACCAGCATACCCGATAATAGCTATACCAGCTATGGTGATCGCTACACCTATCAACAGCATTAACCCTTCGCCATGAAACAAATCTGTTCCGGCAAATAAGGCCGGAAATAATGTACCAAAGGCGGCACATGTACCCAATGAGATACTTTGTCCGAGAGCTACTCCCAGAAACCGCATGCTTAATCCAAAAGTAAGTCCTCCGACTCCCCACAAGACACCAAAAAACATTGCATTGAACGCTCCGCCCGAACCCCAAAGATCAAAAAGGCTTTGCCCTTCGGGAATGGCAAGCAAAGCTCCTAACAAGGGAAAAACCAGCCATGCAAACACACCTTGTACTAACCAAAAAGATTCCCACGACCAACTTTTGATTTTTTTGATTGGCACGTAGGAACTTGATTGACCAAAGCTGCCCAGAGCTATTATTATCAGTCCTATAATTGTATTCATAGATAGATTTTTTAAGGTCTCAGACCTTTTTATTGACTTTGCAAGCATAACACCAATAGCAGGTTATCGCTTTAAAGCACATCATTAAATACTTTCTGTTACTTATATATAGAAAATAGCTTGCAACGGGGTTATTTTGTTGAATTAAATTAACCATGGTAAGTTATACCCGCTGCAAGCCGATTTGCACATAATTTATGATCTCTTAGATGTTACATTTTTTTCATACTTCTGAACAGCAGGAATAAAGTCTTCGCCCACTTCTACATTGCTTGACAAGCAGAAATAATCCCAAACAGCATTCCAAGGAAGGCTCTTCGCTTCTTCCAACAAAGCCAATCTTTCAAAGTACTGACCGTTTGCTTCATACTCACGAAGTTGTGCAAGCGGTTCAAGAAATCCTTGCAAGAATGCTTTTTGAGTCGCACGTACCCCGATCACATAAGCACCGATACGGTTGATAGAAGCATCAAAGAAGTCAAGACCTACGTGTACTCTGTCAAGAGCATCAGCACGTACAATTTCTCTAGCCAATTCGATAGTATCTTCGTTAAGAGTTACTACGTGGTCTGAATCCCAACGTACAGGACGGCTCACATGAAGCATAATTTCGGGAGTGAAAAGAAGCAGAGAAGAAATCTTGTCAGCAACACTTTCAGTTAAGTGGAAGTGACCGGTATCAAGAGTTACTATTTTTTGTTTCTTAGCGCCATAACCCAAATAGAAGTCATGAGAACCAACGGTATAACTTTCAAGAGCAATACCGAATAGCTTAGACTCGATACAGTCTTTCATATTTTTATATTCTGTTGCAAAAATGTCATCCAGAGATTGTTCCAAAATCTGACGGTATTTCAAACGGTTCACTGTCAAATCTTTCATCCCGTCATGAATCCATAAGTTCATGATACATGGATCGTTCTGGAATTTACCGATTGCTTCCGAAATAGCACGGCTGCGTTTTGTATGCTCGATCCAGAAATCACGGATAGCTTTATCAGGATTAGCCAAAGTCAAATCACCGCTTTTTGGATGACCGAAAGAACTTGAATTGAAATCAATCTTCAAATTCTTTTCTTTAGCCCATTGCATCCATCCGGTAAAGTGAGAAGGCTCTATTTGATCACGGTCTACGGGTTTACCTCCAAACTCACCATAAATAGCATGCAGGTTGAAACGGTGAGTACCTCCGATATGAGTCAACACTTCTTCTATATCGGCCTGTACTTCTCCTATATTTCTTGCACGTCCGGGATAGTTTCCTGTCGCCTGAATACCGCTTCCACCTTGGTTTCCTAATGTTTCGAAACCTACCACATCATCAGTTTGCCAGCAATGCAGCGAAATTGATAACTTCTGAAGATTTTTCAATGCTTGTTCTACATCTACACCTACTGCAGCGTAACGTTCTTTTGCTATTTCAAATGACTTTTGAACTAATTCAGATTTACTCATGATTTTATTATTTAGAGGTTAAGGTCACAAGAAGGTCTCAGACCTATTTATTATTTTGTTTGTAAAAAATTTAAACTTGTTACTTACTATTATTTCTTCAATAATAAGAAGAATCGGTTATAGGCCTCATTCCACAACTCTGTATCCTGAGGTTCAAACACTTCGGGAGTCACTGAGTTACTAATTACTTTACGAATATCTTGTAAAGAATCTATCAATCCTGCTCCTTTTGCCTGTATCATAACATTACCGATAGCAGTTGCTTCGGATGGACCCGCAACAACTGGTATACCGATAGAATTGGCTGTTGCCTGATTGAGCAATTTATTTTGAGAGCCACCGCCAATCACATGTAGTTTTTCTATTTTGAATGGGGCTACCTTTTGCAGACAACCCAATACAAATCGATACTTAAGAGCTAAACTATCGAATATACAACGGATAAATTCGGCATGACTTGCAGGCGACTGTTGCCCTGTTTTGCAACAATATACTGCAATTGCCTCAGTCATACTTTCGGGATTGGCAAAGGAAGCATCATCCGGGTCAATCATCGAACGGAATCCCTCAACAGAGTTAGACAAAGCTACAATCTCAGGATATGTATATTTCTGTCCGGCAAGTTCCCATTCTTTACGACATTGCTCAAGAAGCCACATTCCTGTGATATTTTTCAAGAAACGAGTTGTACCGTTTACTCCTCCTTCGTTGGTAAAATTCAGTTCGAAAGATTCATTTGTTATAATAGGATCTTTCACCTCAATCCCCATTAACGACCATGTACCCGAACTCAGATAAGCAAAATTTTCGTTTTCTGCAGGAACAGCTGCTACAGCCGAACCCGTATCATGACCTGCAACCGCAATCACAGGAACTTTATCTATTCCACATTCTTTCATTACACTATCTGCTACATAGCCGATTACTTCGCCAGGCATAACAATAGGCTGCATCAACGATGGACTTATACCCATAGCGTCGAATAATTTAGCTTCGAAATTCTTTGTCCTCGGATTTACAAGTTGTGATGTTGATGCAATTGTATATTCGCAAACCTTTTTCCCTGTGAGTAAATACGAAAAAGCATCCGGCATGAAAAGAACATCAACAGCAGCTTCCAAAGCTGACGATTTTTCTTTTTTTGCTGCAAATAGTTGGAATATAGAGTTGAAATTCATTATCTGAATTCCGGTTGAATCATAAACTTCTTTTTTAGATATAATCTTAAAATATTCTTCGGGCATACCTTCTGTATACGGATCTCGGTATGAACGGGGTTGCCCCAAGATAGCACCATCTTTTCCGAGATAAACAAAATCTACCCCCCATGTATCTATGCCTATAGCATCTATTTTTATACCTTGAGACGCTACTGCTTTCAGTCCGTTTTTCAGCTCATCGAACAATGCGTATATATCCCAATAATATTTATCGTGTATACGTATTATCTTATTGGGAAAACGAGTGAGTTCTTTCAACTCTAATTTATCATTTTGGATAGTAGCTAAAATAGAACGTCCGCTTGTTGCGCCTAAGTCAAAAGCAAAAAAGTGATGTATATTTTTCATGTTTCGGTTTAGATCTGGAATTTAAAGTAACAAAGAGGTCTTAGACCTTAGATGTAGCAAAAGTAATGTTTCACTCTACACTCATATTGTTTTATTTGATTTAGATACTTTGAAAAATGACACACTTATTCTTTTTTATATTTTTTAAGGTCTTATTGGTTTATATGTATTTACAAGAAAAATAGTCGCCATCCCTTTTAATATTGACAGTTTAAAAAAACAAAAGCCGAAAGCTATATAAATATAACTTCCGGCTACCTTTCTAACCTAATACTACATACTCCTGATGAAAGGAGACTTGTTTTTTACTTTATTGAAAATTCTGTTTCTAAACCTTCGGCACTACTAGTTCCTATCCACAATTTGAAGTCTCCGGCTTCGGCTTTTCTCTGCATATCCCTGCCAAAGAAAGCTAAATCGTCTGTAGTTAATGTAAATTCAATTGTTTTCGATTCTCCTGCTTTCAATGCAACCCGTTGAAATCCTTTCAATTCTTTAACAGGACGGGCTATAGATCCGACTAAATCACGGATATAAAGCTGAGCAACTTCAACACCATCTACCGAACTTGTATTTTTGATAGAGACTCTTGCTGTAAGCATTCCACCCATCGGAATAGAGTTTGAAGATAATGCTAAGCCCGAATATTCGAACTTACTGTACGACAATCCATACCCGAATGGAAATAACGGATTTTTGCCCGAATCGAGATAAAATGAGGTATTGCCCAACGATGTCTGACCTGCTTCGACCGGAATCTGATCCAAAGTCATCACGTTACCATCCGGAGCAGGACGTCCTGTATTGTTATGATTATAATACATAGGAATCTGACCTACTTCACGGACAAATGTTGTGGGAAGTTTTCCACTCGGATTGGCTTTTCCGTATATAAGGTCAAAAATTGCAGGCCCTCCCATTGTTCCGGGATGAAAATTAAACAACACCGCATCAGCATAAGGCAGGTCACGCTCAATAGTAAGCGGACGACCTGCCATCACTACCAACACAACCGGTTTGCCTGCACTTTTGACCTCTCTTAGTAAATCAGATTGCACACCTATCAGATTAATATTAGACAAAGAATGAGCCTCTCCCGACAGGATAGATTCTTCGCCCAGAAAAACGATCGCAACATCAGCAGACGCAGCTGCCTGCTTTGCTTTCTCGAAGTTTGCGGTGCTCTTGTCTCTGCTGTACGAGAGCGCAGGTTCGTACACATAACTTATATTCTTAAACTCTGTCTGCAATGCTTTCAATGGGGTTACCGTATGTGCCTTGTCTCCATCGAATACCCATGTACCCATCTGATCATGAGGAGCGTCAGCCAAAGGACCGATAACCGCCACTTTAAGATTAGCTTTAAGTGGAAGCAGATTGCCCTCGTTCTTCAACAGAATAGCAGATTCTACAGCTGCCTTGCGAGCTTCTTGCAAATGAGCCTGTGAATAAATAGTAGATGTTTTAGATGTATCTACATACGGATTCTTAAATAATCCCAGACGATATTTTACACGAAGGATATTCCGTACAGAGTTATCAATATCTGCCATCGCAACTTGCCCCGACTGCACCAGCTCTTTCAGGTATTTCGGATATGTACCGCTTACCATTTCCATATCTAATCCGGCATTAGCAGAAATACGTGCTACGTCTTTTCCGTCTTTCGCATAACCGTGCGCAATCATTTCAGCCATTGAAGCCCAATCTGATACCACAAAGCCATCGAATTTCCAATCTTTACGCAACACATCTTTGAGTAGATAATCGTTGCCTGATGCCGGTATTCCGTCATTATCATTAAATGAAGTCATCAAGGTAGCTGCTCCTGCATCTATCGCCTTTTTGAAAGGAACCAAATACACATTATGTA
This sequence comes from Indolivaga capnocytophagoides, assembly GCF_036511535.1. GTDB lineage: Bacteria > Bacteroidota > Bacteroidia > Bacteroidales > Dysgonomonadaceae > Dysgonomonas_A > Dysgonomonas_A capnocytophagoides. The sequence goes on along the minus strand of NZ_AP028867.1, from coordinate 4,067,145 downwards.
ACAAATGAGGAGGAATATTGGTACTGTTATAGTCACGCCCGCCTTCGGCAGCCCCGTATCCGATAAAGTGCTTTACACAAGCTGCGATAGATGTAGGTGAAGACAAGTCATTGCCCTGAAATCCTTTCACCATAGCCGCACCGAGTTCACCTGCCAGATAAGGGTCTTCGCCTAAGCTTTCGGCAATGCGCCCCCAACGGGCATCTCTCGAAATATCAAGCATGGGAGCAAACGTCCAGTTAATACCCAGTTCACGGGATTCGGTTGCAGCAACACGAGCTCCTGCCTCTACCAACTGAGGATCAAAAGATGCTGCCTGCCCCAATGGAATGGGAAATACCGTTTTCAACCCGTGAATAACATCCCGACCGATAATCAACGGAATACCCAAACGGCTGTTTTCCAAAGCTGTTTTCTGTACTTTATTGACCTCCACCGGATCTATAATATTCAACAGCGAACCTATTTCGCCCTTCTTGATCTGCGTAAGCAACTGATCGTTTGTCTCGTAATAGCTTAACTGATTCATTTGCCCGATCTTCTCATCCAAAGTCATTTTCGAGAGTAAAGCATTTATCTCCTTCTCGTAATTACCTTGCTGAGCATAACCGACCGTAGCATTTAACAGGCAAGCAATACCTATAAGTTTTAATTTCATAATTATATGTTGTTTACAATTTCAGTAACAAAAGTATTTAATGACATACTTCAAAGCGATAACCGGCTCTTGCTGTTATGCTTGCAGAGTCAACAAGGAGATCTGAGACCGCAGTCACTGACCCTATTCTTATTTTTTTTGAAATACCCTTACATAATCGATATGGTAAGTTGCCGGCAGTGCCGATTCATCTACACCCTGAGCTCCACCCCAGTTTCCACCCCAGGCCAGATTTAGTTTGAGATAAAATGCCGCATCAAAAGGCCATGTATCTTTATTGCCTTTTTTATCATTTTCGAAGTAAAACAATTGTTTACCATCAACATAAGTACGGATATAATCTTCAGTCCACTCCAGAGCATATACGTGATATTCAGTCTGGGCAGTTTCGAGGAACATCTCGTTTGTTTTTTCTGTCCCTTTCGTATGATTGTATGAAGTACAATGGATTGCAGAAGAAACGTAATTAGGCCTGTAACCTACTTCTTCCATTATATCAATTTCGCCATCAGCAGGCCAGGCTGTATAGTTTTTAGGCATCATCCAGAATGCAGGCCATGTTCCTTTTCCTGATGGAAGTTTCAAACGGGCTTCGAAATAACCGTATTTCCAGCTTTGATTTGTATTCATACGGATTGAATAAACAGTACTGCCTATCTTTTTGGCTGTTATGGTCAGAATTCCATCTTTAACAGCAGCCAGCTGTTCCGAATCCTGATATCCGGCAACATAGTTTTGCAACTCATTGTTACCCCAGCCTCCGGCACCTGTTTCATACCACCACTCCGATCCGGGTTCCGTACCTTCATCGAACTCGTCATTCCATACCAGCTTATAACCCTCCGGAACTTGTATGTTCGGATCAACCGGGACTTCGGGTTTTGCTGCTTGTTTTACAGTTACAGAAGTACGTCCTGTTCCCGATTTGAATATTACCGTCCCTTCACGTGCAGCGGTATTCGAATTAGCTGCAATAGTAACGGTTACCGTTGCCTTGGTATTAATAGAACTCGATGGAGTACAACTGATCCAGCTTTCATTACTATAGGCTGTCCATTCTCCGGAAGCTACAATATCGATTGTCTGAGTTGCTGCTTTATAATCTACACTTACTTCAGTTGGAGAACAGACCACTGTTTCTACAGGATCGGGATTATCGTTACTGCTGCTACAATTCAAAAACGAAAGCAACAGTACGAATAAGGGCAATTTATCTAAGAATCTCTTCATAATTTTAGAAATGAGACAGTTGTGGATTCTCTTTAAATCCACAACTGTTTGGGTTAGAGTTAATCTTTATGCTTTTGCAGGATAATATCTTTAATGAGTATATCTGTATTATCGGGGTTGCCACCAAAATCAAAAACTAATTTTGCTTTAGTAATATCTACCCCTTCCACGTCCACAGCCTTTGCAATAATATTAGTTCCAGCTGAAAGATCCACATTTTTAAGGAAAAGAAATACATCATCATTATCGTTCTGAGCGAGTTTCACTGTTACAGCCTTCACGTCTTGCGAAGCATTTAGGATCACACGAAAATCATAATTTTCTCCGGCTTTTGTAGACAGATTATCAGTTACAAATGTCACCTGATTCTGCCATTGAGCGAATGTTGCACTTGGGAAAGTCGTTGAATACTCTGTCCCACTAATAGTTAATGCCGGATCTGCAAGTTGTGACCAACCCGGAGCATAATAAAATGTATTAGAGAAGGTTACTCCATGCCACAAGTTGTCGGTACTATTCACATCTACCCAATTAGGTTCAGGCTCTTCAATTTCAGGTACAACCGTTCCATCGTCATCTGCATGATTCTTAAATACAATATTTTCGACTGAAATATCTGTGCCCTCGGCATTTCCGCCAAAGTCTAAAACCAGCTTCAATTTACTTACATCAAGTCCCTGCATCGAACTCTTCCAGAAACACTTGGGTTGATTAGCCTCCAAACTGGTTCTTTCTGCAAAGTAGAAAATATTATCATCACTGCTATCCACCAGCTTAACTGTAATCCCCGGATGGGCTTTTGTTGAAGTCAGAATCACTGAGAAATCATATTGTAACGCTGCACTACTACCAAAGTCTGTACCTATAATCATCTGAGCCTGCCACTGATCAGTAGTTGCCTGAGGCAAACTTATAGAATAAGCAGGTTCCTGGAATGAATATTTAGGATCGGCGATCTGAGACCATCCCGGAGCATACCAGAATGTAGGAGTACTTATTGTTGCACTTTTCCAGATATTGAACGAAGAGTCATACACAAATCCGCCGAAACCATTGATTAAACTCCGGTTTATAGTTATTGTTTTAGTTACCGCTCCATCACTTTGTCCATTGGCATTCAAAATTTTAACTTCCACAAGATAATCTCCGGCCTTGGGAAAAGTTTGAGTAAAACTAACTTCTGACGAATAAACTGCCTTAGTAGCAGTATGAATGGTCCAGAACGGAATAACATCAGTTCTATCGAAAGAGAAAGTGACCGTATTTGTTTCCTGATCAACATCTATTTTGATAGCATCTTCATACTCTGCAGCTAAAGGAATGCCAGCTTCATTAGGAGACTTGAAGTCTTCGGGAGAGCAGCCTGCCTGACTTAAAGCTATAGTCACCAGCATGAAAGTGACTTTGATATAATTATATATATTTTTCATAATCCTCTTGGTTTTTAATAAGGTATCAGACCTTTTATTGCTTTGACAAGTTAGATATCCAAAGCTTGTTATAAATTAAAAGTATATCATTAAGCTCTTTCAGCTGATTAATAACTGTTTTGAGTCAAAGTTCCTTGTGCTGCATCTATTTCACTTTGAGGAATAGGCAGGTATTTTTTATTTGCTGTCCAGGCATTGGTCCGATAACCGTAGCTATCAGGAACTAATACACTTGCGGCTTTTCCTGTACGTACAAGATCCCAATAACGTTTTCCTTCACCTACAAACTCCAAGTGGCGTTCTTCTATAATATTATCAATGGTTGCTGCAACTTCAACAGTCAATCCTGCACGTTTATGCACACGATTCAAATATTCTTTGGCATCACCGCTACCTGCTCCACGAACAATAAGTTCGGCGGCATTAAGTAATGTTTCCGAAAAACGGTAAATACGAAGATTATTATTGTAGTTAAGGTCTGCATCAGCAATTTGCCCTGCATTTCCTCCGGACTGAGCAACATATTTTTCAAGAAAGAATCCTGTATCCTGATAACGTGGCTTATAACTTCCTGCTGCAGCCGCATTCCAGCAAGTAGCTCCACGGCGGGCATCGTTATTCGAATAGCGATTATATGTTTCGGTTCTGAGAGGACAGAATCCCCAGCCGTTTTCATGACCATCTGTACCATCCGCCCAACCGCTAGGACTTATCAAACGAGGAAGTACCGTTCCTCCGGCAACAAGAGGAGAGTTCCATGAACGGGCAGCATTCTCGGACTTATAATTAATCTCGAAAATAGATTCGTCATTCCATTCTCCGGATTCCTTAAAAATTCCGGTATAATCAGCAGTCAAGGAATACTTACCGCTATCAATAATCTCTTTCATATACTGCAATGCTTTCGGATAACGGCTTTCATCATTCTGATACATTACTATTTCGGCATAAAGCATATATGCCATAGCCTTAGTTACACGCCCATAATTGCTACTACTTTCTTTCATCGGAAAAGCATCCAATGCTATTGCACCTTCCAGGTCAGCAATCATGTTATTATAGACATTATCTGCGTTCAACTGCTCTGCAATATAGGGAGTTGTTAGATTTTTTTCATAATAAGGTATATTTCCCCAGAATTTCCAAAGCCAGTTGTAATAAAATACACGAAGGACACGTGCTTGCGCCTGATAATATGTCGCATTTTTTTCGGTAAGATTCTCTCCTGCCCATCCAATATAGGTCAGAACATCATTGCTGCGTTTAACACCGGAGTAAGCTACAGTCCAAAGCCCCGTCATACAGTTAGTCGGAAGTGCCTCATAGTTCATCATTAAATGCCAGTATTGGTTATCGTTTTTGTCCGATCCGCCGACCCATATATCATCAGCCATAATATCGCTCATTATATTTACGGGATTATATTGGCTCATAGCCCAATCAGGCCAATGCAAGGGATCATAGGCGGCAACTACAGCCTCCTGTATATGCTCATCTGTAGTAAAATAAGTATCTATTGTTTCTTGTGTTTTTGACTCTACCTCCAAAAACGATTCGGAGCATCCGGTTGCCAGCATAGCTGATGATATCAAACCGGCCATTATATATTTATATTTCTTCATGACAATTAAATGTTAAGATTAAAATGCTAGATTCACACCGACTGTAAATACTCTCGCTTGCGGATATACTCCACGATCAACACCCAAAGAGGTACCTCCCGATGATATTTCAGGATCAAATCCATGATATTTAGTGATTGTAAGCAGATTTTCTGCTGCGACAAACAATCGCAGAGAAGAAACGAAATACTTACGTGTCAGATTACCGGGCAGAGTATAGCCAAATTGCATATTTTTCAAGCGCAGATAACTGCCATCGTATATATAAAGGTCAGATGACTGCCAGTTTACATTATCGCCCTGTACATAACGTGGATATTTATTTGAAGTACCTTCACCTGTCCAACGGTTAAGTATCCAAGAAGGCATATTGCTGGATGTTATATCCGTACGGCGTGTAGCATCAAATACATCGTTACCGATGGTTCCCTGCCACATCATGCTTAAGTCAAAATTTTTCCAGCTTACATTAAAGTTAAAACCATACGTCCAGTCAGGCATCCCTTTTCCGATATCCGTGCGATCCCCTGCATCAATTATTCCATCTCCGTTTACATCTACAAAACGCACATCTCCCGCAACAGCATTCGGTTGAATCAATGCTCCGTCTTTATTTGTATAAGCATTTACTTCGGTTGTATTCTGGAAAACACCATCTGTCTTATATCCGTAAAAATATGGGAAAGGCTTTCCATTTTGAGCACGGGTAATAGAGCCAATACCCTGAAAAGAGTCCAGATTTGCCCAACCTGAATCGTTGCCATATTCGATCAGTTTATTTTTCAGATAGGTAAGATTACCTCCTAAGCGAAAATTCCATCCATTTGTACTAAATCTATAAGCACCTTCAAATTCAATCCCGCTATTTTCCATTTTACCTACATTACCTATCGGTTTGGATTCACCTACATACGATGGAATATTCATTTCCATCAACATCCCGTTGGTTTTTTTCTTATAGTAGTCTACTGTGAAAGTAAGCGCATTATCAAAGAACCCAAAATCCAGACCAAAGTCTAATTGCTCCGATTCTTCCCATTTCAGATCAGGATTAGCCAACCCTCCAGCTTTTACTCCATTTACCAGATTTTCATTAGATCCGAATATATAATTGTTTCCGGTTGATGTTAAGACTGTATATCTGAAATTTCCGATATTTTCGTTTCCGTTTTTACCCCATGACAAACGAGCCTTTGTTGCAGTCAACCAATCAGGGCGCTCTTCCATAAACTTCTCATTTGTGAGATTCCATCCTAATGAAAATGAAGGAAATGTTGCATAATGATTATTGGAGCCGAATCTGGAAGATCCGTCACGCCGAACTGTTGCCTGCAACATATATCTCTCATCGTAGTTATAGCTGGCACGTGCAAACAAAGAAGCTAAAGTAGCCTCATCACTAGGCCCTCCGTAAACTCCCATATCTCCATTCTCCTGCAATCCATTACTGGCATCAATATATGGACGGTCAAGATTAATAATTCCAAACCGGTTTCCTCCAAGGTAAGAACCCGACGATTTTTTCGCAGACTGCCCCAAAAGCAAGGAGAAAGAATGTTTATCGATAGTCTTGTCATACATCAAAATATTCTCGACCTGCCATGTTGTACCATCCTGTTTATTAGAATAAGCACTGGTCTTATCAGCCTTATTATTAGCTGTTAGGTAATACAGTTTAGTGTAACCGTCATATCCCCAAAAACCCAAATCAGCGCCATAAGAAGTTCTGAATTTCAAATTATCCCAGATTCCTAATTCCGCAGCAAAATTGACTACAAATTTATGACTCCAATTCTGATTACCAGGTAACGACAGACTTGCCAGAGGATTTACCATTTCATTATAGTCAGACCCAGCCAGCATGTAAAGTTTACCATTTTTAGGATCATACATTGGGGTGTAACCACTTGTTCCGGCATACTGATCTAATTGATCTTGTGCTGCTTGCCCCTCTACGTATACACCCAATATAGGAGATAATGCTAAAGCACTACCCAAAGGTGACCCGTAAGAAGAGTTTGTTTCGATTCCTTTACTCTTTATACGTGCATAAGAAAGGTTTGAGGAAACCTTGAGGCTTTTCAACCAATTACGGCTTTTCGATTCATCGAATAATGTATAACTGGTATTGCTGCGCAGGGTTAAACGTTCGTAGTTAGAACGATCGAAATTTCCTCCCACAATACCTTCTTGTGTATAGTAACCCATAGAAACCAAATAATTGATTTTATCACTGGCTCCACTTATACTTACTTGATGATTCACTACAGGCGCATCATAATTAAATGTTTCTTTTTGCCAATTGGTACCCTTTCCATAAGAATACGGATCATTGTATTTAGGAGCCATACCTGCATTAACTGCTCCTTCGTTCATCATGATTGCATATTCGGTTGCATTCAATACATCACGTTCTTTCCATGGACGCTGCCATCCGTAAGAAAAGTCATAGGTAACTCTTGTTCTTCCTTCCTTACCTGTTTTGGTCGTAACCAAAACAACCCCGTTAGCAGCACGTGCACCGTATACAGCTCCGGAAGCGGCATCTTTCAACACTTCTATGGAAGCAATATCACTCGGGTTAAGATAATCCAAACCACCCTCTATAGGCATACCATCTACAATATAAAGCGGGTCTGAATTATTTATCGTACCGATTCCTCGAATACGAATTTTGGCAGCGGCACCCGGTTGTCCCGAAGCAGATGTAACCGTTACACCGGCAGCAAGTCCTTTTAGTGCATTATCGACCCGCACAGGTGCTGTAGAGCCCAAGTCTTCGGCCGACACCTTAGCTATGGAAGCTGTTACCACACTCTTTTTCTGAACGCCATATCCGACAACGATCACTTCATCCAGAAGCTCTCCCGATTCTTCTAACAAAATCGACATCGGACTCTGGGATGCGTTTATTTCCTTTGTTTTATACCCAAGATAAGATATAACTAAAGTTGTGTTTGAAGGTACATTCAATTGGAAGTGTCCGTCCAGATCTGTTACAGTTCCATTATTGGTGTTTTTTTGTACAACAGAAACTCCGACCAGAGCTTCTCCCGATTTGGCATCTGTAACAGTACCTTTTATAGAACTGCTTTGAGCAAAAGCAGCTATCGGTAGAAATAACAGGAATAATATTAGTCCTGATAATAGCCGATTAACTGTAAACGACTCTTTTTTCATGTTTTCTCATTTAGTTGGTTAACGATTTAGGTCTCAGACCTATTTATTTACTAATCAAACATATTCATAACAAAGAATTATCTCTTTTAAATACTCCTGTTACTTATAATATTTGATCATTTTTTTGGTTTACATCGGCAAACCTATAAATATGTTAGTTTTTGTAAAAAAATAACAATACTACAAAAACTCACGTATAGCAATATAGAATACTTCAAGACTACTACATATTAAAAATAAATATCTATATACCAATATTATATATTAAAAACATCTACATCAGAAAAGATTTATTATATTTGAAGACATTTACACCTCTATTAGTGTTATTTTAACCTTTATTAGCCATGAAATTTATTCTATATATTCTATTCTTCATTATAACAGGTCCTCTAATATCTTCTGATTCTGTATGGCAGAGAAATATCATCAACTATGAACGCAATATATATATGGCAGGTTCGCAAAACTGGTCAGTCAAGCAAAATCCAAATAACCGAAAGATATATTTTGCCAATACATCAGGACTGCTCGAATTCGATGGCATATTCTGGTCATTATACCCTATAAGGAATAAATTAGTTAGAGCCTTACAGATAGATAAAGACCGCATATATGTAGGGGGAAGCTCCGAAATAGGATACTTTGAGCCTGATAATTCGGGAAAACTTATATATCACAGCCTTACAAATCTGGCTCCGGAATGGAGAGGAGAAGTCTGGAATATCTTCGTCAGAGGAGATAAAGTATATTTTCTCGATGAAGGGCAAGTAGTTATATATGACGGAAAAGATAAAATGAAGGTAATATCAACAGGTGTAAAAGTAGACTGTGCCTCACTCATCAATAATTATATATACATAGGCAGCCCCGATGGTGTCTTCTTTATAAATTACCAAGACAAGCTTACGCCATTGCTGGATACAGAGAATATCAAAGGCGAGAAAATAGTAAGTATTCTTTCTTTCGACAACAAATTACTGACTGTAACTGCCAGAAAAGGTATATATCTCCTAGGCTCTAATAAACGGACAAAAATGACCCTGCCTGCATCTCAAAATTTCATAGAGAACAATCAATTGTTCTGTGCCTCATTAGAAGGTTCTCTATTATCGCTGGGATCAGTACAAAACGGGGTGTTGGTAACCGACTTATTGAATCCTCAATACCAAGAGGAATTTAATTTGAATAATGGATTATATAACAACACAATACTAAGCTCTCTCTTTGACCTCGATGGAAATCTTTGGATCGGGCTCGACCGGGGCATAGCTTATATTAATATAGAATCGTCTATCCGTCCTATGTTTTCTGTCAGCTCACCTATCGGTACAGGATATTGTTCAGCATACTATAAAGGAGATTTGTATCTGGGTACAAATCAAGGGCTATATAAAGTCGATAAATCAGGGGCTTACACCCTAGTCAAAGACACCGAAGGACAGATATGGTCTTTATCCGTGTACAACGAAACCTTGTTTTGTGCAGGAGATACCAAAATATCCATCATTGAAAATCAATCGATATACAACATACCTTTAACAGGCATATGGCAAGTAAAACCATTAAAAGACAAGATGATAGCAAGCTCCTATTCAGGGCTAAAAGTTCTCGTCAAGAAACAGGGGAAGTGGCAATATTCACACAACATTCCCGACTTTTATAATTCGTGCCGGGACTTTTACGAAGAAGACCAAAAAACAATCTGGGTGATGGGCAACGATAATATAGTACTCCGCCTTACGTTGAATGACGATTTAACTCAGGTAATTGCAAAGAAAGAATACATCCTACAATCGCCACTAAATCCGGAAAACCCTTTCTTTAATAAAATAGACAACACCCTATTCATTTGCACGAGGAACGAGATATTGAAATATGTAAAGATGTCCGATAAATTCATTCCCTTTTCGGAACTCGAGAATCTGCTCGAAGGACCTCAGAAGTACGATTACCTATCGATAGATCCATACAAAAACATCTGGTTTGTCACAGATAACAATCTTAAGTTCTTACGTTATAACAACGGTTATTCGAAAAAGAAACAGGCTTTCGGATTAAGCAACGAGTTGATCAATGGTTATCAGAATGTAATGCTCAAAGATTCAGTTTCGGCAATACTGGGAGTAGACCGAGGTTTTGTTATGATAAACCTTTCAGATAAGCAAACTAAAACGACACCTCTTACGGCATCCATCCGAAAGATCATAGCCACAGACAATGACAGTACACTTTTCTATGAGAAGTCCAAACAGTTTTTAAAGATTCCCTATTCGCTCAACTCCATAAACATCTACTTTTCTACTACGGAATATGCAGACAGAGATGAAATTGTATATTCGGTACGCCTGCATAATATCGATGAAAAATGGAGTACCCCTTCCGAGAAAAACAACAAAGAATACACTAAACTTCCCGAAGGAATGTACACATTCGAAGTAAAAGCGATGAAAAAGGGTGAAACCGACTCGGATAAAATCACTTACCTGAGTTTCAGGGTGCTTCCTCCATGGTATCGTTCTGTGTGGGCGTATATAGCATACCTCACTCTCATACTGACTTGCATATTCATCTTTTACCGACGTACCATATGGAGACAGAAACGGATTATTGATCAAAAAGGCAAGGAACTTATAGCCCAAAAGCAAAGACATCAAGAGGAAAAGCAACTAAAAGACAAAGAGATATATGAACTGCAAAACGAAAATCTGAAAAGCAATCTCGAATACAAAACACAAGAGCTATCGGGATATATACTCAATCTGGCTCGAAAAAATGAAATGCTCGAGAATGTAAAGAAAGGTGTATTCACTATATCAAAAGCAATAGATGATAATAAGCCTTCCATTACGATAAAGCAAAAAGTGATGAGTCTGATTTCACAGATCAATCATAACATCGAGCATGACAAGGATTTCGATGTATTCCAGTCGAACTTCAATGTATTACATTCGGATTTCTTCAATGCACTGGAAAAAAGATATTCTAATCTGACCAGAAACGAAAAAGTGCTCTGTGCCTATTTAAAGATGAACTTATCATCCAAAGAAATTGCATCGTTACTAAACATCACCATCAGAGGTGTTGAAGTCAGCAGATACAGGCTCCGGAAGAAGCTTGAAATAGATAAAGATATCAATCTCAACGACTTTATGAATAGTTTCAGATAGAAAACCCACCACACATACACACCTAGAACAATTTATTCCACGCAGATAGGTAAACAAGACTAAAAGTCCGATAAACAGCTCTATTTCAGCAGCGATTTCACTTCTACAGGTTTATCTGTTGTTATAAAATCTACCTGCTGATCGATAAGACGTTTCATTACATCGGCGCCATTCACAGTCCAGGCATTTACGGTTAAACCTAAAGTATGCGCTTCTTTAATCCAAGTAGGGTTCTTTTCGTATACACTGTAATGGTAGTCAAGCCCTGTTAAGCCGATCTCTTTTATCTCTTTCGGAGAAAGTTCACCTCTCAGATATGCTATTTGAGATTTGGGAGAACCTTTCAGTAACTCTTTGCAGATATTCAGGCTAAAAGAGATATACTCAACCTGACTCTCTAAATGATACTTTTTCACCAAAGCCAAAGTAGCAGCAACTGCTCTGTCTTCGTTTTCTTTGGTTTTATGTGGCTTGATTTCCAGGATCAATTGAGTCCCGTTATTTGCTTTTCCGGCAATCAGATATTCTTCCAAAGTAGGCAATACCTCACCATTCTTTAGTTTGAGGTCTTTTATCTTCTCGTATGGAGTTTCTTCGATACGCATCCCTTCAATTACATCATCGTGATTAACAACGGTAACTCCATCCGAAGTGATGATCACATCAAATTCCGAGCCATAAGCTTTTATTTCATGGGCTTTGTTAAGAGCAGCGATAGAGTTTTGAGCCGAACCTTCGGTATCCCAATATCCTCTATGAGCTATCACTTTTGTTTGGGCACTCACATTAACTGTAACTAATAACATCGCACACATTGCAGATAAAAAAACTATTTTCTTCATATCATTATTAAGTAATAGTAGGTATTTAATGTCGTATTTCAAAGTAATAACAGCCTATATTGCTTTTATACCTTGATGGACAAACCAAAAGGTCTGAGACCTTTTTCACTCTGCAATATTAAGCAATTATTCCGAGATGCTGCTCATATTCATTTCGAAGCCCGTTACATTACTGTTAATATATGGTTCTACTCCATTCTGTACCTTTGCTCTGTAATTGAATAGACGGCAGCCGTCTACATCGCTCAACCATAGAGACGGGCGGAAATCGGGCGAAAGAAAGCTCACCTGCACATTATTCATTTCTATATTACGGGCATGACGGATGAAGAATCCCGATGCAGGAATAGTTCCGAACATCCAAGGTTCGGGGTACACTGCTTCATTTTCGGGTGGAGTCAGCTTTGCATCTGCTTCCGTTCCTCCTCCTTTATATACGATGCGAATATTATCGAGAACGACATCTTCAATATAATTATCCGGAATGCCGCTTATAATTGAGGCATATCGAGAATCGGCGTTATACACATTAATATTACTTAGTGTTATTCGTGCCATCTTCCCTACAGGAGTCCCTTTAGGACTTCTCAATCGTGCTCCCAAACGAAGGAAAATCGGTGAATTTACAATATCCCTCATGGTTATATTACTAATCACAATATCTTCTAAAGAACCTCCGTCAACGGATTCTAATGCCAATCCCCTGCAATTTTCAAAAACACAGTTCGAGATACTGATATTCTTAAAACCTCCACTCGATTCTGTTCCCATTTTTATACGTCCTGTCACATAACCATGATCAGGAGCCTGAGGCTCTTTACGTTCAAACGTTCCTGCTAGTACCGATCCTTTGTCGTAACCACTTACATAACAGTTCGTGATCGTTATATTTTCAGTATCACGAAAAAAACCAAGGGCAAAACTACTCTTCAACACAATGGCATCATCCCAGGGAGAATTAACAGAACAATCCGAGATACGCACATTACGACAGCAATCAATATCAAAACCATCACGGTTTGTATCCACCCAAACATTTGTGATAGTCATATTATCGACACCTGTTGCCAGTAAAGCAAAATGTCCGCAATTGACCATCTGTACATCTTTTATAGTAACATTCTTACATAACTTCAGGCTGATGGCTTTGTTTCCAACACCTGCCAGACGGCTTTCTTCACGGGTCAGACCTCTACCATCTATACGTCCTCTGCCCTCAATGGATATATCGCTCAAACCGATACCCCATATCAGGCTGTTCATCCAATGGCTGTGCCCGAAATCCTGATATTTATTATGCTCATTTTCTTCAGCGGCATCATATCCCCTATCTTTCTCAGGATATGCCGCCAACAGTACACTGCCGGCATCGAGATAAAGAGTTATGTTATCTTTCATCCGTATAGAATAACTCAGATATGTACCGGCAGGCAGAAAAACAGTTCCTCCACCATTGGCAGAGGCCGCTTCGATAGCCTTATTTATAGCATCCGAATCAATTTGTACCCCATCTCCTTTTGCTCCGTAATTCTTAACATCGTAAACGGCAGCCGGAACCTGTACCGCCGATATAAATAATGTAATGACAAGTAATATATATTTCATCTTATTTTTCTGTATTTTTCATCAGTACTGAATAAACAGTCTCAGCTATCAATCTATGCCCCTGATCATTGGGATGTAGTTTATCGGTATCCGGATAACATTCTTCATGTCCCGATAAAGCTGAGTATAAATCAATTACCGGATATCCTTTAGCTGCAGCAACCTTCTTTATCAAAGGAATTATTTCATCTGATAATACTTTAGGCTGATGCGACCAGTTTGTATTTGGCATAATAGGGATCGGTAAACATAAATATATCTTGGGTTTGGATGGAAGAGACTCGAATGTTTCACACAGATAAGTAAGATCGGCTTCGAAATTAGCTGCAAAATCTCCCTCATTCCAGACTCTTGGCTGTGAATCATTCGTACCTAATGCTATTGTTACAATATCGGGCAGAAAAGATTTTGCTTCTTCAAATTTTTCACATTTATCGTATGGCTTATAGGTATTGCGGCAGGCAGTCGCTCCACTTACACCGAAGTTACGCACATCATAGTTTTCACCCATCAGCACTGCAAGCTGTCCCACATATCCTTTGTGTACTCTGTCACTTGCGACAGCACCTTCGGTTATACTATTGCCTACACAGGCTATTTTGATACGGGAAGATTGAGCTGTAATCGACAACACAACCAACAAGGAGAGCAATAACGCATTTATTCTTCTTTTCATTTTTTGCATTTTTAAGGTAACATAATCAATCAACAGTGATCAGTTAACAATAATCAATTGAAAGCTAGTCATTATCAATTCTTCATTTTCGAAAAAGGTTACAAAGGTAACAAGGTAAATGTACAATTATCAATTGAAAACGATTCTTCATCCTTCATTATAAATTTTCCATTTCTCAAAAAGGTGACAAAGGTGACATCAAAAATATACTTTCTGAGGTGGCTCCATTTTCCTTTTCTCAAATTTCTTCAGCTACTCAAAGAACCTTTTTTAACAATAGGGTCTGTGACCCAAAGAACATTTTCTCTATAGATAAAAAAGGAATAAAAGGATCTGTGAGCCTAGATAGAAGATTATTTACCTACCGGCATCAGCTTAAAAGTTCTCAGTTCTGATGCATTACCATACATAGTATGATGTCTTGATAAATTCCAAAATCCGTCTTTGGGCTTTCCTTCATTATTATCATAATCAATAACAGCCCAGCATAAACCGATCAGTTTATCTGCATACAATTTCGATTCAACAGAAGACTCTGCTCCTTCAGGAGAAGCATAGTCGAAAGGTGTAATATAAAATTCGAGAGTCAGTTTACCGCTTTCTCCCTCCTTAAAATTATACTTGTAACTATAATTCGAAAAAGGCTTTTCTTTCAGCCATTGCTGGGGTCCCCAGTACATACACCAGTCTCCTCGTTTGGGAGGCGTATAGATATGGTAATTTTGGGCTTGACGTCCGTGAAATAAATTCCATGCATCTTCTTTAGAAATATCTTTGAACGGATAAAACTTATCGATAAAGGGTCCTCCCGAACGGTCGCCGTCTACTACTACCTCAAATATATCTACCATCAGATCGTCTCTGGAAAAAGACCAGTAATTGTCATAGGCTTCATAAAGAAAGTACAATCGGTTCTGCCCTTCGACCCAACCGACTTTTACGTTTATATCCAGATTTTCTTTATCCGGCTTATTATGCTTTCCCTCATCCTCCGTCATTTGATCGATACCCAAAACATACGATTGAGGCACAATATCCCAATCACGGGTATCGCCGTCAATAACAGGTACTTTATCGGCAGGGAAACAATATACTTTAAAGAACGAGGTATCGGTCTGTCCTGTTACAGAACAAATACTCATACACCATATAATGAAAAAACCGATACTCGTTCTCATAATATATTCTAGTTTTTATAGGAATTAGTAGTTGGACTGATAAAAATGTTCTTTTATTTTATACATTTTAAGTTAGGCTATTTCCTAACGCAGCCTCCCGGCTTTGTTTTTCATTTTGCCTTGATGCAAAACGAAACAAAAGATCAAGACTGCGTCTGCATCCCGACCCGCTCAGCCCTCGAATGCTAAGACAAATAAAAATGATTATCGCTGATATCCATTTGTCTTTTAACGCTTTCTTCGAGCAGCGGGTGCCCCGGTCTTCCGCCGATGTCGAGAGCCTGACGGACGAGGGGGCACAGACCCTTTTGTGGACTGTCGCAAGCCGTTGTCTGGCGTCAGCTTGGGCGCATACAGAGGTGAAGCCGTAATCTGACCAGTGAAACGGGCATTAAAACTAAATGTTGTTTGAGCCTGAAAGGCGAGTTTTATTTAGTTTCGCCCGTGAACGTAGTCAGATAGGCAGAGCCTCGAAGCGCCAAAGACTTTTTGGTTCCTTTTGGGGCTTTGGCCAAAAGGAACACAAGCAATCTCTGATTGCGCGTAGTAAATAGCATAATATTAAAGAACATTTTTCAGCTACTGATTCCCCTTTTTTACTGACACCTTAAATAATTCAGGCAGCATAAAATGGTTGTAGTCTGCTTTATCATTCTGTTTATAGACACAGAAGTATTCATTTACACCATTGGCTAAAGGCAAAGCCGCTGCCAATGCCGGAGCATAAGTTTCTTTTCCCGATTCGAAAAAAGCTAACGGAGAATCCTGCATAAAGGCATCCGACAATCTTATTTCCGAAGTTATGGGAGCAATCATATTTATAACCTTCAATTTCATACTCTCGCCATAATACAATGTAAACGCAGTATGCTCAACACTGAAGATATTATCTTTGCAATAAACGGGCTTTAATGCCCCTGACTCTTTTTCGGACAATATCTGACCGTAAGCCCCTCCATATGACCAAAATAGTTTTACTTCGGCAGGAAGGCTTTGTCCAGACACCTGCAATACTATTCCGTCAGTATCGGCTAGCGACACAACTTTTAGATCAATCGAACCTTTGCCAAGAATAGCATCCGAAAGAGTATAGTTTACAATGCCGTTGCCGCCAGAAGAATTCTTTAAGGCAAATTCACTGAACCATTTGCTTTTCTTTCCGACTATAACCCCGAATTTCAGATTCCCTGCCATTTCGGGCAGATAAAAAGCAAATTCAGGATGATCGGCTGCAACAATAGATCGCTGCCCCGATTTTAATTTATGAGAGAATTTCACATCTTTCATAGCCAAATGTACCGGAAAAACAACATTTGAGGAGTTTTTGACCGAAGCCGGCTTTTGATCTCTCGCCTTAATATTTACATTCTCGAAAGTCCAGTCTTTCGCAAAAACAATATTACCGACATGCTCAACGTCAGCATCAATATCCGAAAAATGGAAATTACGCATCTGAGATTCCTTACTCCCCGACACACTCATCATACTTCGTGAATTTGTCACTTTGAAATCCGACAAATAAACATCATTAAAATAAGGAGTTCCCGCTTTTGTATCCACTTTCTCCAGCATTTTTTTCCAATGTTCCGGAATCGGTTTTCCTTCATATTCTTTAGGCAAAGTCGAATAACTGTATGCCGGATTCCAGTTCATGGAAGCTTCGAAAACAGTACCGACATCATCCATTTCTATATTTTTTATATAAATATGCTCGGTTGTTCCTCCTCGGTTCATAGCCGATTTTAAACGTATTCCAACATTTGTTCCTTTTGCTTTGAGATTTTCGGCATACACATAGCGGATTCCTCCCGATGTTTCACTGCCGCAAGTCAGAAGTCCGCCACCTGCCCGTGACACACAATCACGTATAACGACATATTCTGTCGGACGGTTTACTCTCAAACCATCGGCATCGCGCCCCGATTTCAGGCAAAAGTTATCATCATTGCAATCAATATCACAATTTTGAACCAATATCTGTGATGAAGAGTCAATATCCACACCATCGGTGCTGGGACCATGACCTCCTACATTATTCTGGATAATAACACCATCTACAGTACATTGTGTAGAATATAAAAGTTGAATAGTCCAGAATCCCGCCTGCTGAAAAGTCACATCTTTAATCGTAACATCTGAGGAACGCGAAACCAGTAATGTCCGAGGACGTTTGCTGTCATAATCTACAATCCAACGCAATCCTCTGGCTTCATAATCTTTGCGCAAAGCCCAATAAGAATCCCAGAATACTTTGCCCTGAGCATGTACTACTCCATCGCCGCTTATCAATACATTTTTCTGATCGAGAACATTGATTAAAGCCGACGGCCAGCGCATTTCTATTCCGGCAACCCTGGTATCCATTTCCGGATAATCATCCAGATTCTGACTGCCTAATAAAATCACGCCCTTAGGAATGTTAAAGTTTACTCCCTCTTTTACGTAAATTGATCCTGTCAGATAACGCCCAGGAGAGAATGTCACAACACCTCCGCCCTTGGACGCACAATCATCTATTGCCTTTTGTATCGCTTTTGTGTTAATTGTTACACCGTCGGGATTAGCACCGTAATCCGACACATTAAAAACGGATGTGCCTTGAGGAACGGTACGGGCTCCGACTGTTTTTATCCATGCTAAATCGGGTATCCGGGCTGTTGCCGTGACCGACAACAGCACCCAGCATAATAGCATCGGTAATATTCTGATTCTATTTTTCATGCTTATTTTACCGATTGTTTCTTCAATTTCATTACTTCGATTCCGGTTTCGATAATCAGACCCAAACCATGCTTTTCATTTTCTCCGACCGGACGATTATAATAAAAAGGAAGATCATCAGTTATACCTGTACCGACACAGACATTCTTGAAATGTCCGTCTTCGGTAATCTGGGTATTTTTCAAGGCATCCCATCCTGCCAATGCAATACGGGCATAATCCGGATCCAGCCATTTGTTATTTATCCCTTTGGCTATCCCCCAGACATACATGGCGGTAGCTGAAGATTCGTCATACGATTCGGATTTATCCAATAATTGATTCCACATACCATTGGCATTCTGATAACGCGAAACACCTACAATCTGCTTATCTAACAAAGCGATCAATTCGGCACGTTTCGGATGATCCTGAGGCAGTACATCCAGCAGCATCACCAACGATACGGTGATCCAGCCATTGGCACGTCCCCAGAAAGCAACACCATTTCTTTTCAGATCAGTGTAATAACAATGGTAGAACAGCTGCTTTTCGGGACACCACAGATAGTTTGAGATATTGATAATCTGCGTTGCTGCATCATCGTAATACTTACGTTCTCCGGTAAGTTTTCCCATCTGCGAAAGAAACGACACGCTCATGTAAACGTCATCTGCCCAAACTGTCATATTACGAGGAAATGTACGAGCCAGAGTTCCATCTGTAAGGCGGTGCTGTCCGTACAAAATATGCTGAGCCGCAGTATCTATGTATGCTTTATATTCTTTCTTTGCATCCAACTGATATACATTGATAACGGCTGCACCCATCGCTCCGCAGTCGTCCAGTTCTTTGGTGTTCCACAACTGTCCGAAAGCCCAGTGCCAGTGTTTGCGGTCTCCTCTGAATGTTTTTTTGAAGTACTCGTAATTGGCAAAACCAAAAGCCACATGATTTTTCGCATAATCAATATATTTAGGTTCATTCAGATACTTACCTAAATTAATCATACTCATATCCAGTACCCCGTTAGAATAATGCCATTCACTGAGCGGGCTTTTAAACGTTACATCTTCACCCTTCGGTATTTCTTTTGTACTGTTATAAGTAGCTTTCGTTTTTACTCCTACAAACTGGGTTACAGGTTGCTTTAAAATATTATCGGCTACTGCCCTGATACACTCTTCATCAGTGCGTTGAGCAAAAACAGAGCCGGCCATAAGAGTGAATACTCCCATCAGTAGAATTGCTGATCGTTTCATGCGTTTTATTTTTATCTTAAGGTCATTAGACCCTTTTTATTATTTTGCGATTATTTCTTGTCTTGTGGTCTGGCACTTCAGGAACCGTCAGCACCTCAATTTCCATCGGGTTTTACCATCGAATACAATGGCGAACGTGGTATGCGAACCGAATCGAACGCATCAGGATGTGCAGGATCGAATCCTTTAAAATCCTTCACGATGTATTTCTTTACCGGAATATTATTGTCAATTATCCCCTGAATAATACATTTAGCCAGTTCATATCCTCCATAAGGATTAAAATGGGTGTTATCCGCCAAATCTTTGTCTTGACCCGGAAATGTACCTGCCGGAAAATGAACGAATGCTTTCTTTGAACCTTCATCGCCCCATGCTTCGTATAAGGTTTTACTCATCGCATTAAGGTCTATTAACGCTACATTTTCTTGTTTAGCCAATTTTCGTACGGCATCCGGATAATCACCATGACTATTCGTTATTTTACCTTCGCTATCGAAGGTGCGGCGGTTCATTGACGTGATAAGCACAGGTATTCCTCCTTTTGCACGAGCTTCGTCAATCAGGTATTTTAGATCACGGGTATAGCTGGCATAAGGGCCTTTTCCTTCTCCCTTTTGTTTCTGATCGTTATGACCGAACTGAATAAACAGATAATCTCCGGCTTTCATTTCCGATAATAGTTTTGCAAAACGTTTAGACGAAACAAAACTATTTGCGGCTTCTCCCGATTCGGCATAATTAGCGACAGAAATATCCGACGACAGAAAACGCGGAAGCAGCTGCCCCCACCCGCTCCAAGGTTCGTTGGCTTCGTCTACAACCGTAGAATCTCCGGCGAGAAAAAGGGTTACCAGATTATCAACTTTTTCTATTTTAATTTGTGTTACAGAAGGATTGTCTCCGTTAAATTCAAGTGTAAGTTTGTTATCCCATATCAATTTTCCGACTTCTCTCGGTTTGATACGTACCGAGTCGGTTTCTCCTATCTTTGTATTGCGTACGTTTACAGTAAAAGTGTATGTTTTATATTTTCCCTTGGCTGTGGTTATATTTTCGAGCATTAATCTGCGCGATTCGGATTTAACCGTAGTACAGCTTTCGGCATCTTTATCTCCTAAAGTTACAGTGACCCTGTAATTACCTTCGGGAACATCCACCGAAAAGAAAAAAGGTTCGCCATCTTTCTGTCCGGTTCCCAGATCGTATCCAAATCCTGAGTTTAATCCATATATCGTTGAACTATTTACAGGTTCTTTTTGCCCCAATTCCCCACCTGTAAAGTCAAATACACGCACATATTTTCCGGAAGCTGCCGCACCCGATATACATGTAATAATCAAAAGTACTATTAATTGTATTCTTTTCATTTTGTAAGATCTTAAAGACAAAACAAACTCAAGCCATGTATGCCACAGCCCTTCTAAGGTCTCATACCTATATTGTTTTGGTAAGTAAAACAACCCAAGTCTCTTATCAACTAAAAGGATATTGTTCAATATACATATCCTTGTATTATTTCATCAAAGGCTCTCAGTCCATATGGAAGACTTCTGTCAAAGGGATCGTTATCGGCGAATTATCTTCATTCGTATCCATTATATCAGCCATATAAGCCCACCATTTCTGGACGATGGGATTATCGCCTAAATCCTGTGAAGAACTGCCTCCATCAACTATCTGATAAGCAAATAATACGTTAGTCTCTTTATCCCAAAAGATAGAATAATCAGAAACTCCGGTCTCTTTCAGTAAAGCTCTCAACTCAGGCCAAATCGCATTATGGCGTTTTTCATATTCGGATTCGAAACCCGGTTTCAAATACATTTTGAATGCTTGTCTTTTCATGCTATTCACTTCATTTATGATTCAACAAAAATAGATTTATAGGTTTTTCTTATCAATGCAATTTCGTACAAAAGCCTAGAAATATTCTTACATACTATGGCCGGAGATTTATGAGTACAGGCTTATCCCTGTCACATACGATCTTACCATCTATATATTCCAATTCAGCCACTTGTATAGAGCTTCTGCGCGTCTCATAAGAATCTACAGCCTCGGGTAAACGTCCCGGATGTGTAAAATAAAAGATATATGCTTTTCCATTGTTGACAACCACATCGGCATGCAGACCTTTGGTCGCATCGTCTGCTCCTTTACCCGGATTCTTGAGTATATTTTCAGGTTGACGTACCCAGTTTTTGAGATCGGCAGAGGTGTAAACACCCAAACCATCCCAATTGTCGACAATCATAAAATAACGGTCTTTCCAGTAAAACACTTTTGGTCCTTCACCCGATTTATCCCCTACAACTTTTCCTGCATCTTCCCAGTTTTTAAGATCTTTGCTCTTTACTGCATATATCGATTTACGGTCTTTTTCGTTATTATAATACATATACCACCAGCCGTCTTTCGCTTTGAATATGCCTGCGTCTATAACCTTATCCGAAGCCAGTTTCATCTCTTCTACAGGCTGCCAGTTTATCAGATCATCGCTTTCGAGCTGAACGATAGAACGGGGATGTTTCCAATCGGTGAAAGTACCGGGTACAACCGTCAGAAACATATGATACCTGCCTTCATATTCAACAATATCAGGAGCCCAGAATGTATAATCGGATTCACCGTAATTGATCACAGCATCACATTTATACTGCCATGTTGCTCCTCCGTCTGTCGATTTGGCGATGCCGATAGGTGTACCATGTACCCAATCAACACCTACTGCTTTTTCGAGATTAGCACGGCGGTTGGTATAAAACATAAACCAGCACTTCTCTTTTTTATTCCAAATTATGACGGGATCGGCGGCTCCATCATATTTTGTATCTCTGAATAATGGTTTATCTGCAATTTTTGCTCCTTTCTTCGCAGCCACATCAGGAATACAGAAAAGAGTCAAGCATATTATCAGGATCACAGACCCATTTATTATTTTATTCATCGTATATTAATTTAAAGTACAGACCTTATTTTTTCAGATATTGATTCAATGAAAAACCTGATATATTTTTCAAACCTTCAATAACAGATTCTCCGTTTATTAACGCTCCTTCTTCAGTCGTATGGACACTGTCTTTAAACAACAGACGACCTTGAGTTTCTCCGAGTTTATCTAATTTATCGGCTGAGATATCGTTCAGGTCGATAAATTCTACACCCTCTTGCTGTGCAACCTCTTTAGCCCATTGGGTATAAGATGCTGTCATCCGGTTTGCTTTCCCGTCTGTCCATCGGTTACCTGGAGTAGGAGATAAAACTATAGGGATTGCACCTACCGCTTTAGCCTGACGGATATACAATCGTAGATAGTGCCCGTAAGTAAATACTTCTTCGGGGCCTCCGTTACGTTCCATAATTACAGTTTCGGATTCTTCGCCTGTCCCTTTCAGCGAAGCTCTAGCACGGCCAGTATTAAGAGGTCCTCCATCATTATGCCCGAACTGGATAAACAAGTAATCTCCCTTTTTCAATCCGGGTAATACTTTATCCCATAATCCTTCGGTAAAAAAGGAACGGCTGCTTCGTCCTCCCAATGCATGATTTTCAACACTGATACGTGAGGTATCGAAGAACCGGTCGAAGAAACTTCCCCATCCCCATTGACCACCATCACCTTTTCCTCGTCCGTTTTTTACGGTTGAATCTCCTATAAGAAACACAACAGGGGCTTTTTCATTTTTACGGGTACTTCCCGCTACAATATCTTCCGGGCGGCTTGAATCTTCTATACTGAAGATAGGTGCTGCCGTACGTTGTGGTGATGTATAGTACTGAACAGCACTATCATTCATTCTGGGGTATAATCTGTTCTGTAATTTTATCATTTCTGCACCTGCCAATAATACAGGGCCATAGCCATGCGCAGCATATACATTTACCGGACGATAGTAATAAAACGCCGGATCGAATGCCATGCCCGTACCCACGCAAGTACCTTCTACTTGCCCCTGAGCATTGATAGTCGATGATACCGCATTCCATCCGAGTTGAGCCACCGGACCATAAGCCAATGGATCTATCCACCCCTTATTAATAGCATGAGCAATACAGTATACATAGATAGCTGTGGCTGATGTTTCGAGATATGAGTCATTACGATCTAATAGCTGATGCCAGAACCCTTCACCCGACTGATAAGAAGCAATTCCTTTGATGTGCGCCCGCAACTGAGCCAACACTTTAGGTCTGTCGGGATGACTTTCGGGAAGGACATCCAGAACTTCCGTCATCGTCAGTACCGCCCATCCATTAGCACGCCCCCAGAAAAAAGCAGGATGATCATCCATCGATTCTACCCAGCCATGCATATACAAACCTTTTTCTTTCACAAACATACGGTCGGAGAATTGTTTGATCTGCTTAACTGCTTCATTGTAATACTTATCCTCTCCTGTCAATTTTCCCATTTGGGCAATGGCAGGTACACTCATATACATATCATCGAGCCACAGGGTATTCATCTGAGGACGTTTACGGGCAAATGTTCCATCGTATAATCGATATTCTTTGTACATGATATAGTTCATGTAATTATCGATAATACTCCGAAGATCAAAATCGAGTTTTTCCGATTGCTGAAGTTTTATCATTGCCGCACACATTGCTCCGGCATCATCAAGGGCATGAGGTGTCAGCAACTGCTTCATCTGAGGATCTATAACCCCATAATCATTCATAATCCGCTTAAATTGAGGAGCTGCTTCCGCCAAGAATTTAAAGCGGTCTTTCACATAGTTATAATAACTGCTGTCGGATGTTGCAGCCGCCACTTCAAGCATGCCCGAATAGGTTACTCCCCATTCGTAACTGGCAAGGCGGAATGCACCTCTGTCGAGCTGTGAATCTTTATCTATTTTCGAAAAATCTTTAATTTCCTGATGGTTATCCTTATTAACAACTTTTGCAGGAGTTACTTCATCCAGATATTTAAGAACCCTGTCTAATGATTTTTTTATGTCAGCTGTCGACACTTCCCCGTATGGCCGCTTATAATCCGGAGCCAATAGATGAAGCGGTGTATTAAAATCATTTACTTTATCATGCTGATTCTTCTGAGCGAATGCGTTAATACCATTCGCTATCAGGAGAGATACCAGTAAAACTTGTTTATAAGACTTTTTCATGGTCTGATCTTTCTTCTATATATTATTGTTACTTATTTATTCAGATAAGGAGGAATGTTTACAATCATCAGATCGAGTTTTTGTCCATCGGTCACATATCCTGATTGAATCAGTATACGTTTATTGTCCGGACTGAAAGACGGATGTGTATGATCGGGTTTCATTTTATGATCGGCTGTCAGCAGGGTACGTTCTCCGGTGTGACAATTAATGAGATAAACCTCTCCTTCGAAATTATCAGAAGCAGCCCATTTACCATCCGATGTTCCTCCGCAATGCCAGAATCCCGAACCATAGTCCAGTTGACCCAGTACCTGTATCTTGTTTGTACGTACATTGATACTGAATAATCCCGTGGCTTTTGTTCTCAAACGATCCAGATGCCCCATAACATTGAAGTAAACATGGTCTTTATCGACCCATGTTTCATGAGTCACCCAATCATCAGGAGTTTCTACATACAAGGGTCTGTTGCCTGATCCGTCGGCTTGTACTATCCACATCCGTTGCGGAGCATCTCCACCTGTTTCCTGACAATAGAGTATCTCTCCGGCAACAAAGGGGTTAGCCTGCAAATGCCCCATGGTAAAAGGCACATCTATAACTGACGAAATCTTTCCTGTTTGTAAATCGATCATCCGTATCCCTGATGGTACTTGTTTTATTCTGTAACTATCGTCGTGTTGTATCGTTGGTTTCGCATCGAGCCTGCGCACTCCTACGTATGCTTTAGTTTCATCAGCATCGAGGGTAAAGCCTCCCGACTCGGCCAAATCATCCGGTAATTTAGCAATAAATCTCTCATATGCAGTTCTTTCTTTTACCGAATTTCGGTAACTGTCATTAATGAGTGAATCGAGGTTTAATTCGATCAATGATTTTATATTATTTTCCGTTCTGAAATAATAGAGCTTGTTTGATAAACGGGCTACATTCAGACTCCCGGTTCCCGTACCGTCACCATCGGTCAGTTGTATTATATCTCCTGTACTTTCAGATACGGCAAATGCCTGAGAATGCTTATCCGAAGACCGATCCGAAGACCTGAATATGATAAATTGGCCGTCTGATGTCCATTGAGGATGGGTCTGATACAATTTGGCATCACTCGTTTTTGCACTAGTCAGGACTGTTATCGGATTGCCTGTAATGCGGTCTATCATTACATACTTCTCAGAAGGGAAAAGCCGACCTATATCCGATGCCGAAGCATAAGATAGTCCGCTTAAAGCACATATCAATATTATTCTTAACAATTTCATTTTCACTTAGCTTTTAAGGTGACATATACATAGTCGGAGAACTCATATCCACGAAAAGTTACTTTGAGCGAGACTAGGGCTCGATTCCCTTCGGGGATATCTTTTGTGGTTAATGTACGCTCCCGTTCCGTGCCTCCGACTGACCAACTGTAACTGTCGTAATCCATACCGGCATCTAAAGTCAAATGATCTTCTTTGGTTACGATTTCCTTATTTTTAAACATTTTACCCAAATCCGACCCGAAATAAAATCCCGGTTGTGTCGGCTGGTTATATGCTACATTCTGAGTGGCTATACTTATTCTGTACACAGGATCTTCCAAAAATGTATGGAAACGATAATCTGTAGGTTCTGTCGATACATATAATCTCAGGTTTTTATTATCTGCTGTACGGTAAAGAACCTCTTCTCTCCAATCGCCTAAAATATCGGCTTGTAATGCAGGGTTCGATTTCGTACCATTATTCCAAGCACAACCATCGCCTGTAAAAATCACATTGCTTTTTCCTTGGGCTGGATCATACTTGGATATAGATATCTTATCAAGTAATTCACGCGATAAATCTCCGTCCCACCAGCATGCCATATTGATAGATACCCCTGCTGTAGATGGGTTGATAACCTTTCCTTGCACATTATATATGCCTTTTGAGTCTATTGACCACATTTCTACTCCCGGATGATTGGGATCTATATCTGCCGCCATGCAGCGTCCGACATCTGTTGGTGATGGTATCTGAAATAAAACTTCTCCTGTCGCAGCATCTCTGAAAGTAGAGCCATCCCGTTTATTTTCGTGGCAATCCCAAACCTGCAAACCTTTCCTGCTTGGATCAAAAACAGTCATATGTAAAGCATCACCATGTCCCAGACCTGTACTGTAAAGACCTTTTCCATCGTGATCAATAGCACACGATCCGTATATAATTTCGTCACAGCCGTCACCATCCACATCTCCTACTCGCAGATTGTGATTACCCTGTCCTGCATACTTTTCATTGCCCGGTGTATTCGAATCGAATACCCAGCGATTAGTTAGTTTGCCGTCTCTCCAATCAAAAGCAGCCAATACCGTACGTGTATAATAGCCTCGGCACATCACCACACTGGGGTGTACTCCATCGAGATAAGCAATGCAAGCCAGAAAACGGTCAACACGGTTTCCTTTGCAATCACCCCATTTGCAGACATCTCCTCGCTGAGGTATATAATCTATCGTTTGCATGGACTCTCCGGTCAATCCATTGAAAACGGTAAGATATTCATGCCCTTCGATAATATATCCTCTCTCGTTTCGATAGTCGGCATCCTTATTTCCTATGATATTGCCTTTGGCATCAGTAGTGCCGTCAGCTGTTTTCATTACGATCTCGGCTTTATTATCTCCATCCAGATCGTAAACCATAAATTGTGTATAGTGTGCTCCTGCACGAATATTCCGACCTAAGTCTATCCGCCAGAGCTTCGTTCCGTCTAGTTTATAACAATCGAAATACACATTACCTGTATATCCGTTGTGTGAGTTATCATGGGCATTAGAAGGATCCCACTTCAATATGATCTCGTATTCTCCATCTCCGTCAACATCTCCAATACTGGCATCATTGGGCGAATACGTATAAGTTTGTCCGTCGGGTGTAGTTCCGCCTGCAGGAATATCCAACGGAATGTTTATGTAACCTTGGGGCGCATCTGCCGGTAATACATAGCGAGCAGATAAAGAGTTTTGTTCAACTCCCTCTATCACGGGAGTTACAGTATAAATTAAAGCATTATTTTCGGATGTTTTATCCTCTATAAAAGTTGAATTATTCAAAGGCAAAGTATTTATCTTTTCTCCGTTTCGATATACATTGAATGTAGTATTAATCGGGTCGGATGATAAATAACGCCAAGTAACAATATTGGTTTGTGGATTCTTTTTAATAGCAACAATACCTCTACCTAGTTTTTCCTTCTGAAGTTTGGTATAATCATAATTCGTTTGTGCCTCCGACTTCGGGAATATGAAAAAATTGATCAATACAAAATAAAAATAGAATAGAAATTTTCTTGTTTTCATAGGTTAAAAGGTATTAAGGTATTAGACCTATTTGTTAACTTTTCATGCATAACAGCAAGAACCAGTTTTACTTTAAATACATCATTAAATACTTTCTATGACTTAAATTGTAAAAACTAAGCCCTACTAATCAGTTCGGGCTTAGTTCTATATAATAATATCAGAGAATTACCATCCCGGATTTTGTACAGCTTGCTTTTCATCAGCAGTTAATGCCTGTCCATTTTTCTCTAGTGCATCTAAGAATGTCTGAGGTATCGGGCGCAAATAATGTTTAGCAGCATTAAATGTTCCTCCTCCATTAACAGATCCGTCATTGAATGTTTTCCAACGTTTCTCTAAAGTTTTGGTTCTGGAAAGATCTTCCCATCTCAAAAGTTCACCCATAAGTTCTCTTGATCTTTCATTCAATATGAAACATAAGAACTTCTCAGCTTCAGTAGAACATCCCAATTCTGTGTAGAAATCGTTTTTCGAATTAAGAATATCCGATACGCTTGTCAACTTCATTGAAGATTTGGTACTTGCAGTTGTTGAGCCTTCCAGCATATTATTTGATTCGAAATATGTATTTGTTTCCGAATACACAGCATACCCTGTTCCGGCACCTCCATCTCCTGTTTTGGTAATATAGCTGTTCTTTTTATAAGCCTGTCCGCCATCTACATTCTTTGAACGAACTTCTCCGTCAGCATAACCTGCACGTTCACGTAATGCATTGATATATGGTAATGCTTCACTATATTTTCCCTGACGGCCAAGAGCTTCTGCAACCATTAAATAGTCTTCTGCAGAACGAGCTAAAATACCATCCCTCTGTCCAAATTGAGACGCGATTGAAATACGAGAGCCATCTCTGAATTTGCTTAAGGCTACGTAACGTGATTTTGTCACGTAAGTACCATTATTACCATGAGCTCCTGTGTATGTTTTTGATTCGCCTTTGAAATAACGGACAAACATATGAGAATTTCTCTTTTGTATATCAACGTCATTATAGCGGTCATCTCCTGCATTATTTACAATATAACGGATGGCTTCTTCACCTCCTGTAAATTTACGCTTGAAATAAATTCTTCCGGTTTTGGAATCTACATAGTCAATCAACGATGTGGAAGGTATCCATACAGGTTTTTTATCGACCCAAATAGTATCCCATCGAGGAGCTCCATCGGGCTTATTACATCTATAGCTTGTTATAAAGCTTTTCCAGAATCGAGAATCATTTACTCTGTCATAAACATCCATCGCATAATCAGTTGTACGTAGACGGCTGAACTCTCGTCCTCCGGAGATATCTCTTGCCAATCCTGCCATATTTTGATATACAGATGGATAATATAGATGCAACTGATTACCATAACGACCCTGAGTAGTAGTATTATCTGAGAATTGGGCAGCCAACACAACTTCAGAAACAGATTCGTTTGCGCTGTTAGGTGCTGTAAAATCCCATAGGCTTGCAAAATCAGGACACAAAGGATGTGCTGCAATAACTTCTTTACTAAAGATTATTACCGAATCCAAATCTGTAGTTTTTGATTTAGAATTCCATCCGTCATTTATTTCACTGGCTCTAAACAAATATGCTTTTGCCAGAAAATGAGCAGCAGCCCATTTTGTTGCACGCCCGGTCTGATCGGGTTTTTCGGGCAGCAAATTATATGCAGCTCTCAGATCTGAAATTACCTGAGCTAAAGTTTCCTCAGCCGAACTCCTGGCAAATTCGGTCACAGGTTTATACAAGGGGACTAATTGCAAAGGAACACCGCCATATTGACGAACCAATTTAAAGTAATTAAATCCTCTGATAAAGTATCCTTCACCCAAACGTGTATTATAGGTTTTACTTGTCTTATCATAATACTGGGGAACATTCTGAATCACGGTATTAGCTGATGCTATACCCGAATACATATTATCCCATACTTCTGCAACACCATGCCCATTGGTCGAATTCAAGACCGAGGTGTAGTCATTCCATGCCGCTTCGGTTGCATCATTACCCACAGCCATTTCATCTGTCCCGAACTGGGTTGTTGTGATTGCCCATACATAGTTATAATGGAATTTCAGGGTCTGATACATTCCTGTAACCAACTTATCCAATCCTGCTGTTGTATTATATGAATCTTGATTTTCCTGAGTAATCAGATTCTCATCCAAAAAATCACTGCAAGAAGTAATACCCACAGCCGAAAATGCTGTCAATATACCTAAAGCTATACTTTTATATTTTTTCATAATAGTTTTTTCTTTTAAGAGCTTGTTTAAATCCTAGTTCTGAAACCTTAAAAACCTACATTAAGACCAAATACCAGGCTTCTGTTATATGTAGAACCACCTAAGTCCGGATCAATCCAATCGCATTTTGAGTAAACCAATCCAGGATTCATACATTGAACATACACTTTTAGATTCTTAACCTCCAACTTCTTCAATAGATCCGGATTTACATTATATCCTAAAGAAACATTTCTCAGTTTAATGAACGATCCATCCTGATAGTTCATCGTGCTCTTATAGGTATCTCCCGATTCGCCTTTAGTTCCCGGTGCATAGTATCTTGCGTCTTCATTTGTTCCTTCAACCCAGTAATCAAGTTTACGCATAGCGAATCTGCCCGAAAGAGTTTCAGCTCCGGTTTCTACAGTAAAGCCCCAACGAGAATACAGGAAGAAAGAAAATTCCCAGTTCTTATAAGTAAATGTATTCATCAAACCGGCAGACCAGTCGGGACGTTTGGAGCCTACTATTTTTCTATCATAGTTGGCATTAATATCTCCACTGTTATCCAAATCTTTCACTCTTATTTCGCCTGGTTTAGCTCCGTATTTTGCTGCTTCTTCAGCTTCTGAAGTTTTCCAAATACCATCATATACATAGTCATAATAGACACCTAAAGGCTCTCCTACAAACCACTTATTATTCAAATCTTGTTGTTTTCCATTAGCAAGCTTTGTAATTTTATTTCTATCTGCAGAAAAGGTTAAACTTGTGTTCCACGTAAAGTCTTTAGTATCGATATTCATACTGTTTAAAGTCAGATCAACTCCATGATTTTCTGTCTCTCCTATATTAGCCCATGTTGTAGGATACCCTGTTACCAACGGTAAAGCCATCAGCATCAGCAGATCTTTTGTTGTAGATTTATAAACATCAATAGTACCGCTTAACCGGTTATTAAATATAGAGAAATCCAAACCTAAGTTATACTGTGTAGTTTTCTCCCATCCCAGATTAGAGTTAACCATCGGTATAGGATCTTTGGCTGAAGGATCAGATGATACCAGACCTTGTTCTAAATTTGGTCCCCATGTATAATATAATGATGATAATGCGCCTTTGGTAGCATAGGCATCTATAGCAGAGTTCCCGGTTGTACCGACTCCAAAACGAAGTTTCAACTGGCTTACCCATTTAATATCCTGCATGAATTTTTCTTGTTCGATACGCCAGCCAAGTGCAGCAGAAGGAAAGAATGACCATTTATGTCCATCAGCCAACTGAGATGCTCCATCCCAACGTCCAGATGCTGTCAACAGATACTTATCGGATAAACTATAGTTTACCCTTGCCATATAAGACATCAACTGGGTTTCTGTCAATTCTGTAGAAAATGACGTTAAGTTTCCGGCAGACCCTAAATTATACCACAGTTCGCTACTTGTTGCCAAACCTGTTGCTTTCATTTTTGATCCCTCATTATGAGATTTTGAAGAACTCTGTAGCAAGGTTACTCCTAAAGCGTGTTTCTTATTGAATGTTTTATTATAATAAAGCAGGTTATCAAGAGTCCATGATCTTTTTTCGTCGGTGTTATATTCTCCTAAATTATTTCCATCACCATTGATTGATGCTTTATCTTCAAAAATACCATTGCGGTATTTATAGAAGTCGGGTCCAAAATTCATTCGATATTTCAGATCTTTTGTAAAACTGATCTCAGCATAAAAACTTCCGGTTACACGTAAAGTCTTACGCTGATTACGGCTCAAATCCGACTCTCTGATAGGGTTAATTATATTAACGTCTCCTCCAGGTGTGCGGATATAATCGCCATTTTCGTCATAAGGTACAGCCCATGGTAACATTCCTTGCAGTGCACCATATAAACTAGCTGCACCGGTTGCACTTTTTCTGAACTTGTAACCATATTCTTGACTACCCCACATAGTGTTTATCGATGATCCCAGCTTTAACCATTTAGTTGGATTAATATCTACACTAACTTTAGCTGTATATCTTTCATATCCTTGTCCGGGTTGAGTCCCGTTCTGATTAAGATATCCAAATGACATGTAAGCTTGTAACTTCTCGGTACCTCCACTTGCACTTATTGTATGCTCTTGTGTTAAAGCTGTACGCAACCCGTATTTAGTCCAGTCGGTTGTCGGCACACGGCTGCCATCCCATACTCCATCAACCCAGCCTTTTTCGAAATTAGCCCATGAAGCCTGATCACCACCATAAACTTTTTTATCTAATTCATAATTTGGAGTAGCTGATGTATATGTACCTTGTCTGTATTTTGCCAAACGGCTATAATCAATCCACTCTCCGGCATTCATCATATCCATTCTGTCATACATTTTTTCGACAGATAAAGTTCCTGAATAGTTCAAAGAAAAAGATCCTGATTTTCCTCTTTTAGTTGTAACAAGAACAACTCCATTTGCACCTCTTGAACCGTAAATTGCAGTAGCCGAAGCATCTTTCAAAACCTCTATAGATTCTATATCAGAAGGATTAAGATTCTCAATACCAACCCCCTGCATGGGAATCCCATCAACAACATACAAAGGTCCGTTGCTTGCATTAAGTGAACGTTCTCCACGTATACGGATAGCACCAAGCTCTCCGGGACGCTCATTAGAGGTTATATCAACCCCTGCCGCCTTACCCTGCATAGCCTGCAAAGGATTAGTTACAGGCATTTTCTTAAGCTGTTCCGAGCTAAGATTAATCATGGCTCCAGTCACATCGCTTTTCTTTTGAATACCATAACCGACTACCACAAACTCATCCAAAACCTGAGAGTCTTCTTTCAGTATGATTTTCAAATCTGTTTGTCCAGCGACAGAAACTGATTGTTCTATATATCCGACATAAGATATAGTTAACACGTCATTGTTCTTTGTATTGATGGTGAATTTTCCATCTAAATCGGTAATAGTTCCGGTGGTTGTTCCTTTGACCGAAACACTCGCTCCAATAATTGATTCGCCCCTTTCGTCCAAAACCGTACCCTTGACGGTTTTCGTCTGAGCAAATACCACGATCGACAGACACAAAAACAGAACTGTCAATAAACTTTTTGCTTCAAAAAGCTTTCTTTTTCGAGAATTCTTCATTTAGGTATTAAAATTTAAAAATGTGATTATCTTGATTTAGTATTGATTTTATTTAATTAAGGCATCTGATTTCAAATAACAGTAAGTATTTAATGTCGTATTTTAAGCTATAACTACCAATTGTTGTTTTACATTGGGTAGATCATAAATAGGTCTGAGATCTTAAATATTTGTTAACATCACAAAGTTACACCCGAGCTATTTACAGGGAATGTATTTTCGTCCATTCTGATGGAAAATCTATTATAGACCGCCTGTGATATTGTCCTTTAATAATCTTAACCAATATATATTCACTCAAAATATGAACTGCTTTCCCGAAAAACATTTCACCGGCAGCATCTTTTTAATCCAGAAAAGACCTCATATCTTATTTACGGATATGAGGTCTTTCTATATTATAATTCTCTTCAGAGGCTTTCAATAATCAGCATTCTGATTATATAACCCGGGGAATCCAATCATTTCCGTTTGAGGAATCGGATATAAATAACGTCCAGGCTTAATATAAGACTCAGAAGTTCCAACGGGATTATTATATCGCGAGAGCTTGTCTTTTATATTTTTCTCCCACTCTCCATAGCGTATCATATCAAACCAGCGGATTCCTTCTCCTGCAAATTCTATTCGCCGTTCCTGTTTTACGGCCTTCATCGCATCCGTAGCAGTTGCGGCAGTTACAGCATCACAACCAGCTCTTTGTCGTATTTTGTTCACATAAGACATAGCTCCCGAAATATCTCCATGTTTATTTAACAATACCTCTGCATACATCAGCATAATATCTTCGATACGAATAACGGGATAATTTACAGCCCAGTCATTATAATCTTTCATTTCGCTTTCGAAATTTCCTGTATAGCCAAGACTTTGTCTTTTACGCAAAGAATTAAGGTACTTATAAAAGAAGCTTTTTGTATATACTTCCACTTCTCCGACTCCGGGAACCTCCAGTGTTTCTTTTGTATTAGAATAAGCCGGGAAATTAGGTTCTGCATCGAAACCGTCTAAAACAGTTGCACCATCACCTCTTATATCTCTTGCTCCATTACTATATACTTTGTCAAACTCATACTTCAACGATTTTTCTACAAATATACTGTTTCCATAAATACGGATAGAAGTATAGGAGGGTGGTAACGCCGGTGAAAAATTAAATATTGCTGAATTGCCGGTTCCGCCGCTACGGTACTGAATCGCAAATATCGAATACTTGTTATTATACTCTGTCAACCATTGTTTTTGCCATTCTTCTGCTGTCGGAGCCCAGTATTTACCATTACCATCTGCATAATCCAGCACTTCCTTCAATTTAGTTTCAGCTAAAGCTTCGGCAGAAACATCTTTCAGAGGAAAGCCTGCCATGGTCATATACACTCTTGCCAACATGGCTTTGGCAGCAATCTGATCGGCTCTTCCCTGACTTGTTGCTGTTGCATAGCTCGATGTTATCATTTTTTCGGCAACCGGTAATTTCGATTCTGCCAATTTCAGATCTGGGATAATGATTTTTTCATATAACTCGGCTGCTGTTGATTGCTTTACTGTTTTAGTTTCGACCGGAGACATGGTACGGTCTATCAAAGGAACATTTCCAAACAATCGGGCTAATTCGAAATATGCCCATCCTCTCAAAAAATGCACCTCACCCTCGAGTTGGTCTTTCAGCTTTACAGGATTCGTTTCGTCTTTCGGAAATGTAATATTAGGCAGACTCTCAATCACCAAATTCGAGGCATTCACCACTTTATATAGATCAGCCCATGTCCCATTAAATGTAGACAGAGTAAAATCAGCTCTAAAAGTTCCTATTTCCGAATACTCCCTAAGTCCGTTAGGTACAGGATCGACCCATGTATTATCCGAACGGCATTCCGACATATGCAAATAAATGTTATTCGCCCAGTTTCTCAAGTTGGAATATGCTCCGATTACAGCCTGTTCAGCTTGTTTAGGCGAAGAATAGCTTCCCCCGGGCATTTGGTCTCTGGGGTCTTCATCCAAATTGCAACCTGACAAAAACAAACAGATACCCGACAATAAAAATATCTTTTTATATAATTTTGATAGTTTCATAACTTCTTCGTTTTTAAAAAGTAAGATTTAAACCGATTGTAAATGTACGAGCCAAAGGATAACTGCTGTAATCAAGTCCCAAGGCAGCAGAGCCTCCGGGAGCCGAACTCGAGCCCGAATTAGAAGCTTCGGGAGAATATCCTCCGTCATAAGAAGTAAATGTTGCCAGATTCTCGGCAGAGAAATATACCCTGGCATTGGATATAATACTTTTATTTATAGGAACATTATATCCCAGTGTAATATTCTTAATAGATAAATAGTCTGAGGAATATAACCAACGCGAGTCAATTGTTGCTCCGGTGGTTGTACTTAGCGGATAAGGTGTTTTCCCGTCTCCCGGATTTTCTTCCGACCACCAGGCGTTTTTCCAGTGGGCAAAGGCATTAGTGCTGGGTCCTTGTCCCGGACGATCTATCGCTCGCCCGATCAGCCCCAATATTTTACCTCCGGTCTGGGCAGTCAGTAATATCGATAAATCGAAATCTTTATAACTGAATGTATTGGTCATACCATACGTACACTTTGGAGTCGGGCTTCCCAGATAAGTTTTATCATCCGTTGTGAAATCACCGCTGCCATCTACATCACGATACCTTATATCACCGGGCTTGATCTGCTTTCCACTGAAAGTAACGGCTTTTCCTCCATGAGCAGCGCTAAAATCGTCAATCTCTTTCTGATTCATCCATACTCCAACGGCCTCATACATATAGAATGTATTGATCGGGCGACCGACTTCCAATACGTTCGAGAAGTTACTTTTATCGAATCCGGAATAAATAGGAGTATCATCTATACCTAATGACTTCACTTCGTTCTGATTGTAAGAGAAATTAAAAGTGGTAGACCATTTAAACAATCCTTTATTTATATTATGAGTAGTCAATTCAAACTCGAATCCGTTATTTTTTATATTACCCAGATTATCCCAATAAGTACCGTAACCTGATGCCAAAGGTATAGGTACTTCATATAACAGGTCTTTCGTGTTTTTTGTATACCAGTCAACCGACATTTGGATACGGTTATTAAACATCGACAAGTCAAAAGCCAAATCCGTACTATTGGCTTTTTCCCATCCTAAATTAGAGTTTCCGAGAGAACTAGGACTATATCCGTTAGCCCCTGCATACATTACCGAAGACAACAAGGTATAAGCGTTGGTTCCATTAATCTGCTTATTTCCGGTTGCTCCATAACTGACACGCAACTTAAACTGATCGATCACATTAGAGATATTGAGTCCTTTGAAGAAACTTTCCTCCGATACTTTCCATGCCGCAGATAGTGCGGGAAAAGTACCCCAACGATTTTGGCTGCCGAATACGGAACCTCCATCTCGGCGCACACTTGCCGACAACAGATAACGCCCCATATAGTCGTATTGCACACGTCCGAAATACGAAACCAATCGGTCGGGAGTCAGTTCTGTTACTTTGTCCGTACCAATAGGGAGATTGTTTCCATCGAAAGACCCATCAATCGCATCATTCGGGAAAGGCTTGTTAAAACTTTGGTTCGTTTCAAAACCCCATTGATTTTGCTCTGTCGACATACCTGCCATCAATGTAAGGTTGTGCTTTTCGTTAAATGACTTATTATAATTAGCAACTAATTGCAGCAGTGTATTATCAAACTTACGGCGGGTATTATGCCCTCCTGATGAATTTACGCCCTCTCCCAGATTCCAGTTACCTGTTACATCCGAATAAGAATAGGTCTGTCCATCCAGGTCGGTATAAGTTGTAGAAGCAGTACCTTCGACCTGCAACCCTTCCAGCGGATTTACACGAATGTATCCTATCGCCGATACACGAGCATCATAATCACGGCGGTTATTTCTTTTCATAACTGCAGTCGGGCTCGAAGAAGACCCTGCCCAAGGATAACGGTCGTTAGGTTCTATATTAGTATTATAACCAACATCCGATGGGCTGACAGGCGATGACGCCAATACTCTGTGAGCCTCACTGTCTTTTCCGTTGGCTCGTCCCGCTCCATCCTTTATCGAATAAGATGGAGCCAGTTTCATCCCTACACTCAGCCATTTGTTTATCTTCGAATCAATGTTAGCTCTTAATGTAAATCTTTTATATCCTGTACCCGTTGCAATACCATCCTGATCAAAATAACCCAGCGAAAATAAGTAAGTCGTATTATCATTTCCTCCCGACAAGTTGATATTATAATCCATAACCGGAGCTGTACGGTAAAAATTGTCCTGCCAGTCTAACATTGCCAGTCTTTCGTCAGTAGCTCCGAATGTATGGCTTGCAACCATCTCGGGACTCAGATAATGCTGCCAGCGATCATCCAGAATAACCGAATAATTGGGATTTTTCGCTCCTATATTTTTCAGTCGGGTCGCATTATCATCTTTAATAGAAGCATTTGTGACTTTATTATTTTTTGCCAGATTCAGATAATTTGCATCATTATATCTTGTATAAAAATCAATCCACTCTTCGCC
This sequence comes from Indolivaga capnocytophagoides, assembly GCF_036511535.1. GTDB lineage: Bacteria > Bacteroidota > Bacteroidia > Bacteroidales > Dysgonomonadaceae > Dysgonomonas_A > Dysgonomonas_A capnocytophagoides. The sequence goes on along the minus strand of NZ_AP028867.1, from coordinate 4,029,232 downwards.
GGATAGTAAATCCAGTTTATTTTGGAGCATCTGAATACCATAAGAAGCCGAGAACGAAACCTTTGTTTTGCCCGATTTTCCTTTTTTTGTTGTTACCATAATTACACCGTTCGATCCTCTCGATCCATAGATGGCAGCAGACGCAGCATCTTTCAGCACTTCCATGGACTGAATATCCGAAGGATTCAATCCGACAAGTGTACTACTCGGAACTCCATCGATCACATATAAAGGGTCTGAGCTTGCACTAACAGACGCAGCTCCACGCACCCTTATCTGCATATCCTGCCCAGGCTCTCCGGTTATAGTTCTTACGGTAATACCCGGCATCGACCCTTGCAACGCCGATTCGACACGGGCTAATGGTCTCTCACCAATACTTTCGGCATTCATTTTGGATACAGCACCGGTAAGATCGCTTTTCTTCACCACGCCATATCCTATGACCACAAATTCGTCTAATACATGGGAGTCCTCTTTCATTACAATCCTGATCTCATTTTTTCCGGCTATAAATACAGATTGCTCTGCATATCCGACATAAGACACAGTCAGTACATCATTGTTATTAACACTAATGGAAAATTTTCCATCCAGATCTGTCATGGTTCCGGTGGTTGTTCCTTTCACCGAAACCGTAGCTCCTATAATGGATTCACCCTTCTCGTCTACCACCGTACCGGTAATAGTTTTCGTCTGGGCAAATACCATAATCGACATGCACAAGAATAATGCAGCCAATAAACTTCTTGCTTCAAAAAGCTTTCTTCGTGAATTCTTCATGTAGATATTAAATTTAAAAGTGTGATTAAAGTGTTTGTCTGTAAGATTATATATCCCTTTAAATGAAATGAGCTAAGGAGAGTTGAGGAAGGTATATCAAACACCGGATAACCGATTTTTGATACACTCCCGTTACAAATTATTAAATATTACGAGATCGCCCTTTGTTATAAATAATAGTCAGTATTTAAAGTAATAACTGTGTATTTCTGGTCAAGTAAATAAGTATAAAAATTTAAAGAATATTATTGAATGAGAATTTGTCTGAAATCCGAAATACACAATTATTCCACAAATTCTACAGGCCAATTATCCGACTCGGTATGAGCCTCGTTAAAATAGCCTGATAAGCGAGACACAATTTCGGGATACATTGCAGCCACATTATTCGTCTCTTTTATATCAGTTTTAAGGTTATACAATTCTATCTCTTTTTCTTTGTTCTGCCTGATAAGCTTCCAGTCACCCCATCTTACTGCCTGAGAAATACCTTTTGATGGATATTGTTCCCAATACAGATATCTCTGATCCCGAGGCATTATTCCCGGAGCGTTTATTTCCGGACAAATGCTCAAACCATCCGTTTTTAGTGTTGTGTTTGCTTGAGCCATATCTACCATTGTTGAAAAAAGATCCGGGAAATAACATGGATAATCAGAAGTTGAACCTGCATTTTTTCGGTCGGGCATGCGTATTATCAAAGGCACCCTAATGCCCCCTTCATACAATTCGCCTTTCCAGCCTTTGAGGTCACCGTTCAGTACAAGTTTTTCGGTTTTAGCAGCTTTAGCCCCTCCATTATCGGAAGCAAATATCACAATCGTATTGTCATCCAAGCCTAAAGATTTCAGTTCGTCCAATACCTTAGCAATCGATTCATCCATATGGGTAATCAGTGCGGCATATGATTTATCATTGGGTGACATATCGGCATTTTGGTAAATACCCCACGATTTGCTGTCCAATGGAACATGAGGAACATTATAGGCCAGATATAAAAAGAACTTATGATCTTTTTGCCTGCGCAGAAAATCTATAGCCTCATCTGTTGCTCTATCCGTATTGTGATCAACATGACTTCCGTTCAAATTTGCTTCAATTGTATATTCTTCACGGTTACGCCATCTTTTCGAAGGGTAGTAGTTATGACTTTCGGGTTCTCTTATAAGCCATCCGTAAAACTCATCAAATCCGCGGTCTAAAGGTCCTGCTGCAGGATCAAATCCGTCCAGATGCCATTTATTGACCAAACATGTTACATATCCGTTATTCGACAACACATTTGCTATTGTTGAATCCTGCGGCATCAGATTAATACGTCTCACAGTCCCCATTCCTTCACGTTCACCAACAATACCTCCGGTTCTGCACATATTGCCCCGAATGCGTGAATGCCCCGAATGTAGACCTGTCATCAAAGAACAACGAGATGGAGAAGACACACTTGCTCCTGCATAGCTGTTTGTGAAAGTTACTCCCTCCTCAGCTAGCTGATCAATTGCTTTTGTCTGAATAATTCTATTACCAAAGCATCCCAGATCACCATACCCCATGTCATCGGCAAGAATAAACAAGATATTCGGTTGTTGTTTGTTATCATCACCTCCTTTTCCCTCGGAATAAACAGGAGATACTATTCCGGCAAAAGCCGATGCAGTTCCGAGTATACTGATTATGGGCAGTTTCATGTGTTTTCGATTTTAGGTACAACTTTGATGTGTTTTTAAATATAAGGTCACAGACTTTTATTGACTTAATGAGGACAACAGCAGTCGATTATCATTTCAAACGCCTCATTAATATAGCTTCTGATGCATACTGTGTTACAAAATTACAGTTTGAACATTTCCGGCAAATGTAAAATAGTTCATTTTGATGTCTATTTAGACAATAAAAATCTTAAAGACAGGTCTGAAAATAAGCTTTTCACCCTAAAAGTGTAAATATCAATACAGACGTTCCACCTACAGCAACGCAGTAAAGGGCATGTGAATTAGTTCACATACATGGAAATATTGTCAAACAGAGTACATGAAAAGCTATTTTTATTATTTTTGAGTATACAGAGATTATTTTACCTTCAAATGAAAGGTCTTAGACCTTAAGTTTATACTACCAGAATGAAACATATAGCCTTTTTCTCAACTCTTTTCTTTGTCTTAGGAGTCCACACCCTTTGGTCTGCTGAACAAAGTAATATCTATTTCAGCCAGATAAGCACAAAAGACGGACTTTCTCAAAACTCGGTACGTGCAATCCTCGAAGACCGTAAAGGTTTTATCTGGGCAGGAACACTAAACGGGTTGAACAGATTTGACGGATATCAGCTTTTCACTTATAACCCTCAGCCCGGCAATCCAAAATCCCTTATCGACAATCGAATCAAGAATGTATTTCAGGACAAAGACGGATATCTTTGGATAAAAACGTACAAGAACGAATTTACCTGCTATGATCCGATAAACGATTCGTTCGTAAATTACTTACCCGAAGGATATAAAAATTCCGCCATGTTTTATACCGATTACTACGAATCGAGTAACGGCGATATATGGTTATGGGGAAATACCAGCGGCTGTTTATTAATAAAGAAGCAGAACGGAGTAATAAAATCAACTCCATTTTTAACGGATCAAATCAACAAGAAACAGTGCAGATTTCTACTCGAAGATTCTAAATCGACAGTATGGGTCGGTGGTACGGCAGGGATATTCAAGATAAGTCCCGATAAGAAAGTCGAAAGATTGTTTGAAGATAAATATTCATTTACGAATGCCATCGAAATGAACAATAAATTGTATTTATCGACCGAGAATTCGGTATTGGTTGAATACGATCTGAAGAAAAAAACATTTGAAGAAATTATAGCTCCTCTCCCTCAATACAGTTTTACCAATATTGCACGCATATCAAAAACGGAGTTGATGCTGGTAACCCGTTTCTTTGGTATTATTTCGTACAATACCAATACCCGTCAGTTTGGGAAAATTTCATGGGGTACCGACCCCGAACTGGTTGGAAATATAGAACTGATTACCGACAAGAATAACGGATTGTGGCTATACAACCATTCGGGTAATATTTGGTATTTCAATCCGGCTACACAATTCTCAAAAAAATTAAACCTGATACCTCACAGTATTGCCAAAATTATAGACCTTGAACGCTACAATGTATTCATAGACTCTAAAAATCTGATCTGGATAACAACGTACGGCAACGGCCTTTTTTGCTACAATCCCGTCACAGGCAAACTGGATAATTATAAATACAGCCCGACGGAAAACAGTCTGGCTTCGGATTACCTGCTTTCGATCACCGAAGATAAATACGGAAATATATGGATCGGCAGTGAATATGCGGGAATTATAAAAATAGTGAAAGCTGATTACGAATTACAGGTTATACGTCCTGAAAAAGAAACATCGATAGGTAAGAATAATAATGTCCGCACGATATACGAAGATTCGTACAATAACATATGGGTAGGTACAAAAAACGGCAGCCTATATCTATATGACTATAATTTATCGTCCAATACATGTATACAACCCGATCTGAATCCATATTCACTGACTGAAGATTCTCAACACCGTATCTGGGTGGGAACTAAGGGAAACGGATTGTACATTTTCGATCAGAAAACGCATAAAGAAATATACCATACTAAATATAATGAAGATGCTCCCGATAAAAAGGGCTTGAGCCACAATTCTATATTCAACATTTTCAGAGATAATAAAGGTCGTATGTGGGTCGGTACATTCGGCGGCGGACTGAATTTGGCAACTCCGACCAAAGATGGATTTACATTTACTCATTTCTTCAACAATCTGGGTAATAAAAGTTATATCCGCTATGTATTTCAGGATAGTAAAAACCGTATATGGGCGGGAACAAGCGACGGAATTATACGCTTCGACCCCGAAGAACTGATCAGGAATCCGAAAGCATACATCAGCTATCAGCTCGATCTGAACAAAAAGAATTCACTGAACTGTAATGATATCAAAACATTCTATGAAGATAAATCAGGTACTATATGGATCGGAACAGCAGGAGGCGGATTGAACAAATACATCGAAAAAACGGACTCATTCGAAGCATACACCACAAAAAACGGACTCTCCGGAGATGTTATATCAGGCATACTCGAAGATAAAAAGAATAATCTCTGGGTGAGCAGTGAAAACGGCATTACCAAATTTGATGTAAAAAACCATTCTTTCATGGTTTATTATTTCTCGGAAAAAACATACGGAAACCACTTTAACGAGAATGCAAATATTTACAGTGAGAACGGTAATATGCTCTGGGGAAGCCTCGATGGGTTACTGATGTTCAATCCCGATTCTTTTGTGCCCAATATGAATGTTCCGCCAGTAACTCTGACGAATTTCTTTATATACAGCCAAAAGGTTGAAGCCGGAGAAAAAGATTCTCCACTTAAACGGGCTATCAGCTATACCAGCCAGATACACCTGAACTACAAAGAAAACACCTTTACTCTCGAATTTGCAACTCTTGCTCTTAAAGACCCTCAAAAGAACAAGTACAGCTATATGCTGACTAATTACGACAAGCAATGGAGTATCCCCAGTAACGTAAACTCGGTCACATACAAGAACCTGCCTCCCGGACAGTACACTTTTATGGTAAAAGGGAGTAACAGCGATGGCATATGGAATGAACAGATAACCACGCTGGAGATAACAATAACTCCCCCGATATGGAAATCGGCTTATGCTTATATATTCTATATTCTGATAATAGGTATTATGCTTTATATAGCGGCTAAACTCGCACTGAAATTCAATATTCTGAACAATAACATCAGAATAGAAAAAGAACTGACTAATCACAAGTTGAGATTTTTCACCAATATTTCGCATGAATTCAGAACTCCGCTGACTCTCATTCGTGGGGCGGTCGAAAATCTGAATGAACAGCAGGACGTACCCCAATCGGTAGCCAAACAAGTAAATGTACTTAATAGGAATTCGATAATACTTACCCGATTGATAGATCAGCTGCTCGAATTCAGAAAGCTGCAAAATAATGTATTGACTCTTGACCTAGAAGAAACTGATATTATTTCATTTTCAGAATATATATATGCCGGATTTCAGGAAGTGGCCGCACAAAAATCCATCAACTATACTTTCTCGCATAATATTAAAGCTCTTGAGATGTTTATCGACAAACGTAAAGTAGACAAAATCCTTTATAACCTGTTGTCGAATGCCTTTAAATTTACACCTAAAGATGGAAAAATAGAACTTGTAATCAATGCAAACCCTGAGACCAAGACATGCCTTATTTCGGTAAAGGACAATGGGATAGGAGTAGATAAAGAAATGCAGCATCTATTATTCAGCAGATTTATGCAGATCAATTTCTCATCTTCGGGTACAGGAGTAGGACTCTCTCTCGTAAAAGAATTTGTAGAAGGACACAAAGGTAAAATATGGTACGAAAGTAACGAAGGAGGAGGTTCTGTTTTTAATGTAGAATTATCTACCGATAAAGACATTTATGAAGGAGACCGCTTTATCTCCTCATCACATGCAGATATAATAGAAGAAAAAGCCAGTAGTAACGTCGTATACCCTTCCGAGTCTACGGATCTGCAATTACCGGAAATAGACGATGCCGTACTCGGTAACTACAAAATGCTGATCATTGACGATAATGATGATATACGAAATTTTCTTGTGGACGAATTCAGCAAGCATTTCATGGTAGATACTGCCGAAAATGGCTTGCAAGGACTCGAAAAGGCAAGGGAAAACAATCCGGACCTGATTATATGTGATGTAATGATGCCAGAGATGGACGGCTTTGAAGTAACCCGCTGCCTGAAAGAAGATTTTCAGACCTGCCATATTCCTATCATCCTGCTGACTGCACATTCATCTATTGAGCATCAGCTCGAAGGAATACAAAGCGGTGCAGATGCCTATATAATGAAACCTTTCAGTCTGAAATATCTTGTAGCAAGGGTCTTTAAATTGATAGAACAACGGGAACTCCTCAAAAAACGTTTCTCTAACGAGTATGTTTTCGATGGAAACCTCATCACCACAACAGATAAGGATAAAGATTTTTACAACCTGATCAATAAGATTCTCGATGATCATATTGCCGATTATCAGTTCTCTGTTGATAAATTCGCAGAACTGGCGAAACTCCGCCGGACTATCTTCTATAAAAAGGTGAAGGGTATAACAGGACTTTCACCTAACGAACTGATCAAGATAAAGAGATTAAAAAAGGCTGCAGAATTACTCCTCACCGGAGAATTTACTGTGTCTGAGGTATCATTCAAGGTCGGATTCGAAGATCCTTTTTATTTCAGTAAATGCTTTAAAACACAGTATAAATGTTCGCCGTCAAAATATGGGCAGCAACCTGAGAGCAAAGAGGAATAGTATTATAAAAATTGATCTCAGCTCCGATTCTATATACGTAAACCGACATATAAAGATAAGAATCTGCTCTATTCCCATTATAATCGAATAATACTCAATGGGTCTTTTATTGTAAAAAATCAGTATGTTTAGAGAAAAATTATAGTTCCATGAGACCTCAAGCAATTAATATAACATATATAAATGCATATGATAAAAAGATAGAGATTCCTTGTACTTTATGGGGAAAGAGTTCTAATAAATTATTCATCGCAGTACATGGAGACCTGTCTCATAAAGAAGATACAGTTATAAGAATATTAGCAGAAAATGCTACCAGCAAAGGTTATCAGGTTTTGAGTTTTGATTTACCCGAACACGGTAGTCGAAGTGATAATAACTATAAATGCAACCCTCAAAATAGTATTAGCGATCTTACGGCAATCTACAACTATGCTAAAAAATTATCATCCGACATATATCTATTTGCGTGTAGTATAGGCGTATACTTTAGCATATTAGCATATTCTGAGTATAATATAAAAAAGGGATTTTTCTTATCACCGATATTAAATATTGGAACAAATTATTCAAAATATGATGATTGGATTTCATATTAGCGAACAACAATTAAAATCTGAAAAACAAATATTATTACCAATAGGCAAAACTCTGGATTGGGATTATTATATGTATGCAAAAGAACATCCGATCACCTTAAATCGGATGTTCCCTTCAAAAATATTAGTCGGATCGAAAGATACTGTGTCTGAAAGAGAAGATATAAAAGCTTTTTCAAAACAATACAATGCAGAGTTCTTAGTGTTTCAAGGCGGTGAGCATTATTTTCATACGCCTGAGCAATTGATGTTTTTTGAAAGATGGCTGAGTAACAATTTATAATATTTCAGAAAAAACTACCTCTTTTGCAAATTCTCCAATATATCACGAGATACAGGAAAAGCTGTACCATGACGTGTTCCTGCCGGAAATGAGACGCTATTTGATACATCTTCCCAGTTGATCATATCTTTAGATCGGATCGCTCCGTATTTCTTACTTCGGTATTTATCAAAATAGACATACACATAATCTCCGACCTGTAAAGGAGCAGGCCCTTCCACCCAGTTTTCCGAAATGGGAGCTGTAACTTTTGTCGGAAAATCAAAAGGCTTGTCTCCCGATGTCAGGCGGATGTTCTTTTCGGTCGGAACAGAGGTTTCATCCTTTACAAACAAGTAATATTTGCTATCTTTTTGCAGAATAGCACCATCAATTACACTGAACCCGCCATCAAAGAATAACTTGGTATCGCTGAATGTTTTGAAATCTTTGGTGGTAACGTAATATTGACGGTGATTCAACCCTTTTTCGTTAGGTGTTGTTTCTACTTCGGGATATGCTCCGGGAATAGTAGATGCCCAGAAAATATAAAAGGTCTTGTCCTTCTTATCATAGAACAATTCAGGAGCCCATGTATTACGGGTTCCTGTAAACTTTTCCATTACAGGAATATTTTGTTGCTCAGACCAGTGAATCAAGTCCTTTGATGAAGCATAACCTACTCCCTGATCCCACCATCCGGTAGTCCAAACCATATGGAAAATGCCGTTATCATCCTGAACAATACTCGGATCGCGCATCAATTTATCTTTTCCTAATACAGGTTTCAGATAGACTGAATCATTGTTCAGACTTTCCCATTTTAGACCATCCAGGCTATAAGCTAAATGCAGTCCATCTCCATTACCTTTAAAATACGAAAATAAATACACATCATTTTCTGACTTTTTCGCAGCATCTAATTTCACATATTCACTCAAACCTTTTAAGTCCAGATCTTTTATTCCCTCAGCAACGAAACTGGCAACCTGAGTAGCACCCTTTTCCATCATATGAGTATCGTCTTTCAGTCCTTCGGGTTTTGCATGGTCAACACCCGGATCCACCCAGCGATAATAAGGAATAGATGCTGAATCTCCCAGCATAGTTATAAAATCACGTGTCTTCAGGTTGACATCAATCATCGGTACATTATATTCTTTCGCAACCTGACGGGTTATAACCGGATAACCTTTTAAGCGATCATCCACCAGATTTCCGTTTTTATCGAATGTTCGCATTACCACAGATGTAAGCAATACCGGATTAGCTTTCTTAGCGCGTACATCCTCTATAAATTTTACGAGGTTCTTCCGATAATCGCCATACGAAGCATGTCTTTCGGGACGGGTAGAAGCATCGTTATGTCCAAACTGTATAAAGACATAATCACCCGGCGAAACTTCCGATAGCAGTTTATCCCATCTTCCCTCCGATATAAAGGTTTTGGTACTCCGTCCGCCCATCGCATGATTGACAACTTTTACGTCATCCGTCAGAAATTTACCCAGCATTTGTCCCCAGCCTTTTATCAGACCGTCCTTTTCTTCTTTATAAGATTGAGCAGTAGAATCTCCGGCTATAAAAATCGTCACTTTAGGTTCTACTGTCGTAAAACTGTATGCTAACAAAAGCATGAGAGAAAATAGTAGTATTTTTTTCATATTTAGATTTTTTCTATTGATACGATATCTTTTATGCGATAATACAAAAATAGATAAGTTACATTTACTATCCATGTCATATAATACAATAACATGCAATATAAGGTCACAGACCTATTTTATTACTTTGGCAAATAAAACAGCCAATGTCTGTTATAAACTGAAATGTATCATTAAGAGCCTGTTTAAATACTTGCCGTTACTTAATGTACCCTACCCAATCGGTAAAAAACGAGTTTACCCCCGTCAAAAGGTCAGATTGTATAGGTTTTTGAATGAAATTACATGTTTTGTTATGACTACCTTTGATATTTTTGTAACATGAAATAAATTGTTCTGTCGAAAAGGGCAATTTTCCGTTATTTTACTCTAAACCCTGATTAACCATGAATTTTTTACCACAGCGATTATTTAAATTCTATCTGTTTGTGTTTTTTTCCCTGACGGGCATTTCTATGACCGGTGCGCAGACCAACAAGACAATCGATCTGAAAGGAATATGGAGATTCGATACCGACCACAAGGATACCGGAGTACAGGAACGCTGGTTTTCAAAAAAACTGCCCGATAAAATAACTCTTCCGGGTTCGATGACCGAAAATTACAAAGGTGATGATGTAACTCTTCATACAGAATGGACTGCAAGTATTTATGACAGTTCGTTTTTCTATAATCCCCGTTTGGAAAAATTCAGGAAACAAGACAATCTTAAATTACCGTTTTGGCTGACACCCGTAAAATATTACGTTGGGGTGGCATGGTATCAAACCGATATAGAAGTACCCGCATCGTGGAACGGCGATCTGATCCAGTTATTTCTGGAACGTCCTCATACCGAAACCCGAGTATGGATCAATGACAAGGAAATAGGTATGCAGAATTCGCTGTGTGTACCTCATATTTTCGAAATCAGCCGTTATCTGAAAAAAGGAAAAAATACAATATCACTCCGTATCGACAACCGTACAAAAGATATTGATGTAGGCAAAGACTCCCACAGCATAACCGATCAGACACAGGGTAACTGGAATGGTGTAGTAGGACGACTGGAACTGCAAGCAATACCTCAAACTTTTATCGAAGATGTACAAATATACCCCGATGTACAAGCAAAAAAAGCTTTGGTTAAATTAAATATAGAAGGAAAATCATCAGGAACAATAACACTCGAAGCCCAAAGTTTCAACGGAGAACGTAAACATACAGTAACACCTCTTACAGTCCAATTTTCAGCTAAAGGAAACCAAACTCCTGTTGAAATAGAATTACCGATGGGTAATGATATGCTGACATGGAATGAATTCCACCCGAACCTATATAAACTGAAAGTAACATTGAACACAGGAAAGAAGACTGATATCCGTGAAGTTCAGTTCGGAATGAGGGATTTTTCCATCAAGGGTAAATACTTCTATGTAAACGGACAAAAAACTATACTCCGTGGAACTGTCGAAAACTGCGTATTCCCTCTTACCGGATATGCACCTATGGATGTAGCTTCGTGGGAACGTGTTTTCCGTATTTGCAAAGATTTCGGATTGAATCATATGCGTTTTCACTCGTTTTGTCCTCCCGAAGCAGCATTCAAAGCTGCCGACTTGGTAGGTTTTTATCTGCAGCCCGAAGGGCCTAGCTGGCCAAATCACGGATCATCTTTGGGAGATGGCCGCCCCGTAGACGATTATCTGTGGGAAGAAAGTAAGCGTATCGTAAAAGAGTACGGCAACTATCCGTCATTCTGCATGTTTGCAATCGGAAACGAACCCCGTGGACGCTGGGTGGCTTGGGTAAGTAAATTTGTCGACTATTGGAAAGCAACCGACTCGCGCCGTGTATATACTGGGGCATCAGTAGGAAACAGTTGGGCTTGGCAGCCCCGAAATGAGTTTCACGTAAAAGCGGGAGCTCGTGGGTTGGCTTGGGAACAGATGCCTGAATCTAATTCTGATTACCGTGCCCGCATCGATACCGTTAAGCAGCCTTACGTATCGCACGAAACAGGTCAATGGTGTGTCTTTCCCGATTTTACCGAAATAAAGAAATATACAGGTGTTATGCGTGCCCGCAACTTCGAACTTTTCCGTGAAGATCTCAAAGACCGCAATATGGGAGACCTTTCGGCTGAGTTTCTTCAGGCGTCAGGCAAGTTACAGGCTTTATGCTATAAACACGAAATAGAAAAAACGCTCCGTACACCGGATTATGCAGGATTCCAGTTATTGAGTTTGAATGATTATTCGGGACAAGGTACAGCTCTGGTTGGTGTATTGAATGCCTTCTGGGAAGAAAAAGGATATATCAACGCTTGGGAGTTCCGCCGTTTTTGTGCGCCTACGGTACTATTGTCCCGCATGGATAAATTTGTTTTCACAAACAACGAAACAATGACGGCAAACATAGAAGCAGCAAACTTCGGTGAAAAAGAACTTAAACAACAGCCTACCGACTGGAAAGTAACTGATGCTTACGGAAAAATATTAGCGAAAGGACAACTCGCAGCTAAAGACATCACCATCGGCAATTGTCAGCAGCTAGGCACAATCAATTTGCCGTTGAATACATTCGATAAGGCTCAGAAACTAAATCTTGAAGTATCTTTTGCATGTTCCGATGTCTCAAACAACTGGGACTTCTGGGTATATCCACAGACATTACCCGAAGTAAACACTTCCGGCATTTACATCACCGATAAACTGGATGATCAGGCTCAAAGCACATTAAATAACGGAGGTAAAGTATTACTGTTAACTGCCGGAAAAATAGAGCAGGGCAAAGACGTTGTACAATACCTTACTCCTGCATTCTGGAATACATCGTGGTTCAAGATGCGCCCACCTCATACGGTAGGTACGCTGGTTAATAACTATCATCCGATACTGGAAGATTTCCCTACCGACACATATACAAACGTACAATGGTGGGAATTGATCTATAAAGCCCAAACAATGGAAATGAATAATTTCCCAGCATCGTTCCAACCGATTGTACAAACAATCGACACTTGGTTTATCAACCGTAAACTAGGTATGCTCTTTGAAGCGAAAGTCGGCAACGGTAAGATCGTTGTTTGCAGTGCTGATCTTCGTTCCGATTTACAAAACAGGCCTGTTGCCCGTCAGCTCTATTATTCTATTGTTCAATATATGAATTCTCATAAGTTCAATCCGGAACAGACTCTGAATATATCAGTAATTGAAGATTTATTCAAGAAAGAAGGAGAACGTCTGAACATCAATACAAAAGATGCTCCGGACGAATTGAAGAATAAAGTATTGTAAGGTCTCAGACCTATTTATAGCTTTGGTAAGTATAATAACCAAAGATTGTTTAATATAAGAGTATATTATTAAATACTTTCTTTTACCTAAAGTATACACCGTGAAAAGAAAAACAATCATATTTACAGCATTATTAGCTGCTAATCTTTCGGTATTTCCGCAATCTTTCAAAAATACAGACTGGCCGCAGGTAACAATAGAATCCAAACCTTGGACACGTTGGTGGTGGATGGGCAGTGCCGTAAACGAAAAAGGACTGACCTACAATCTGGAAGCCATGAGTAAAGCCGGATTGGGAGGGGTGGAAATAACTCCTATATATGGAGTAAAAGGTCAAGAATCCAATTATATAGATTATCTGACTCCGAAATGGATGAAGATGCTGGCTTTTACCGAATCGGAAGCCCAACGTCTTGGCATGTCTGTGGATATGAGTATGGGCACGGGATGGCCTTTCGGCGGACCCGAAGTAACCATTGAGGATGCAGCGACCAAATCCATCTTTCAGGAATACAAAGTTGACGGTGGAAATAAACTGAACGAAAAAATAACAGTTGCAGAAGAAAATCAATCGAAGATAGCCTATATCAGCAAAGTAATGGCTTATAGCGGCGATAAAAAACAGCGTTTAGACATTACGGCGAATGTATTATCAGACGGAACCTTGAACTGGACTGCTCCGAAAGGACAAAACTGGCAGGTAATCGCTTTATTTGTAGGTAAAACACTACAGAAGGTAAAACGTGCCGCACCCGGGGGACAAGGATATGTGATGAATCACCTCGATAAAGGATCAGTCGGACGATATTTCGATAAATTCGACAAAGCGTTCACTGCCACTAATACAAAGTATCCACACACGTTCTTCAACGACTCTTACGAAGTATATGGGGGCAATTGGACTCCCGCTTTCTTAGAGGAATTCGAAAGCCGCAGAGGATATAAACTACAGGATTATTTCCCCGAGTTCTTAGAAAACGGAGCAACTGAAACATCAGCCCGAATAGTTTCTGATTACAGAGAAACAATTGCAGATATTCTTAAAGTAAACTTTACCGACCAATGGAAACAATGGGCAAACCGGCGGGGAGTTTCTATCCGTAATCAGGCCCATGGTTCACCAGCTAATCTGATCGATTTGTATGCTTCGGTTGATATTCCCGAATGTGAGACTTTCGGTATTACCGATTTCGATATACCGGGACTTCGAAAAGATTCTATCCGTAAGGAAAATGACGGCGATCCCACAGCTTTAAAATATGCTTCATCGGGAGCTCACCTCGCAGGAAAGAAGTACACTTCGGCAGAAACTTTCACGTGGCTGACCGAACATTTCCGAACATCACTATCTCAGTGTAAACCCGAAATAGACCAGATGTTTGTATCGGGTGTCAACCATGTTTATTTTCACGGATCAACTTATTCGCCGGAAGAAGCAGCATGGCCGGGATGGAAATTCTATGCAGCCGTAGATATGTCTCCGACAAATAGTATCTGGCGGGATGCCCCTGCATTTTTTCAATATGTGACACGGGCTCAGTCCTTTCTTCAGGAAGGGACTCCCGACAACGATTTCCTGCTGTATTTCCCCATATACGATGTGTGGGAAGAACAACAGGATAGACAGTTCCTCACATTTGCCATTCACGGAATGCGTGAACGCCTGCCCCAATTCTACGAAATAGTGGCAAGCGTACGCAACAACGGGTACGATCTTGATTATATCTCCGATCATTTTATCAACACAACGACAGTCGAAAACGGACTTTTGAAAACGGAAGGGGGAACTACTTACAAAGCTCTGATACTACCTTCGGTAAAGATGATTCCGCTTGAAACATTAACAAAAATAGAAAAACTGGCGGAACAAGGTGCAACCATTGTTTTCGCAGGACAATATCCAGCGGATGTTCCCGGGTTTGCGAACCTCGAACAACGAAGAAGTGAATATAAAAACCAGATCAATAAATTCCCATCGGTATCGTCTTTCGCTTCGGTACAAAAAGCCAAACTAGGCAAAGGAACAGTCGTCACAGGTACTGATTACGAAGATTTACTATCAGCATGTAATGTATCGAAAGAGCCATTCAAAAGCGAATTCGGGGGTGATTATATCCGCCGTAAAAATGCAGACGGACATCATTACTTCTTTGCCATGCTCCAAAACAAGCCTATTGACAAATGGGTTCCCATAGCAGTCGGTGCTAAAAGTGCGATGTTCTTCGATCCGATGACAGGTCTTTCGGGTAAAGCCGCGATCAGACAGAATAATGGAACAACAGAAGTATATATGCAGTTGAAACCGGGACAGTCTATCATCTTAAAGACTTTCGACAATGAAGACGTAAATGCCCCTGCATGGAATTATTTCGAAGAAACCGGATCAGAAACACCATTAACTAAGGGTTGGACGATGGATTTTGTGAAAAGCGAACCCGAAGTCAAAGAATCATTTAATCTGACCGCCTTAGGGTCATGGACTGAACTCTCAAACCCTGTACTAAAGAATAATATGGCAACAGCCCGTTACAAAATAACTTTTGACCAGAAAAAGAAAGCCGGAAATGAATACCGTTTATCTTTGGGAGACGTTCGGGAAAGTGCCCGTATATTTATCAACGGACAAGAAGTGTCAACTTTATTTGCCGTTCCGTTTGAATGCAATATCGGTTCTTATCTAAAAAATGGAAAGAATACACTGGAAGTAGAAGTAACCAATTTACCTGCCAACCGCATTTCGGACTATGACCGCCGTGGTGTAAACTGGCGAATTTTCAACGAAATCAATTTTGTGAGTATCACTTACAATGATGTACGTTTCGATACCTGGCAGCCTGTACCTTCGGGATTATTAGGTCCTGTTGTAATCAAAGAAATTAAAAACAGCAAACCATGAAAAAACTAAGTGTTTTATTTTGCTCATTTATAGCATCCATCTTATTCATGCAAGCATCGGATAGAGATCCCCATCAGTTTTTCCCAGACAAAGACCTATCTTTGGTCGGAGTATATTACTATCCCGAACATTGGGAACAGTCTCAATGGGAACGGGATTTCAAACAAATAAAAGACTTAGGCTTCGAATTTGTGCATTTTGCCGAATTTGCATGGGCTCAAATCGAACCATCGGAAGGCGTATATGATTTTGCATGGTTGGATAAAGCTGTTGATCTGGCTGATAAAAACGGGCTGAAAGTAATCATGTGTACATCCACAGCGACACCTCCGGTATGGCTTGTGCGAAAATACCCCGAAGTACTGATCGAAAGGGAAGACGGTACGAAATGGGATCACGGCTCACGTCAGCATCCTTCGGTATCGAATACTTTTTTTCGTGAATATTCACTGAAAACAATAGATAAACTGGCTCAGCATTACGGAAAAGACACCCGCATCATAGGCTGGCAGCTTGACAACGAACCCCGTGTTTCGGCTGATTACGGTCAGGTGGCGCAACAACGTTTCAGAGACTGGCTGAGAAACAGATATACCACTATCGGAGCTTTAAATAAAGCATGGGGAACCGCATTCTGGAGTCAGGTATATTCCGATTTTTCGGAAGTAAATATTCCCCGTATGTCACAGCAGTTTATGAATGCTCACCAGAAACTTGATTTCAAACGGTTCATTACGGATGAAATGGCAAGTTTCCTTGACGATCAAACCCGTGTTATACGCAAATACTCTATTCCTCAGCAATGGATTACAACCAATTATATACCTGAATACAGCGATGGGCATGTACGCAAAAGCGATGAACTCGATTTTCATTCATACACCCGTTATATGGTATTCGGCGAGAACTACGGAATAGGTCGTAAAGGCTATCGATTAGGTCCGGTGGAACGTATTGCTAAAGCAAATGACTTTTTCCGACCTATCGATGGAGTTTACGGTGTGATGGAACTTCAACCCGGACAGGTAAACTGGGGACAGATAAACTCGCAGCCTCTACCCGGAGCTGTCCGCCTGTGGTTGTGGCACGTATTTGCGGGTGGCAGTAAATTTGCTTGTACTTACCGCTATCGCCAGCCGATTTACGGCACTGAGCTGTATCATTACGGAATAGTAGGTCCCGACGGAGTAACACCGACTCCCGGAGGTTTGGAATATTCGGAGTTTATAAAAGAAATAAAACAACTGCGTAAGGAATACAAAACCGAAGCTAAGAACCCCGAATCGTACGAAAAACGCCGTACGGCAATCCTCTTTAACCATGAAAATTCATGGGAAATGGAACAAAATAAACAGACTACCGAATGGGATACCGAAAAACACATTGATAAGTATTACGATGCACTAAAGAACTTCGGTGCTCCTGTCGATTTTATTGACGAACGTGCCGATTTTTCGAAATATACAACAATGATTGCTCCTGCTTACGAAATGCTTGACAAAGAATTAGTGGAACGATGGAGAACATATGCAGAACAAGGAGGAAACCTGATATTAACTTGCCGTACAGGACACAAAACCCGTAACGGCCAATTGTGGGAAGCTCCTTTTGCAGAGCCTATCTACTCTTTAATCGGGGCAAAAATAGATTTTTATGATCTGTTACAGCCTTCAACACCCGATCAGATCGTTTTTGATGGAAAAAGATACGACTGGACAAGCTGGGGTGAAATATTAATTCCTGACACAGATACTCAAACATGGGCTACTTACGAAGGCGATTATTATGCAGGACGCCCTGCTATTATTACTCACCGCTTGGGTAAAGGATCGGTTACTTATGTCGGGGTAGATTCAAAAGACGGAGAGATGGAAAAAGCTGTCCTTAAAAAATTATACGGACAGTTGAATATCCCGTTACTCGATCTTGCTCCGGGACTGCATATTGAGTATCGGGACGGATTCGGTATAGCTGTAAACTACTCGGATAAAACATTATCTCTTCCTCTCAATCCCAATGTCAAATATATTTTCGGAGGTAAAGAAATAAAAACAGCAGGTGTTTCTGTCTGGAAAGAATAAGACTTTAGATCTAAAAGATACAATGAATTTCAATCTACTAAAATATTCAACAGGTATAATACTGAGCCTGTTATGTGTTATGTTCGTATCGGCATCAGACAGATACGAGACAGTTGAAGTGAAAGCTCCCTTCCCGATGGAGCCTGTCAAAGTTTTCGTATATCCGGTGAAAGATTTTCCGATCAGTAAATACGGGGCAAAACCGGGAGGATCGATAGATAATACAAAAGCAATCGCTAGAGCAATAAACGCCTGTAATGAAGCAGGCGGAGGGCGGGTTATCATTCCTGCCGGAGTTTGGTTGACAGGAGCTATCCATTTCAAAAGTAATGTAAATCTGCATCTGGAAGAAGGTGCAGCACTGAGCTTTTCGGATAATCCGACCGATTATCTGCCTGCTGTTATGACATCATGGGAAGGCATGGAATGCTATAATTATTCGCCCCTGCTATACGCATTCGATTGCGAAAATGTAGCTATTACAGGAAAAGGCACTTTACAACCGAAAATGGATACATGGAAGACATGGTTCAAACGACCTCAATCTCATTTGGAGGCATTGAAAGAACTTTATACGATGGCATCGACCGATATACCCGTTACAGAACGTCAAATGGCGAAGGGGGAAAATAATCTGCGCCCTCATCTTATACATTTCAATCGTTGCAAAAATGTCTTGCTCGATGGCTTTAAGATACGGGAAAGCCCGTTTTGGACAATCCATCTTTATATGTGTGACGGGGGAATTGTCCGTAATCTGGATGTAAAAGCACACGGGCATAACAACGATGGGATTGATCTGGAAATGAGCCGCAATTTTCTGGTCGAAAACTGTACATTCGATCAAGGTGACGATGCTGTGGTTATTAAAGCCGGACGCAACCGGGATGCCTGGCGTTTGAATACTCCCTGCGAAAATATCGTGATCCGTAATTGTACAATTCTCGAAGGGCACACCATGCTCGGTATCGGAAGTGAAATATCGGGGGGTATCCGCAATATTTATATGCACAATTGTTCGGCTCCGAAGTCGGTACACCGCTTTTTCTTTATCAAGACCAATCACCGCAGAGGAGGTTTTATCGAGAATATCTACATGGAAAATGTAAGTTCGGGCAAAACACAGCGGGTAATGGAAATCGATACCGAGGTGCTTTATCAGTGGAAAGACCTTGTCCCTACCTACGAACGAAAGCTGACTCGAATAAAAAATATACACCTTAAGAATGTAACTTGTGATAGTGCCGATGCTATTTACGAATTGAAGGGTAATGCAGAACTACCAATCAGAAATGTAGAAATGAAAGATATAAAAGTAGGTACTGTAAATAAGTTCATCAGTAAAACTGATAATGTATTAGGACTTACCGACAAGAATGTCTCTTACCTTAAACTATCAAGCAATAAATAAAATGATAAGATCATACGGAATACTATTTATATTGGCATTTTTATCTTCTTTTACAGTTCTATCTCAGAGATATCAAGCTATAACGAGCGGTGTAGCATGGTTCGATCAGAACAACAAGGAAGTGAATGCACACGGCGGATGTGTAGTAAAAGAGGGTGATAAGTATTACTTATTCGGTGAATATAAATCCGATACTATCAATGCTTTCTCCGGATTCAGCTGCTATTCCTCTACCGATCTTATTAACTGGACATTCGAAAAAATCGTTCTCCCAGTTCAGAAAGACGGCTTGTTAGGCCCTTCAAGAATAGGAGAACGGGTGAAGGTCATGAAAAGCCCGTCGACAGGAGAATTTGTGATGTATATGCATTGCGATGATTTGAAATACAACGACCCTCATGTAGGGTATGCTACCAGCAAAACGATAAATGGAGATTATCAATTTCAGGGAGACCTTCTTCATAATGGAAAGTATCTCCGAAAATGGGATCTGGGTACATTTAAGGATACCGATGGAAAAGGCTACCTGCTCACGCATGAAGGTTTTATTTATGAGTTATCGAAAGACTACAAATCGGTGAAGAATATAGTTGTATCAGATATTGCGAAAGGAGGAGAATCTCCCGCTATGCTCAAAAGCAAAGACTTGTATTACTGGTTGTTTTCGAACAAAACAAGTTGGGAGCGCAACGACAATTATTACCTGACTTCGAAAAACCTTGCCGGACCTTGGGAAAATAAAGGTACTTTTGCCCCTGAAGGAAGCCTTACATGGAATTCGCAATGCTCGTTTGTTTTTCCTTTGATAACCAATGCGCAAGATACTTTGCATATCTATATGGGAGACCGTTGGTCGTATCCGAGACAAGGGTCTGCGGCTACACAGGTCTGGCTGCCCGTTAGTATTGAAAACGGAAAAATGTCTGTTCCCCGATTTCTCGAAAGCTGGTATCCTGATAATAATGGATACCAATTGACAGCCTTTAATGATCGACCGACAGATAACAACCGATTTGTATCCAACGAAAAAGGCACAAGTATTACTGTTCCTTTCAAAGGCAGACGGATTGCGATAAAGGGTATTTCGAAGAATACGGGAGGATATGCCCGAGTGACTCTAAAGAACAAAAAAAATGATCTGATAATAAATACAATAGTCGATTTTTACAGCAAGATAGAGATTGAGTCTCTTAAATTTGTAAGTCCTTTATTGCCTATTAACAACTACATGGTTACAATTGAAGTAATGGGAGAACATGGCGTATGGTATAAAAAAGACGGAACACAATTTGGAAGTACAGACAATTATATCACAATAAATGATCTATTATTCGAGTAAAGCTATTGTTGGAAATTAGCCATTATCTTATATTTACAGACCTATTACATTAGATTCAGCATATGAAACACACCACAAAAAAACTCATCTTTATTATAGTATTTATCTGTACCATTATGCCTTCGTTTGCGGAAGACTTCGTATTACTGAATAAAGACAAACCGTTATCGATATATATTGACAAGAATGAAACCAGTGTCGTACAAACGAGTAAAGACATCTTTATCTCCGATGTTATGCTTGTATCGGAAGTTAAAGCCGACTTACAAGATACTAACGGCTTGTTCTCTGTTGTTGCAGGAACCATTGGGACAAATAAGTTTATAGACGAGTTGGTCAGCAGGAAATTAATATCCGTAGATAAGCTAAAAGGTCAATGGGAAGCATTTCAGATACAGATAGTAACTTACCCAAACCGAAAAATTCTTGTTGTGGCAGGAAGCGACAGCAGAGGTACAGCTTACGGAATACTGGAACTGTCGAGGCTTATCGGCGTATCTCCATGGGTATGGTGGGCAGACGTCCTGCCTGAGAAAAAAGACAGCGTAACTATTCCAGACGACTACTATACATTGCAGCAACCATCGGTGCAATACCGAGGTATATTTCTGAACGACGAAGACTGGGGGCTGATGCCTTGGAGCAGTAAGAATTACGAACAAACCGACAGAAAAGGTCAGATAGGTCCTAAAACCTACGCCCGTATCTTCGAATTACTCCTGCGATTACGAGCCAATACACTCTGGCCTGCCATGCACGAATCGACCGTCCCTTTCTATTTTGTGGATGGCAATAAAGAGATGGCTGATAAATATGGTATAGTATTGGGAACGTCTCATTGCGAACCTTTAATGAGAAACAGTGCAGGAGAATGGGATAACAAGAAATACGGAGAATATAATTACCTGACGAATAAAGAAACGATCAACAACTATTGGGGAGAAAGACTTGCCGAAGCCGGAAGATTCGAAAACTTCTATACCATAGGTATGCGTGGTGTACATGATGGACATATGGAAGGCGTTAAGACTTTAGATGAGCAAACATCAGTTCTTCAGGATGTGATTAATAATCAACGCAAACTATTAACCCGATATGTGGGTAAAGACGCATCGCTGATACCTCAGGCGTTCATCCCCTACAAAGAGGTTCTGAGTGTGTATGAAAACGGGCTGAAACTGCCCGAAGATGTTACTTTGGTTTGGTGCGACGACAACTACGGCTACTTAACCCGCTTGAGTAACAAGGAAGAACAGAATCGCAAAGGCGGAGGAGGTATATATTATCACGTTTCTTATTGGGGACGCCCTCATGACTACTTGTGGCTGTCTACAACCCAGCCATCATTGATATATTATCAGATGAAAAACGCATGGGATCACAATCTCCGTAAGCTTTGGATACTGAATGTCGGAGATATAAAACCGGCTGAATATGATATGGAATTCTTTCTCGATATGGCATGGAATGTAAATAGTGTAAACGATAATTCCGTCTACAGCCACATGCAAAAATGGATGGAGCGAAATTTCGGATCAGGGCTATCTACTGAACTAAGTTCGCTGATGAGAGAATATTACCGTCTGGCAAATATACGGCGTCCAGAATTTATGGGATGGAGCCGTGTAGAAGAATATTCAGCCATCAAAGGAGGTAAGACCCCGACTACAGATACCCAGTTCAACCCGTTTGTCTTCGGAGACGAAATACAAAGACGCATTGCCGATTATGACAATATCAGTAATAAGGTCAACGAATTAGAAACAGAAGTTCCCGAGAGACTAAAAGATGCTTATTTTCAGCTGATAGCCTATCCGGTATATGCGTCTGCCGAGATGAACAAAAAGTTGTTGTATGCACAAAAAGCCCGCCTGTTTGCAAATCATAACCTCCCTGTTGCGAACGAATATTCTCAATGGAGTAAAAATGCTTATAATGTCATTGCTGCTCTTACTCATACATACAACAGAGATATCTCGAAGATGAAATGGGACGGGATGATGGATATGAAACCACGTAAACTGGCTGTTTTCGAACAAGCATCACTTCCCGAGAAGATCTCAAGTGATAATTCGGATAAGGTTGCCGTATGGTTCGAAAATGAAGATCAGCCTGCTTTATCCGGCAAGCCTGTTTCGTTGACTACTCTTGTAAAAGACGAGCAGGATTCTACATTCATAGCTTTGTTTCAACAAGGAAGTAAGCCCGTAAAATGGTCTTTCGATAATAAACCGGAATGGCTGAACATCAAAGAGGTCAACACAGGGTTATTCGCTGAAAAACGACTGATACTGAGTGTAGATTGGAACAACCTGAATAATAATATATCGGGATCATTCTCTCTGTCCGTTAATGGTGATCAGTATCCTATAAGCTTGTCGGCTCTGATAAACAACGAAAGTAATGTAGAATCTAACAGAATGATTGCTCTTGATGCAACAGAAAGTTCTTTAACATCCAAACAATCACGGGTTATAGAAGGACTCGGGCACAGTCTTAAAGCGGTCACCGTGCCTGTGGGCGAAGCCCATCAGATTGAATATACTATACATACAACCAGTACGGGTGATGCAATAATCAGAACATGCCTTATTCCAAATCATCCGATTGAAGGAAAAGACCTTAGATTTGCAATAGCCGTTGATAACGAAAAACCTCAGATAGTATCTCTGGCAACCGAATTCCGCAGTGAACCGTGGAAAATCAATGTTCTGCGCAATCAGGCTGTTAAAGAAACAATACACAGGTTCGATAAACCGGGTAAACATACCATCCGTATATATGCTTTGGATGAAGGTGTTGTACTTGATCAGATTATGGTAGATTTTGATAAGAACAGAGCCTTTTACCAAGTACCTGTAAAATAAAAAAAGGCAGATTGAATAAACAATCTGCCCTTTCTTTTATCTCTGATTATTATTTATTCTGGATTTTATCTATAACAGCCCTGAGAGATCGTGCGGCATTCTGAACAGAAGTCGACCAATCATCCGCTGCATTATTATCTGCACCATCCGAAATATATTTAAGACACAGATACGGAATATTTTCTTGATGGGCGATATAAGCCAGCGCATAAGCCTCCATATCAATAACATTGTATATAGGAGTTGAATGTGCTATTTCGAATTTATCGCCGGTTCCACAAATTCCATGAGGTAAATCGTCTATAACTATGCCATGATTCAAAATTGGTTCAATCTCTGAAAACGGGGTTTGATACTGATTACAACCAATGCCGGTTGCATCCATATCCCGTTGTACAAATTGAGTACAGCATACAACCGATCCTTTTCTGAATGTATTACTGCCTGCCGATCCCAAATTGATTATGACAGAGGGTTTATTTTCACCGATGCGTTTAGTCAGCTGATAAGCGGCATTAACCTTCCCTACTCCCACAAACAAAGGATTATAGCCGGTAAACAAATCGGCAGCCTCAACTTCCAAGGCAAATACAAACAATGGATTCTCGAACAAATCTGGTTGCATAAATACTAAATATTGATTGATCGGCAAAGTTATAGATTTTCAGATAATATCGGTTATCTATTTCCTCACTACAATCTTATCATACTGAGCATCAGCCGAAATTTCACTGTATTTCTTGGCTTTCGACATTTCTACCAGAGCACGGATTACAGGGCCTTCGCCCATCGGTGCATTCTTCTGCACGGGACGGTTATAGTAATACGCCAACGACGGCATAATACCTGTACCTACACAGATATCGGTTACATCTCCCACATCAGACAATTTAGTCATCATGCCCTTCAATCCTTGTTCTGCCACATAGATAAAATCAGGATGAATCCAACCTTCTCTTACACCTCTTGCGATACCAAATACAAACATAGCTGTGCCTGTAGTTTCTTCGTACGAATCGGGTTTATCAAGCAGTTGATGCCACAATCCGTTTTTACCCTGATAGCGGCAAACTCCGCTCACCTGCTGTTTGAAGTTCTCGATAAGTGCCGCTCTTTTCGGATGATCTTTGGGGAGCATAGTCAATAAATCAGCCTGAGCCATCAGCATCCAACCGTTGGCACGCGACCAATGTGCAACACCTAATTCTTTGGTATCTGTATGATAGCAATGGTAATAAATCTGCTTTCCGGGATGCCAAAGATACTTTGTGTAATTAAGAACCTGATTAGCTGCATCATCAAAATATTTTACATCGCCTGTCATCTTACCCATGCGGCATAGAAACGATACTGCCATAAATAGGTCATCTGCCCAGATTGTATTCTCGTGAGGCCAAATACGGGCAATAGTACCATCGCTCAGGCGAGGTTCGCCATACATCAGATGTTCGTTAGTTTCGTCTATATAAGCCTTATAAGCAGGCGTAGCTCTGCGCATATTCAATTCGATAAGGCTTGCTCCCATAGGTCCGTTATCATCCAAACGTTTTCCCCTAAAAATCATATGCCAGCTCAATTTGCGGATAGCTTTCCATCCTCCGTCTTTGAACGCCTCATCGTACTGACGTTTGAAATATCCGATATTATCTTTATCGAATACAAAGTCCATATTCTTAAAGGCATATGTCTCATACTTATCTTGCTTTGTCGCATCAGCTAATTCCAATAAAGCAATATTGAGTACTCCGTTAGTATAATGCCAGTCATTATACTCGTTCTGTACTTTCATATCCATAGTCAGAGGTATTCCTTTCAGGCTATTGTAAGTCTGTCCTGTAGCCTTATTCACAAATAGGTAAGGCGTTTCGCTGATAATACGGTCGCCAATAGCCTGAGCTACTTTTTCGGGGCTTTGCTTTGCTTGCGAAAACACCGATACGGAGCCTATAAACGCAGCAAGTGTTAATGATAGTGCTTTACAATTCATCATATATTGTATTTTTTGTAGTTATTTATGTCGATCAGGAGTTCAAACGTTCTTTTAAATCCGTCAATTTACTAACGCGCCTTTCGGCTTTGTTTTTCATTTTGTCTTGATACAAAACGAAACAAAAAATCAAGACTGCGCCTCCAGCCCGACCCGTTATGTGATCGAAAGCTAAGACAAATAAAAATGATTATCGCCGATGTCTATTTGTCTTTTAACGCTTTCTTCTCACAACGGGTACCCCGTGCTTCCGTCGATGTCGATAGCCTGACGGACGTCAGCCGAGCGGCATTAACTGTAGGTGCGAGGTATCCGTTCTGTGCAGCAAGGCGTAAAGAATAAAATGTGAAGTCCGACAGGACGACTTTATTTTATTCAGCCTGCAAACAGGTAACGGATCGCACCGTAAGTGTGCCGCTAAAGACTTTTTGGTTCCTTTTGGGGCTTAAGCCAAAAGGAATACAAGCAATCTCTGATTGCGCGTAGTTGTACCTTTAAGTTGAATAATTTAAAAGAACGTTTGAACTACTGATTCTCATTATTTATTAATTTTATTGTAGATTTATTTACGTCTTCCGAGATATCCATTTTATCTGATTTGAAAGACGATTTAATCTCTACATTTTGAGTTTTGCGTCCTGTAACTTCAAATATTGTTTCTATTGTCGGATCAGTTGTTAGTCCTTCCACTTTTACATCCGACACATTCGATAGCCTGAGAGCTGCTCCACTAAGAGGGTATATATTTACATTTTTGAAAGTAATATTCTTCGATTCAGCCAATTCGGCTCCTAACTGAGAGTGAATCGTTACATTCTCGACATTGATATTCTCTATATTCTGCTCGGGCAATCCATTGAAATACATAGCCCGGCGGGCACTGCTGCAAATCACATCTTTAATGTATATATTACGGAATACGGGTGTCATATCAGTCACAGGTACAGATGCGACTTCTTTTACCACCTTACGACCATCTTCGAGTTCCTCGACTTCCGATTTTCCTCCATAATAAAGGTTGAAAGACAATGGATCGGTCGGAATATCAAACATACTCATATTAGAAATGTAAATATTTTCTACCGTTCCTCCACGTTGGCGGTTACTCTTGAAGCGTAAACCGACATCTGTTCCCAAAAACTGACAGTTTGAAACCTTTACATTACGTACTCCTCCCGACATTTCACTTCCTACAACAAAACCTCCATGTCCTTTGAATACGGTACAATTGTAAACGATTACATTTTCGCACGGACGATTACGACGACGTCCGTCTTCATCTTTTCCTGATTTAATACAGATACCATCATCACCCACATCGAATGTACTGTTTACAATGATTGAGTTTTTGCACGATTCTAAATCCAGACCATCTCCATTCTGAGCATACGATGGATTACGAACCTGTACACCATCAATAATCACGTTTTCGCACATCAACGGATGTAGATTCCATGCCGGAGAATTCTGAAAGATAACTCCTTGAAGGAATACATTCTTACATTCGATAAAGCTGATCATTACGGGACGAAGAAAATCGCGTACAGACTCCCATTCGGCTTCGGTTTTCAGATGACGTGGTACATTCATATCACTGATAGTATCGCCATGCAGATACTGAGCCGATGGCATCCAATAATCGGTACGTTTAAATGCTCCACCTTTAGATGTTGCGCTTTTCCAAAATCTCTCTGAGACCTTGTCTTTTTTCAACGGACGCCATACCTGACCATTTCCGTCAATTGCTCCGTTTCCGGTGATTGCGATATTCTCCAGATTACGTCCCGATATAGGAGATTGGCAACGGCGGGTATCCAATCCTTCGAAAACTGTTTCGACTAAAGGATACAGCGACTTGTCGGGTGAAAACAGAATTATAGCCCGATCAATCAAATGCAAATTGATATTGCTTTTTAATACAATAGGTCCTGTCAGCCATACCCCTTGAGGAACAACCAATGTTCCTCCTCCCTTTACAGATAATGCATCAATCGCTTTGGCAAAAGCTTCGGTATTAAGTGCTATACCATCACCAATTCCGCCAAAATCTGTTATCAAAACTTTATTGTCCGGAAAAGTCGGGCGATTAATCACCGGCATATCAAAAGGTAAATCTTTATATAAATAAGCGTACTGCCCCCCTTGTGCCGATATCGAATTATATACCGACACCAACAGGAAGGCTGCTATAACAAAATATTTCTTCATACTTTCAGTTTTCTTTTCTTCTCTCTTTTATTTGACGATCTACTTATTTTCCTAATTGTAAGCATCCCATAATAAATGGTCCTGTCGCTTTGGCGTCATTATCGCGGATGCGTTCGTTTACATAGTACTCGAAACTTCCATCGCGATAAGGATGTCCGCCTAAGCCTGCTACCGCACAACATTTAGTCAAAGTAAGTGTACCATCGGCATTTTTCACTATCAGCGTTTTCATCAATCCATTATATGCTTTTTCAGCTACGGCACGGTATTTTTTATCGATATATCCTTTGTTTACAGCTTTTGCATATCCGTACATAAACATCGATGATACAGATGCTTCGAGGTAATTACCTCCGACTGCGCCTTTATCCAATACCTGATACCACAGTCCTGTTTTATCCTGATATTTAGGAAGAGTCTCGGCTAATCCGTTAATCATCTTAATCAATTCCGGACGTTGCGGATGCTCAGCCGGAATGTAATCTAAAACATCTACTAAAGCCATAAACCACCAGCCGATACTGCGTCCCCAAAAGTTCGGAGATTGTCCTGTTTCTTTATTTGCCCAACGTTGATTTTTGCTCTCATCCCAAGCATGATAATACAGTCCTGTCTTAACATCGTATGTATGTTTGGCACATACGATAAATTGATTGACTGCATCGTCTATCAACTCCGGTCTATTGAAGGTAACGGCATACTCAGCCAGAAAAGGCGAAGCCATATATAAACCATCGAGCCATATTTGGTGCTGATAAATAAGTTTATGCCAGAATGCTCCCTCATGAGTACGAGGATGGTTTTTCAGCTGATTAACCAAAAGATCCATCGCCAATTTATATTTCTCTTTTCCGGTTTGTTTCCAAACATCAAAAAGTACTGTTCCCGGCTTAATATAATCGAGGTTGTAAGTTTCTACTTTATACAAATGGATTTCGCCTTTATCGTTGATAACAGTATCTGCCCAGTTGATTACATAATCGAGGTATTTACGATCTCCGGTTTGTTTCCAAACATCTAACATTGCCTGACAGCCAACCCCTTGCGAATAGCCGAAATACAATCGTTTGCCATGATCGAGCTGCCAAGCTTCGGGAAAGCGTTTCATCTCCGAATCGGCAAATGCGATAGCTGTTTTCTGAGCCAAAATTCCTTGCATAACAAAAGCAAATGCGAATAGTGTTAGTAAAGTTTTTTTCATGATATATTTAAGTTTACTTATTTATGCGAATCAGTATTAAAAAATGTTCTTTTAATTTATTCAACTTTAGGGTATAACTACGCGCAATCATAGATTGCTTGTATTCCTTTTGGCCTAAGCCCCAAAAGGAACCAAAAAGTCTTTGCGGCACACTTTCGGTGCGATCCGTTTCCTGTTTGCAGGCGGAATAAAATAAAGTCGTCCTGTCGGACTTCACATTTTATTCTTTGCGCCTTGCTGCACAGAACGGATGCCTCGCACCTACAGTTAACGCCGCTGGGCTGACGCCCGTCAGGCTATCGACATCGGCGGAAGCACGGGGTACCCGTTGTGAGAAAAAAGCGTTAAAAGACAAATAGACATCAGCGATAATCATGTTTATTTGTCTTAGCTTTCGAGCACATAACGGGTCGGGCTGGAGGCGCAGTCTTGATCTTTTGTTTCGTTTTGCATCAAGGCAAAATGAAAAACAAACCCGACAGGGTGCGTTAGTAAAGAGCTAAACTTAATTGAATAAATTAAAAAAACGTTTAGATACTAAATTTAACTGCTGATTGACGTTATTTATCGGTAATTATCCAATTATCGGTACGAAAAGGAGTAGCCGGCAACCCCGCAGTATTAAAAAGGCTAGCTCTGAAAAACTTATCCCAATCGTAACGTACTGCTACAGGATCAGGTACCTGAGGTGAAGATACTTCGATCGTATTGCCAACTATAGATGCTGTAGCCGGATAGAACTGTCGGTTGTTTCCGGCAATAACAAAGCCTGAGAGATTATTATTCGGATCAGTTAAACCCTTATCAGTAAACTCGAAAGTCAAAACAGCTTTACCGTTCTTTACCTTCATCGACTTATATACAGGACCTGAATAAGGTATGTTTTGACCGTAAGTTTTAGCCAATGCCCAATTTGCAAGACGTGCCCCCGGAACTAACTTATTTCGAGGATGTATATCGGTAGAATCTCCGACATCGGTAATTACAGCCAGACCTGTATTCTTTACCGTTTTCCAAGTATTCAACTGAGCTTCACGTATAGTTGGCGGTTGCTTGTAATGAGGTGCAATCTGTACAAAATAAAACGGAAAATCACCTCTGTTCCATTCCTTTCGCCAGCTGTTTATCATCTTTGTAAAGACATGTGTATAGTCATTTGCACGAATAGAATTCGACTCGCCCTGATACCATATTGCACCTTTGATAGCATAAGGTAGCAATGGATGTATCATTGCATTCCACAAAGTAGATAAAGCTTTATTATGATCTATTCCTTGCGGTTTTTTCGGAGCTTTCAGTTCGGCATTTCCTTTTGCTTTCTCTGCATCATATACCTTTTTCTCATCCTCGTATTTTTTCAGATCGGCAGGATAATTTTCTTTTGATGTATAAAAATCCTTCACAAGCGAAGCATATACAGGATCGCTTGTCATGACTGACATTTTAGTCCATGATTCAGCATGAGTACCTCCCCATGTCGACTGAATCAATCCGATCGGCACTTGAAGTTTTTTATACAAATCGCGCCCAAAGAAAAAACCTACTGCCGAAAAGTCTTTCAGATTTTCGGGGTTACAGACCATCCAGCAACCTTCGCAATCGTCTAATTCCTGCTCAGGCGAAAGTTTCTGAGTTACATGAAACAGGCGTATTTCGGGATAATCGGCATCCTTCATTTCCTCTTCTTCATTCAAAATTCCAGTTCGCCAACCTTTATCTTTTGATACTTGAAAGTCCATATTCGACTGACCCGAGCAAAGCCAAACTTCGCCTATCAGCACATTCTGTATGATTATAGAGTTTTCACCCGATATTTCAATCGACTGGTTAGTAGTGGCTTTGGGCGTTTTTACTTTAATCAGCCATTTTCCATTAGCACCGGTAATAGTTGTATAAGTTTTTTCTGACCACGATGGCTTTACCGAAACTTTCTCTTGCGGATTAGCTGTTCCCCAGACATTTACTGTAGTCTGCTGCTGCAATAACATATTATCGGAGATAATTGCAGGTAATTTTACTGCAGCGTCAATACCTAACCCACCAAATGCGAGCAAAGCTATTACTGCCATTCTTTTTATTACTTTCATATCTATCTCATTAATGTTATACTCATCAAGCCGATAACAACCTCATTTGCTACCGATTTTACTTCCAAACGGTCGAGTTCCTTTTCTGAATTAAGTGGCAAATCAAGAATAATACCTGCTCCACCGTCAATGCTTCGTCCGTATACTTCTGCTGGTTTTATATTCATATCTTTTTCCATATCTCGGCTCACAATTGCTGTTTTCAATGCAAAACGATAAGGACGAGGCAGTTTAGACCCGAAAGCTTCATTATCTATATAGAAATCCTGCTCTATCGGAACCCATGTTTCGGGGTTAACAAGATTCAGTACATCCGAACTTCCATCTTTGTAATAAGCAGTCACAGTACCATTTACCACATGACATTGCATATGATTGGTCGAACCCGCCATCATCAGATAAGCATGAGATGCTTTGCCTATCAACGGTACAGAAATCTCAGTAGGATAATTATCCCAAAGTGTAGTAAAGGCAATATTATTACCTGTTTCCATCGAACGGAAAGGTATTCCCATTGGTGTATCGAAGGTGTTATTCTTTATCGCTTTTCTGATTCCCGAATCGTCAATATCAGCCATCAGTTTAGGATGACACCACTCTCCTATTCCTTGTTTGGGTACTTGCAGTGTAGTATAGGGCGAACGGGGTGTAAGATATTCGTTCCGAAAGATTTGCGTCACACTTGCATTCAGCATCTTATCCATATTTACAGGCTCGTATATTGGAGCATGGTTTTTCAGATTCCAATTGACCAGATTTTCGAAATACAATAATCTTCCGTTTTCCCTTACTTCCAGATGATTCGAACCAAAGCGAATTTCATCTTCAGGGACTGAAATCTTTGCTGATGTTTCGCCCCTAGCTATATTCAATTGTTGTGTGTAGGAGTTTAATTGCAGTTGTGCATCTATCACTCTATTTGTATTATTCTTGATCGTATACTGCAAATTCGAAGATTCGGCATTATACGAAACTGTAAAGGGCTCTTTAATCTCCAATGAAACAGGCTGCCACCAAGTCATTTGTCCTTGTTTCTGCTGAACAAAGAGGGTACGATTCCCAATTTCACCTTCAATAATTCCTTCTACCGAATTACTTTTCACCTTCTGATTTTTCAATACAGATTGAGGATCATACACTTTTAATACCTTAGCTTTAGATTCAAGGCTCCATGCCTCTCCTTTCACTCCCTCTCCCGAATATTCAGGTATATTTAATTCCAAGCCACTCCAAACAACTTCAACATCATACGACTTAACTGTTTTGCAATCTATCTGTATTGTCGGATAACCTACACTTTCAACTAAAGACCAAGCGGCTTTCTGTCCATTAACTTTTATCTCGGTAATATTCTCTTTCTGAGCTTTCAACTTTAAGAATAAGTTGAGAGGTTTACCGAATTTCGATTCTATATGATAAGTATCTTTTGATCCGTTACGTTTAAAATCGAAGCTGATATCAGGTGTCTCCACCGATGCATATTCCCATACTGCTGGAAATCCGGGACGAATTTCTAATCTGTCATTCATAGCATCGGGTAATATTCCGAATAAACCTTGAATAAGCGTTCGTGAGTACACTCCTATAGGGTCAGCAAAGTCTCTGTAACATTCGCCGCGAGCAGCATCATAGAAACTAACCTGACCGATATTTCCGGGACTCGATCCGAGATACATCCCATCAAGAATTGAACTTTTGAATAGTTTATAAGCCTCATCGTAACGTCCTGCCTGCCAATATGCCAATGAGGTATGCGCGACTTCGGCAAATGCCACATTATTGATAGACCACGAGTACGGTAACCAGTTAGTGGTTGCTATAGTCTCAAAATTTTCATCCTCCAACCCTCTGGCTAAAACGGGTATATGCGGTATCTCCGTATCGATATATCTTGTTGCCTGATATGCCTGAAATGGAGTATGTATATCCGAATCAAGCGCATGATACACTGTCCATACAGCAGCATTGGGGTGAATCATACCATTAGCCATCAAGTCTTTGTACTCTGCCCACCAGCCTTTTTGGGGTAGCCATAGTTGGGCATTGATAGCCTTTAATATTTTGGCTGCCTCATCGGCATAGGGTTTTGGATCTTCTCCTATCTTTTGGGCAATCATTGCCGCCATTTTATTTGCTCTGTAGTTGTAAGCTGACGGATGAGTTACACCCCCGCTATTGTATTGCAAGGCATCACTTGCCCAAATACTCGCATAGGCATCATATAATCCATCGTTATTG
Organism: Indolivaga capnocytophagoides; assembly: GCF_036511535.1. Taxonomy (GTDB): domain Bacteria; phylum Bacteroidota; class Bacteroidia; order Bacteroidales; family Dysgonomonadaceae; genus Dysgonomonas_A; species Dysgonomonas_A capnocytophagoides. Next base: position 3,995,900 of record NZ_AP028867.1, on the reverse strand, counting down.
GGATCGAAGTTTCGTTTTTCCCATGCTAAGTGGCGTTGAAGTACCGGCCACATTTTACGGATGTAATCCATATCGCCCGTCCAATTGAAATGCCAAAGCAATTCATCGATATAGCACAGATTCATGTCATAGTGATGCATCACCTTTTTATCGCTATTCGGATTGCGCATAATGTAACCGTTGCTGTACATCTGCGTTCCCCATGCTTTTGCAGCACGTGCCAAGTTTAGTTCTTTGTCTTGTGCCGGATGTGGTATAGTCGGTTCTACATCTCTTATCTGAGATGCGGCATAGCCATCGAAATGCTTGCGTGCCTTATCGTGCCAGCCAATCGCATCGCCGACATAAGCCGCTCTCCATCCGTTGAGAGGCATACGCCAACCAACAGCTCCGTGTTGCCAACAGTCTGTAACCTCATCCCAAATACCATCTGCGGCAATGCTTAACACTCCACCTAACGTATTGAAATAAGGATCGGGAGTCGTAATCTTTACTGTACCTGCAATTTCTTTCCGTCTCGCTTCAGCTGCATCAAAAGCTTTACCCAAGTCATTTGCTGAAAGTTGAACAGCATCATTATCTTTGATTACAAAATCTATGGCTTTTTTATCTTTAATAGGAATTCTGGCAACCACTATCGAACGATTATCCGCAGCTACAGATTTCCATACATCAGTAGTTGTCATCATAAAATAGGGGGAAGCTGTTTTCAATTGAGATTCAGCAGGAAAGATTCCCATTGTTTGACGTACTCCGCCTTTTGTGCCTTGTCCGTATTCTAAGGTGAAAGTATTATCCTTGACAATGTATATATTGTTTTCGCACGACTCGGGTTTCAAAGCAAAAGCATTCGGATCATCAACACCTAAATCTCCATTGCGAAAAAAACGTTTATTGTCTGCTCCTCCGAATGTACAGATCAAGTCGAGAGGAGATAATATACCTTCGGTCTCTATTCGGGCAACCATTCCTTCAGCATCGGATAGAGCCAATACGGTTACTCTGATTTTTCCCGTTCCGAAAAAAGGGTCTTTTATTTCGTAAATTCTCGATCCTGCTCTGTAAATAGACTTGATGTACTCAGCATCGTTCAACCAAAAGCTTCTGCCTTCTTTGATAAGTCCGAGTTGAACGTTACCGCCCATCCCCGATGAAGACATGAATAGCCCAAACTCAGGAACATCGCTAGTCTCTACCCTGAAAGCCGTGTGTGTTCCATATAATGCACGATTGAATTTGCGATCGCCATTAACTATCACAAAATCTTCCCCTTCGGGGGTATAACGTAATTTGCGCTCTTTGTTATGCCAATACCCCTGACCTTGTATGGTCAGAGGTATAGACATCAATGTCAATAGGATTAATGCTATTCCAATATATTTCATCTTTCAGAAAGTTAACTTTTTACTATTTAATCATGGCATAGGTTGTAAACCTTCCCAAACAACATCCCATTTTCCGTCTTTAGGGAATCCGGGATTCTTCTCTGTGTTTCCATCCCATCCGGCACACATCATGGCTACGGCAGTCAATAATCCGCCATTACCGGGAAGATATACCCGAAGACGCGAATCCTGATAATTATGCCCATTTACCAAATAAGTATTAGTTCGTTTATCCATCAATAAAGCTCCTACAGCTTTTTCGGGTTCGCCCATACGAGCAGCACACATAGCTGTCATCGGATAGTCCCATCCCCAGGTTTTACCCCAATTCCAGTTATCCCAAATCCAATCCAGTGTATTTTTCATATAATCAGGACGTACCAATTTACATTGAGGCAATATACCGACTGCACCCAATACGGCAGGATGATCTGATGTAAATCGAATATCTTTGTATGTATCTACTGCATCTTCGGCAGCCAGATACAATCCGTCAAGAGAAGCCAGAGGCGATAATTTATCGATCAGTTCGTCCCATTGAGGTTTACGTTTTTCACCCATACGTTCGCGCCATTGCTGAGCTACAGACATGGCGTAGTGCCAATACGAAAGTTCGAATGGAGGATTGATAGTCTCCGATGCTCTTAATGTTTCCTGAGCAGGAATAATTCCTTTCAGTATATAACGACCTTCCAATTCGTCGTAAGTAGCAAATGATGCCATAAATTCAGCTGTTTCCTGAACCAAAAAGTTATATTTTTCGAGTACTTCTTTAGAAGGATTGTTACGATAAATCAATTCAGCCATATAGATAAAGTGCGGCTGTTGCCAGATAAGAAATGATCCTACTTTCGATGGTGCTTCGGTTCCCGAAGGATCGGTCATTTTCATCCATCGAGCACCTTTGAAACCTTGTCTTTCGGCTATTTTTTTTGCATTAGGGTAGGCTGTAGAATACCATCCCAAGCTACGTTCCAACAGGTCGGCTCTGTTCCAAAGGGCAAAGTGTACCGCATGCCACCAGTGCATCTCCAAGTGGAATTTGCCGAACCAACTGTTATATGTCAATCCTGTTTCTTGCGGAGGATATATTCCCGCTGATTGAACAGCCATCAGATATTGAGAAAGCACCACACGTCGCTCCAATTCTTTAGCACGTTCGTCTGTACACTTCGAGAAATCAACCGCTGCTCCTTTTTCCCAGAAATTTTGCCAGTAATTAGCTGATGCTGCAAGTGTTTCTTCAGTATTCCCAGTCTGTTCAGGTTCTTTTTCTGTGAACTCGCATGTAAAAGCAAAATCTTTGCTTTCGGGGGATAGAATATAATAATGATCTTCCTTTTTATCGAATTTCGCTTTGCCTTCCCATTTGATATTTACATAATATACGGTAGAATCGAGCGTGCGTTTCAATAGTGTCGAATTCTCGTCTTGCGATACTATTTCGGTTTTATGTTTTTCGGGGACTGTCCAATCTGTCGCATCATCTACATGTTTACCTGTAGGATATGGAAACTTGAAGTTGACTTTCATATTCCCTTTAGCCATTAATCCCGATTTCAAGCTAACACCGACTTTATCTTTATCGGGGTTACATGCTGTCTGTACCAATGCCGAGTCTGAATCAACAACAAAACGGCTCAGAATTTGCCCTTTCCACAAATCGAGCGTCTGATTTATACCTTTTATTTCAGACGACTTCACATTGCTCCCATCTGCATGAGACAGTTCTAACCCAATATATCCCAAATGGATACGGTGAGGATTGTTGCGATACCAGTTGGCTGCATCCTGCTGCCGTCCTTTTTCATTAAACTGAACCGCATAAGGTTCTTCCCATCCTCTGAAATTGTAGTTTTTGAGGGTTTCTTCGGGTTTAAACTTTTCAGGATTGGCAAAACTGTGCCATCCCCATTGCGATTGTGTACCGAGAGGAACTCCGCCTGAATACTGTTCGGGGAATGTTTGCAACCCTGTAGCATCTACTGTTATTGCAAAATTTCCGTTACCTACCGACAATGAAGATAGTTCTTCAAATTCCGTCACTTTGGGGTTATTTCGTTCCACTAATGCATAGCGGTCTATCTTTTCTGTTTTATTACTCCCACAGGCAACAAATAAGCCCGATAAGATGATAAAGTACCATTTTTTCATAGTATTTCTATTATATATTTTCATATGTTATATAGTCTGTAAGTTTTTAAGGTCTCAAACCTTTTTATGGTTAGCCAAACACTACAGTTCCAAACTGTTATTGCTTTCAAATACGCTTATCTCCAGAAAAGGTTATTGAAAAGATACAATGGAATTCAGATATACTTCAATATTTGTATAATCTTCGGTCAGATTGTATAATTTTCCATCTTCGGGATTATGAGGATCCAACCCTTTACTCAACTCCCAATCATCGGGCATGCCATCACCATCGGTATCTTTCGGATAAACTCCCGATTCCAGAACAGGCCATCCACCTACTTCATCCTGCGAGTTTATGATGCCGTTATTTCCTTGATTCGCTGTTTCACTTTTTACATCCTCTATCACCTGAGCATCATAATTGTCTCGATGCAGGCTGCATCCGGCTATATTCAACACTTTCAGATAAGCTGTCAAAGGCATATCTTCCTTTATGTCCTCAACTTCAAAAGGCTCCATAGCATGTACACGGCGCTGAGCTCCTACACCCAGCCAATTATCGGCAGTAACAATATCACTGCCATACATTATATTGTTTGCCAGATAATAAGAACCCGTTCCATCTTCCGCAGGATCGAGAAACCAAGCCCGCTTATCGTCCGATGTAGCGGGTCCGGGCTTGTAATAGTTACTCACAAAATTGATCTTTCCGCCTCTGCCTCCGCCGTAAGCAGCTTTGTATCCCCAATTATAAACTACGTTGTTTCGAAAATCAACGGGAGAGTTTCCATCCGAAGCAAAACGGGGATTACGGCTCGAATGGTGAGCCAGCAGGTTATGATGAAAAGTAGCTTTCCGCCCACCCCATATTCCACCGAAACCGTGGGCACCTTTAGAGTGTACCGATTTCGACAAGCTATGTGTTATCATACACCACTGCACTGTAACATTCTCCGATTTGTAGACAGACAAAGCCTCATCTACAGACCAGGACACCGAACAGTGGTCTATAATCAGATTTTTCACATTCATAGCTCCCATCGCATCGTCTTCCATCTTGCACTGGTCGCCCATTCGTGCTCGGATATACCGGACTATCACATTGTCTGCCTTTATGTAAAAAGGATAATTGCGAAGACATATACCATCACCGGGCGCAGTCTGCCCGGCAATGGTTATGCTGTCATTTGTTATAATAAGTTTCGATTGTAATTCGATGGTTCCGTCTACAGCAAATACAACTATACGGGCACCTGTCTGCTCAATAGCATTACGCAGGCTGCCCTCGCCCGAATCATGCAGATTTGTTACCGTGATAACACGCCCTCCACGTCCGCCGGAGGTGTACTTGCCAAAACCTTCGGCTGTAGGAAAAGCCAATGCCTGAGCACAAACGTCTCCTGCCAAAGAAAGCAGACCAAACCATAGAATTATCAATCTCACCATGCTCTTTTTCATTTAAGACCTTAATACATTGGATGCTGTTGGTTTATCAAACCGGGATTTACATCAATTATGTTGTTTGTGCTGAAAGGCAGAATCTCCACCATATTTTTCTGCATTCCATAAAACATGCTTTCAATCCATTTATTAGCAGAAGCTAATCCGGGAACATCTTCGACCGACAGTCCACCCATCTGTTTTACTGAATGGCAGCCAAACATATTCAGTATGGTATAAGAAGTTTCTATAGCTTCAACTCCCGCAGGAACATCGTTTTTGCTGAAATAAACCTGTCCGGTAGCTTTATTTTCATAGAATGTTTTATCCAAATAGCCTTTCCCCGGTGAGTTCAGCGTATTGAGAGTCGTTGTTTCAGTATCTGTCAGATTCAGAGAAGCAATATCCGCATCACTCATCGAAATATATGGAATTCCCACAACGGGATTCTTCACAACACCTTTTATCGTTTTATAAGCCCGGTAAACTTCCACATTGGCATACTGTCCTTGTCGTTTTGCCAACTGATACAGTTTATCTTTTTCGGCAGTTAGATGCTCGTATAAAATACCCCAGCGTGTAAGGTCGGTCTTACGCAACGATTCGTTCGAAAGCTCCAACTTACGTTCTTTGATAATAGCGTTTCTGAAATCACTATATCCTGACGGTATCGTTCCTACCTTAGATGCATCTTTTTTAAATGCACGTAAGCGAACAATTTTCAGGGCTTCGGCTGCCTCTGCTGTCGGACCATTATTTAATTCATTCAATGCTTCGGCATACATCAGCAATACATCGGAATAACGCAGCAGAGGGAAATTGATATCCCGTTTACTGTCGGTCGTACCCCGGTCTGCTTTCCAGTCGATACGGTATTTGCCTATTGCAGCACCGATGTAAGTACTCATCTGCAAATTGTCATTAGCCAATATTCCATAATTACATACCGAAACATCACGACGCTGGTCTCCTTCGTCAAACTCAAAGAACAGAGTCGGCATAACTATCATCTGAGGACCTCCCTTACCGAATGTAGCGCTTGTTCCGCTGGTAGCAATTCCATTTACATAACCGGTACGCACATCGGGGCTTTCCGAACCGTACCACCCATATTCGAGGATCGTTTCGTTATTATATTGTTTCAATGCCAAATCACGGAACACCTGATCGTAATCGCTCAATAAGCTGTTCTCCTTCTGAGCAATGACAGCTGCACAAGCATCAGCTGCAATCTTGTACAATTCTTTGACACGGGCTGCATCATCACGCTGGGCGATTTTAACTGTAGCTTTGTTGTAAGGAACTGTATTCAGATCCCAGCGTAAAGAATATCCGGCTGCATACAACGCCACACGGGCAAGCATACCATATGCTGCATTTTTCGTAAAACGTTCCGAAGTTTGTACCATTCCTTCGCTCTTCCACGGAAGCAGTTCAATCGCTTTTTGAAGGTCTTCGATACAGTGATCCCAGATTTCATCACGGCTGACACGAGAAGATGTAAAGCTCGTTAAATCGGCTGTTGGTATAGCAGAATAAGGGACATCACCGTAAAACCGCACAATATTCCAATATGCATATGCCCGAACAGCATAAGATTCACCCAATAATGAGTTGACCTTTTTTCTATCACTCTCCGAAACATTCATCAATGGAATATTCTTTATACAAACATTCGAATATTCGATAGCCCTATACATGGTAGTGTATGTAGAACTGAGCATGCCTGTAAGATTGGTATAATCGTAATTCGAAACATTGTATTTGGAGTTTGATTCTGTTGAGCTCGATTCGTCCGTTCCCATCAACAATTGGTAACCCAATTCTTGTGTATAGAGGTAAGGATACGCCCCTACAACTGTCATTTCGGCTCTGCTGACTGTAGAGAAAATAGTACCGCTGTCTGCTTTGGATTCGGAAGGCATATCCAGCCAATCCTGACATGAGCTGCACATCAATAACAGAGCAGATATTCCTAAAATATTTATTATTTTTTTCATATTATAATCTATTTAAGGCCTCAGACCTTTTGTATAACTTTAACAAGAATAGCTTAAAAAGTAAGGTTTAATCCTAACACCCAGCTTTTTGCACGGGGGAATGAAGAGTTATCGACACCCGGAGTCAGAGCATTGTCGCTCGCCGATACTTCAGGGTCATAACCTGTATAGCTGGTAAATGTATGGATGTTGTTAAGCGTACCATAAACACGAACACTATTGATTCGGGCTTTCTGTACCAAGTTCCTTGGCAATGTATAGCCCAGAGTTATGTTATTTAAGCGCAGATAAGAGCCGTTTTCCAGATAATAGCTGCTGTGATCGCTGATTGCAGTTTTGTTATTCGAAGATATATTCCATAGCATGGAACCGCTATGTTGTCCGGGGTTCAGTTCCGCCAATCGTGTCAGGTTGGAACTTTCTTTTCCGGTCTGGGGATCTATCAATGTAAATCGGTTATTCATCTTCGACAATGTATTCTGGTTAGCCAGATATGGACCGATAAAACGCTGCGTACTCATATTGAATACTTTGTTGCCATATACAAAATTGAAGAAAACACTCAGATCAAAACCTTTATATCTGAAGGTATTACTCATACCTCCTGTAAATTTGGGCTGTGCACTGCCGATAACAGTACGGTCGTTTACCGAAAAAACCGGATTTCCGTCTTTGTCCACCTCTCCTGTAATTGCCTGGTATTTTACATCACCCACTTTTACTTTCGAACGGGTACTTCCTTTCAGATAAGGTATTCCGTCCTTTAAAGTATATGACCCATCGGAGTTTTGATTGAAATCGTCGGTTGTATAAATTCCATCATAAATCAATCCGTAGTATTGCCCCAAAGGCTTACCTACTTCTATCATATACCCCATGCGGGATTTATAATCTTTTGTAAAATAGTCCTGCTCCTTGTTTCCGTACAATTCGAGTACTTTAGAACGATTGAATGCAATGTTGAAGTCTGTTGTCCAGGTAAAGTCTTTGGTTGCTATGTTTGTTGTATTCAACACAATTTCAAGACCTCTGTTACGAATAGACCCCAGATTCTGTATTTGAGTAGAATATCCGGTAGATGTTGGTATTTTATTTTCAATCAACAGGTTGGACGATTCATTGTTATACCAATCCACAGTAAGGTTGAAGCGGCTGTTGATCCACGACATATCCAATCCGATATTGGTTGTGGTGGTTTTTTCCCATTTCAAAGCAGCATTTCCAAGTACAGTTCCGGGAATGTATGTAATATAATCTCCTCCGTTATATCCATAGTGCCCCGATCCATAAGAGGTTGTGTACATATTGTTCTTGATATTATTATTACCGGCAATACCATATCCGACACGAAGTTTAAGGCTGTTCATGTAATCACGGGTACTTTCCATAAACGATTCTTCGGATATACGCCATGCTCCCGAAGCCGATGGGAAATATCCCCATTGCTGACCTCTTGCAAACTTCGAAGATCCATCGGCACGCAATGTTCCGGTGAAAAGATAACGTTCTTTGAAGTTATAAGACACACGTCCGAATACAGACACCAAACCTATTTTATCTTTACCCGATTTCCAGGTGTACGGAATCCCCATACTGACATCGTTCAGCCCGAAATTACCATCCGAAAAACTACGGTATTCGTTTTCGAGTTTCATATCTTCGGTATAATACGTTTCTTGTCCCAAAAGAAAGTTAAAACGATGCTTCTCTTTCAGATTCAAAGCATAATTCAAAGTATTGGTTATCTGCCATGAATATTTTTCGCTGTTATCGCGCGAACCATATCCGTAAGGACTTTTATTGGCTTTGGCCTGCTTGGTACTTCCATCGTCCCAATAGTCTTTGCGTACCTGTTCCCACGTATAACTGCCCGCAGTACGGAATGTCATATTCTTGATGATATCGAACTCCAATCCGGCATTGACAGTTGCCAGTCTTGTGTATTTTTCATTCGAAATAGCACGGTTATCTAGAATCGGATTCTGAGCATCGTAATTGGCATCATTCATCAGATCGCCGATCTCCGTACCGATATCAGAACCTATCATTTCTTCGTTCGTCCATTTGTTTCCCCCTGTAATAGGCTGCAATATGGTTTGTTTCAGCTTACCACCCAGCGAGCCTCCGCCCTCAACTTTGGTCATTTGCAGATTGGATGCAAAATCAAAACGGATGCCTTTCCATAATTCATGATTAAGTTTGGCTCGGACACTGTTTTTCTGGTAGCCATGTTTCTCCATTATACCATCTTCTCCGGTATAGTTGTAACTCACCATATATTTGGTCTTTTCAGATCCTCCGCTAATATTGATATTGTGATTCTGAATAATACCGGTATCGCCAAATACCTCATCCTGCCAGTCTATTCCGGCACGGTTTCCGTATTCCTGCGAGATACGAGAATAAGCTCCGGTATAAAAATCGGGCGCATTTATATCTCCCCCGAAAAAGTTGGCGAAACTGTTTTCACTACCACGAAGGGTATTAAATTCATACTGATACTTTACATAATCTTCAACTCCCAGCAATTTTAATTTCTTGCCTAAACGATTGAAGCTGACGTAGGCATTATAAGAGACCTCTGTCTTTCCTGATTTTCCCGACTTTGTAGTGATCAGGATAATACCATTAGATCCTCTCGCTCCGTAAATAGCCGTCGCAGAAGCATCCTTCATAACATCGATCGATGCAATATCATTAATATCGACACTGCGTAAACCATTCCCCATCTGGAAACCATCGACAATATAAAGAGGTTTAGTCCCTTGTGTGATAGATGTTCCTCCACGTACCGTTATCTGCACATCGGCACCGGGAGCACCACTCTGCTGAATAACATTTACACCGGCGGCCTTACCTGCTAATGCCTGAGCAGCCGTAGTTACGGGAATGTTTGCCAGATCGGAACCTTTAACCGAAATTGTAGACCCTGTAAGGTCTTTTTTCCGTACAGCACCATAACCGATCACAACAACTTCATCCAAAGAATTATCTTCGGGTTTTAATATTACGTTAAAATCACGGCTGAGACCTACCGCGAGGTTTTGCGATACATATCCGATAAATGAATATGTAAGGATTGTCTTTTCATTGGGTACAGAGAGACTGAATTTTCCATCCAGATCAGTGAGTGTTCCTGTAGAGGTTCCTTTTATTGCTACACTTACACCCGGCAAAGGGCCCATCTCGTCTTGGACTGTCCCCTTTATTACAATACCGGATTGGGCAGATGCGGTTGTGCCCAGTAAGATAAAAAGCAATGACAAAAGCAAACCTCTAAGAGTAGAGTCCGTTTTTCTCTTGTTTTTACATTCATTCATGATTTTTCAAATTTTAGGTTTAAGAAAATAAGTAAGGTCACAGACCTATTTATTACTTTTATACAAATACCGTCTAAAGGTTAGGTTTACATAGATGATTTAAAAAGTGTCAATTCGCTGTTGTTTTCTTGTTTTTCAATCAGATCAGTTAACATTACTTATGTCACGGTATTTGTTCATAACTTAGGTTACAGGGCAAATATATAGAAGCCTTTAAATTTCGGAGGGGGTAATCTGTTCTAACCTGAAAATCCCCGTTTTCAGATTTACCGGGAGACACAGACCGAAAAAACCGCAAAATACAGAAGACAGGGTGTAAAGTGTTTTTTATAGGGGGAAAATCCAGTATTTTACTTATCGAGGTGTTTTTTTAACGAAACAAGTTTATTTTTGTATTAAGGTCGTAGACCTGTTTGTAACCTATTAAGTAACAGAAAGTATTTAATGTCGCACACTAACAGCTATAACTATCAATCGCTGCTACACTTGGATGGACAATAAATAAATCTGAGACCTTAATACCACATAAAACCTTAGACCTTACCAAAAACACCTGCTATGACAGTCGACAGACTCAGATATTTATCATATATTCTTCTATTCCTGTTTCCGGTAATTGTATCAGCTCAACCCAAATGCTACTTCGAACATTACGGATCGGATGATGGATTGCCGCAACATTCCATTATGGATATCCATCAGGATAAAAACGGATTCATGTGGTTTGCGACCTGGGACGGGCTTTGCAAATTTGACGGTTACAACTTCAAAACATACCGGATATTAGACGAAAGCAGCAAACAGATATGGGGAAACCGCATCGAACGCATTTACGAAGATATTAACGGTTATATATGGATAACACTTCCATACGAAAGAAAACCATTAAGATTCGATCCGAAAACCGAAAAATTTATGGGTCTCCGATTCCTGAAAGAATATGCAGACCTCACCTTCTCGTATAAAAATATTATCACAACAAAATCGGGCAAAGTATGGTTCGTATCAGACCATACCGGAGCGATATGCATACCCGATATCAAGTTCAGTGTCGAAATATACAATAAGAGTAGTAAACACATACGTACCAACCGGATATACACAGTACACGAAGACTCTCAGGGTAACTCATGGCTGTTAACTGACAATGGATTATACCAGATATCAAAAGAAAAGAAGATTACCGACCTCTTTGTGGAAAAAACCTCGAGAGGAGGTGATAAGTTTTCGCAGAGCTTCTATTCGGTACTCGAGATGAAAAGCGAAATATGGTTTGGTTCGGATATGGGGCGCATATGGATATACAATAAGCACAGCGGACAATTCAGGTTGATGGAAACCCACAGCAGTTCCAAAATACAGGACATAAAAAGCATCGACGAAAATCAGATATTATTAGTCACCAATTCCGACGGATTCTTCATCTATCATAAAGCCTCGGATAAAATGACTCATTATACCAAAGACAATCTGCATGATATGCGGACAAACACAATACATTCGAGCCATATAGACCGCGATCTCAATGTATGGCTCGAACTGGACTGTATAGGGGCTGCCCGTTTCAACACGGAAGACAATACGCTGAAACACTACGACACGAAAGTAGAAACCGCCGTCTCGAACGTATTTCCGCCTAACTTTTTTATACTCGAAGACCAAAACGGTCGGACATGGGTGCATCCGAGAGGTGGGGGATTTTCGTTATTCGATAAAAAGAATGACAGGCTCATCCCATTTTACAATGAACCTCAATCGGTAGACTGGCGTTTCTCCAACATGTTGCATTGCGCATTCTCAGATAAACAGGGCAATCTGTGGCTCAGTACACGCTCTCAGGGACTGGAAAAAATAATCTTCAAGAATGACCTGTTCAGTACCCGTATTATCGACGAAAACATACATACAACGGTCAATAATGATGTCCGCTGCATTTATGTAGATTCTCAGAAGCGGATGTGGGTATCGACCAAACTCGGGAAGACATTCGTTTACGACAGACATAAAAAGCCATTAGGATATATCTGCTCCGATGGTTCGATAGGATATGGGGATCCACTCAAAGGGACATGCTACAGTATTCTTGAGGACGACCGCAATAATATCTGGATAGGGACGAAAGGAGACGGAGTATATCGCCTGCAAACACAAACGGGAAGCAATAAATACAAGATAGCGCAATACAAAAGCTCCGACAAAGATCTTTACAGTCTCACCGGAAACAGTATATATTCGATCTTTCAGGACAATAAAAAACGTATCTGGGTAGGATCATACGGAACAGGAGGTCTCAACCTGTTCGAAAATAAGAACGGCGGACGGTTCATCAATATAAAGAACCACCTGAAAGGCTACCCTTCCACCGGAGCGCAGATACGGGTAATATCATCCGATAAGTACGGCAATATCTGTGTCGGCACAACTTTAGGGCTGATTGTATTTTCTTCTGATTTCGAGTATCCCGAATCTATTAAGTACAACGTATACAACAGGCAGGAAGGCGATAATTCGCTACATTCGAGCGACATTTACGATATACGCACCACCCGTCGGGGGGAAACGTATCTTGCGACTTTCGGAGGTGGTCTGAGCCTGATAAATCAAGTTGACCCGAAAGGATTTCCGCTGGGATTTGAAACATATACCACCCGAAACGGATTACCTTCAAACATTATACTCAACATTATAGATGACCGTCACAGCAATCTATGGATAGCTACCGAAGGAAATATACTGAAACTCGATACTCAGAAGAAAGAATTTGAAACATATAGCGAAGCCAGCCGGATGCTCAGCGGAGCTACTTTTTCCGAAGGATCACGCTGTGTGGCAGATTCGGGAATTATATACTTCGGATACTCAAAAGGGCTTATTTACCTCGATCCCGATCAGGTGAGTAACAATACATTCAAGCCATACGTTGCATTAACCAAATTCCAGATCAGCAACAAAGACATTGCAGTGGGAGAAGACTCTCCACTCAAAGAGAATATTGATGATCTGAAATACATAAAACTGAACCACAAACAAAATATAATCAGCCTCGAATTTGTGGCTTTGGATTACGTAGATCCTGCCCGTATCATATATGCCTATATGCTCGAAGGGTTCGATAAGGAATGGATTGTAACTCAAAATCAAAGATTTGCGAATTACACAAACCTCGCCCCCGGAAAATACCGGTTCAAAGTACGATCGACCAACAGCGACGGGGTATGGATGAACAACGAACATATACTGGATATAGAGATCACTCCTTCGTTCTGGCAGACAGGATGGGCATACCTGCTGTATATCGCAGCAATAATATTTTTCATCTACCTGATCATGCGTATATTGTTTGTATTCTATCGTCTGCAGGATAAGATAAAACTCGAGCACGAACAAGCCGAAATGAAGATACGTTTCTTCACCGATATTTCGCATGAAATACGCACTCCTTTGACGATGATTGTATCTCCTGTGGAAAATATCCTACACAACAGCCATCCGCCCGAAGACATAAAAAGTCAGTTGCAGCTCGTTCTCAAAAATACCAACCGTATGATACGGATGGTAAACCAGATACTTGATTTCAGAAAAGTACAAAAGCAAAAACTCAACCTGCAAAAGACCCCTGTCGGCGACTATGTAGAAGAAATCTGCAACGGCTTTACCGATATATCGAGAGATAAGCACATAGATCTGATTATTAACAATGAGGCCGGCAATGAATTGCTTTGGATAGACCGGGACAGTTTCGAGAAACTTTTATTCAACCTGCTGTCCAATGCTTTCAAATACACGCCCGAAGGTCGACGTATAGAAGTAAGCATACGCCCTTCGAAAAAGGACGATTTGATAGAATTGCAGGTAAAAGACGAAGGTACGGGCATGACACGTGAAGTACAAAACAAACTATTTGTCCGTTTTGCATCATTCAATAAGGACAAAAGCAAACCAAGTACCGGAATAGGGCTGTCGATCGTGAAAGAAGTCGCCGACAAGCACCATGCAAAAATCACCGTGAGCAGTGAACAGAATAAGGGCACTTCGTTCTCGGTATTCTTCGAAAGAGGATTCGAACATTTCCAAAACGACAGTAACATTATTTTATCCCATGCTGATAACAGCATTGAGGTCAGTACCCGACAGATATCCGATCCCGAAATAAAAAATCTTCCCGAATCAGAAACACCCGACACTAATTATTCGATATTAGTTGCCGAAGACGATACAGACTTACGGCAATTTATAAAGTCGATGTTGAGCCCGCATTACCATATTTTGGAAGCAGCCGATGGTAAAGCCGGATACAATCTCGCGGTAGAGCAGCTACCCGATTTTATCATCAGCGACATTATGATGCCCGAGATAGACGGACTTGAATTTCTCCAGAAAATAAGAAATAGAACAGAAACAAACCATATTCCCTTTATCCTGTTATCGGCAAAATCGGACATCGAAAGCAAACTCCACGGACTGGAATACGGAGCAGATGATTATATCACCAAGCCGTTTAGCGTAAACTACCTGAAAGCCCGTATCGAAAATATTATCAGACAGAGAAAATCGCTGATAGAAAGTTTATCGGCATCATCACCGAAGCAAACTTCGGCAAAAAAAGACCTGAAAGATAAACAACCCGTGTCGATAACTCAGGCAGACGAGATATTTATCGTAAAGGTTAAGGACGAAATTTTCAAAAATATGGATGACAGTTCTTTCCTTATAGACGATCTGGCATCCGCAATGGCTATGAGCCGCACTGTATTTTTCAAAAAAATAAAGAGCCTTACGGGACAGGCTCCTGTGGACTTTATCAGGGATATAAGGATGAATCATGCCGCACGATTGCTCGAGGAAACAAGCTATTCGGTTAAAGAGATCGGATATATGGTCGGCATATCCGATACAAAGTATTTTACTCAATGTTTCAAAAAGAAGTTCAACACACCTCCGTCTGAATACCGCAACCGAGCGAAAAGTTCCCTGTAGGGGCGTATTGCATACGCCCGAGCATACAATCCATCATCTGGCTAATGGTGATTCGCCCCTACAGTGGGCATCGACTAGTTTTTATCTATACTTAAAAACACATTACAATTATGGCAAAGTATACCGATAAACTAGGAAAGCAAATAACAGGGGCAATAGAGCAGGACGAATATACATTGGGCGAAATCTGCTCAATACACAACATCAGCCGCAAAACATTTTATCAGTGGATGGTCAAATATCCCGATTTTGAGGAAATGGTCAATAATGCCCGTCTGGAAAGAGACGAGCGCCTGGCTCAAAAAGCACGGCAGATACTAAAGCAAAGGGTAGAACAAGGTCGTACAGTAACTACCACCCGTTATAAATATGCCGTAGATGAGTACGGCGAATTGTATCTGGCAGGAAAGACAGTAACAGTGAAAGAATATTCTCCGGATGAAAAGACCCTCAAAATGGCAATATCCAAAGAAAATGATATTGACAATAAGGAGAAAAAGATACTTGTTGAACTGAAGGAAAAAGAACGTATTTTACAAGAAGAACTGGAATATAGATTGTGGAAAGAGGAAGAAGACAGAGAGTTTCAGGAGAGAATCAGAACATCAGCCGAAGAGATGACTCAAAAAAACAATCAAGCTATTGAATATAATGAATAGAGACTCAGTTGTTACTTTTGTTACCTTTTCTAACTTTTAGTGTTTAGCGGATTTCTAAAAAGGCTTAATAATGTCAATCAGTATTTGAAAATCGTTCTTTTAAATTATGCTATTTACTACGCGCAATCAGAGATTGCTTGTGTTCCTTTTGGCTAAAGCCCCAAAAGGAACCAAAAGGTCTTTGGCGCTGCGAGGCTCTGCCTATCTGACTACGTTCACGGGCGAAACTAAATAAAACTCGCCTTTCAGGCTCAAACAGCATTTAGTTTTTACGCCCGTTTCACTGTTCAGATTACGGCTTCACCCCTGTATGCGCCCAGGCTGACGCACAACTTCGCTTGCGCCAGCCTACAAAAGGGTCTGTGACCCCGTCAGGTTTTCGACCTCGGCGGAAGCCCGGGGTACCCGCTGCACGAATAAAGCGCTAAAAGACAGATAGATATCAGCGATAATCATTTTTATTTGTCTTAGCTTTCGAGAGCTGAGCGGGTCGGGTTGGAGACGCAGTCTTGATCTTTTGTTTCGTTTTGCATCAAGGCAAAATGAAAAACAAAGCCGGGAGGCTGCGTTAGAAAATAGATGAACTTGAAAGCATAATTGAAAAGAACGTTTTATCAATCTAACTACTGATTCATATTAATAATAAATTTGATAATTGAGAACTCTTGACTGATCATTCATTCTGTTACCTTTGTTACCTTTACCGTAACAATATGTGAAACAAAATATAAGATCGCAAACAGTCAACTTGAATAAGTTCTTATGACAACAGAAAATAAAATAAAATATTTTGAAAACCGAAAGGATTGGCGAAAGTGGCTGACCGACAACTTCGAGACTGCTAATGAAATCTGGTTTGTGTTTCCCAATAAATCTTCGGATAAGAAAAGTATTGCATACAACGATGCTGTTGAAGAAGCACTTTGTTTCGAATGGATTGACAGTACGATAAAGCCGCTCGATGCAGACCTCAGAATTCAGCGTTTCACACCTAGAAATCCGAAGAGTACATACTCGCAGGCCAACAAAGAAAGGCTTAAATGGTTATTGGAGAATAAAATGATATACCGTAAATTGGAGGATAAAATACGAAATGTTTTGTCTGAGACTTTTGTCTTCCCCAATGACATAATTGAAAGATTGAAAGAAGATAAAACAGTCTGGAAAAACTATCAGCATTTCTCCGATACATATAAACGTATCCGAATTGCATACATTGAAGCAGCGAGGAAACGACCGGAAGAGTTTGAAAAGCGGTTAAATAATTTTATCAATAAAACGAAAGAGAATAAAATAATAACAGGATTTGGAGGAATTGAAAAATACTATTAAGGTCTAAGACATATGTTCTATAAAAATATAGATACAGTCCGTTTAAAAATGAATGAATGCGGACACTCAAGCAAGCCTTTTTTATTTGCATTCGATTTCGAAATGCAGGAGGCCATATTCATCGAGAACCCGATGGACAACAGCCTTATTGAATTCAAAGCTGGTAACTATCAGAATATCAAACACAACAAAATTATTGATGGAGAAGTAACTTTCCACCCCTCTCCTATTTCATTAGAAAGCTATAAGCAAAAGTTCGACATTGTACACAAAGGCTTGAAACGGGGAGACTCTTTTCTGACCAACCTGACGATAAAAACGCCTATAGATACAAATCTCAGTCTGCAAGACATCTTCCTGCTGAGTAATGCTCCTTACAAGTTGTATATACCCGATCGGTTTGTATGCTTCTCGCCCGAACGTTTTGTGAAAATATCCGCCAGCAGTATTTCAACCAATCCGATGAAGGGAACCATTGATGCTGAGATACCTAATGCCGCAGAGAAGATACTCTCGGATTTTAAAGAGACAGCGGAGCATAATACCATTGTAGATTTGCTTCGAAACGATTTGAGCCAGTCGGCTCGCGGAGTATATGTCAAACGGTTCAGGTACATCGAACAAATCAAAAACAGGTTTAGAGACATACTTCAGGTAAGTTCGGAGATAGAAGGGCAATTATCGTCCGATTATCATTCACATCTAGGTGATATTATTGTACGAATGCTGCCTGCCGGATCGGTATCAGGTGCGCCAAAATCTGCGACAATAGACCTCATCAAAAAGGCAGAAGGTGAATCCCGTGGTTTTTATACGGGTGTATTCGGCTATTATGATGGAACCGAGCTCGATTCGGCTGTGCTTATCCGCTTTATAGAATCTCAAAACGGACAGTTTTATTATCGGAGTGGCGGAGGTATTACAGCTTACAGTCGGTGTGAAGAAGAATATAACGAAGTTCTGAAAAAAATTTATCTGCCATTTGTATGAGTAAACCCCGATTTATAGAAACCATTAAAGTGAAAGATGGATCATTCTGTAATCTGTCTCTTCACAGCCGAAGGGCTATCCGTACTTCCGAAATTCATTTTGGGGTATCGCTGAATTTTGATATTCCGACCGATATTATTCCGATGGATATGCGGATAGGTATTGTGAAGTGCCGTATATTATACAGCGATACCGTAGAAAGTATTACTTTCGAACCTTACCGTTTCAGACCGATAAACAATCTGGCCTTAGTATACGATAATGACATAGATTATACTTATAAGTCGGAAGACAGAAGCAGGCTGCAATCTCTCGTTTCGCAAAAAGGGAATTGTGACGAGATACTGATTGTAAAAAACGGATATATTACCGATACATCTTATTCGAACATCGTGCTGGAAAATAATGAAGGACTCTTTACTCCCTCAACACCTTTGTTAGCAGGCATCAAACGGCAATTATTGATCGATGCAGGCACAATCATTGAAAAATACATTAGGGTCGACGATTTACATAGGTATTCACGTGCCTACCTTATCAACGCTATGATAGACTTAGATGATAATGTAGGGGTTTCTTCGACTAATGTATTTTAGGATATAAATATTGATAATCAGAGGCATAAAGTCAAGAACATTAAGACGATAAAATAATCAGGCAAGACCACTTTAAATCTTACCCGAAAATCTCATATTTTATTGATAGAGCACCAAGCAAATATCACTTCTCTGTTCTTTCAGTTCCTTTATTTTTAAATAACAGTTACCTAGCATAAAGCGACTTCTCATAAAACTGTAATCATGATGATCTGTCAAATAACCAACAAAGTTTTCAATAAGTTGATCATCATCAGGAAACAGGAATGATTTATTACAATTTCCATCTTTATTAAATGCACATGTTAATGTAATATTTTCTTTATCAAAACGTATCTCAATAGATTTTTCATGAATATCTCTTTCAATATAATCCATAAGGCAAATAGGATAATCTGTGTATTTTTCCTTAATTTGTGATATAGAAAGCTTTAACACTGAGCTTGCCTGCTCAATTATTTTAGAATAAAGTTGTTCGGTAGGTATTTCTTTTGTTGTCATAGTGTCCGCATTTAAGCCTAATTTGAGAATCAGACTGATATAAATATTAATAAATAGTTTATATCTCTGCGGTTTTCATTCGCCAGTCAGAATCAGATCTCCAACAGACGATAACAGGATGTTGATACAAATATACAATTAATAAACAAAAAGTTAATTTCGATTTTCTTTTTTACCTATCTTTAATTTTTGATTTGCAAAAAGTACGAACGAATAGAATGAAAAAGTCCATATCATATTTACCATCAACCAATCAGAGAGATTTGCATTTTATCATCGAATCTGTTTTACAGAGATTGAAGCAGACTGAGATGATAATACTTTTCGGAAGTTATGCCCGAAACGATTATGTGGTGTATGATGAAAAATATGAGTTTGGCAAAATACAATTCTATGTAAGTGATTACGATATATTGGTTGTTACGAGTGGTATATCGGATGGCATTGCTATAAAAATACTAAGTAATATAGAAGATCTGTATTACGACCGGGCAACAGACCCTGATCGTCAGCCTCCTGTTCAATTTATTAGCGAGGATATGAAAAAGCTGAATAAGTATCTGAACGATGGGAGATATTTCTATACACAAATAAAGCAGGAAGGTGTTGTGTTGTACGATAGTGGTAAGTTTAAACTTGCCCGTCGTCGTAAACTTAGCTTTGATGAAATAAAGCAACAGGCTCAGGAATATTTTGATGATAAATTTGAGAGTGCTAATAGTAAATCTAAGATGGCTGTACTTGGCGTAAATGAAAAGCTTTATAAAGATGCTATATTTATGCTTCACCAAGCCTGCGAGAGTTATATTTATGCAATCCGCTTAGTCTTTACGTTAGAAAATCCCAAACAACATAACCTATCAAAGCTTCTAAACTCTGTAAAGAAGTATTCTAACGAGTTTATCAAAGTTTTTCCACAAGATACTCCAGAAGAAAAGCGGCTTTTTGAGCTAATCAAGGCTGCTTATGTAAATGGACGTTATGATCCTGATTTTGTCGTAACGAAAGAGGATATTGATGCACTTATTCCGAAAGTAGAGTTGTTGAGAGATATTACTAAGAGGATCTGTGAGAAGAAGATTGGGGAGTATGGGGAGATGGAGTAACCTTTTTCTATACATAGACGTCATATAGATTAAAAAAAGAAATTATGAAAAAAATTCTATTATTCACACTATCATCAATTATCATCTCTAATATAATAGCTCAAACAGTTGATAGCGATAAGAACAGATTTAGTCTCAAAACGAATTCTAATAGTATAAAAGTTGAAATTGTTGATGTTACAAAAGAAGATTTAGAGCTTTCTTTTTCTTCTGTGAAAAGTGACACATTATCTATTTCACTATATTTACCTGAAAACAATAGATTTAATGTGTATTCCGATATTGACACTACTGATTTTATTTTACCAATAGGTCATAGTGTCATATTATCAGTTGAAAAGAAAGAGAATAAACCAATTATAATAAATCTCAAGAATGGAATTGAGTATGATGAGATTAATTTTGACAAAAATAATAAGAATGAAGATTTTTCTCTCCTATATGAGAATGATATTAATAGTCCATATTTGAAAGAATTGAAAAATAAATATCCAATTGACAGTATAGCTTCATCTGGAAATTCTGATTTGGAAAAGGTTCGAAATGTTTCTTCTTGGGTACATCATCTATGGAAACACAATGGAATGAATGAGCCTGAAAAGAAAGATGCTTTATATATATTGGAAGAAGTGAAGAATGGAAAACAGTTTCGTTGTGTTGAATACGGAATAGTTACCACCGCTTGCCTTAATTCAATAGGAATAAAGGCTCGAACACTATCTCTAAAGACTAAAGATGTTGAGATACGCCCAGTCGGGGCGGGGCATGTTGTTTTAGAAGTATTCCTTAACGATTTGGATAAATGGATTGTAGTTGATCCTCAATGGGATATTATCCCTCACATAGACGGAAAACCTCTAAATACCATTGAACTTCAATCCGCCATTACCAATCGCAAAAAAGTAAGTGTTTGGACAACAGAACAAACAACTTCCGAAGAATATATTCCGTGGATATACCCATATTTGTATTATTTCTCTATAAAGTTCGATAATAGAGAGAATATAAGTAAAGAAAAACAATATACTTATCAGGGTAAATCCGATTTAATGCTGGTGCCCGTAGGAGCGAAAAACCCAACTATTTTTCAACAAAAATTCCCTCTTAATTATTGCTTTTACACTAATTCAATAAAAGATTTTTATAGAAAGCCTTGAGAAAGATTAACTAAAGGATATTACTTAATCAAGTTCATATTTTCTCTTTTATTCCAATTTTGAACTTACACTCTTTAAAAGTAAGCTTTTGTCTTATAGTATCTATATCAACATCTTTTAGATTTCGAGTAAAAACGACTTTAAGAAATAGGACTAATTTTCTATTATTGGTTTTCGACTTTTAAAGAGTGGTGGAATGACTTTCTGAATAACTTCCAGATAAGAAATAAAAAAGACTAACCCGACTGCAAATATAATAATGAATACAAGATTTGCCCCGAAAGCATCAAATCCCCATTTTGCAATAAAGAGATAGCGAAATATCAATGCAAGTGCTGCGATGCCCATCGCTCCACATATAATTAGCAGTATATTTTCAGAATCTTTATAATTCATATTATTATGATTAAAGTTTTTGTAAACTCTTTCCTTTTTGCATTGCCTTTAGAATATTCTTTCTAACGGCTTGGATAGATGGCACTAAATCGCCCTCCATCATTGCAAGCATTGTTTTCAATTCCTGCATCAACTCAGGGATGGGACGGCATAATTCATAAGCGATCTTCATGCAAAGAGATTTTACTGCGGGCAATTCCTCGCCAGACATCATTCGCTCTAAACAGAAATCCAGAAAATCTACTCTTGGCGGATTCGGGAATGGCTGTCTGTATAATAAATTGAGCATTACCCTTCGTTTTCCTCCATGCTTGCAGACAAGAACTTCATTAATCAATTGATCATGTTTATTATATAACCACTCGTTATCCTGTGACGAAAAATGAGTAAAAATCCAAGCTGCATGATATCCAATAGTTTCATCTTCACCAATGACTAAATTATATAACTCTTGCTTTCGGCTGTCACTATCATGTGTTAAACGAAGTATCTCATTGATATCGTCCATTCCTATACGCTCAGAGAGTTTGGTATTGAAATTCATTATTAGTTATTCTTATTTATCAGATTAACAACAACTTTTACCATAATATCTTTTTCTTCAGTACGGCTTTCGGCAATCATCAATGTGAGTGCAACCAATGTATTATTCTCGATAAGTCTAGTACTATCGCTTCTATATAAAATGCCATTCTGCTCCAAAAACCAAAGAAAGAGAAACGCAGCGATACGTTTGTTTCCATCACTGAACGAATGGTTTTTAGTCACCAAATACAGTAGCATCGCTGCTTTTTCTTCTATGCTAGGGTATAATTCCTCTCCTCCAAAAGTTTGGTAAATAGTGCTAATCGAACTTTTGAATGATTGGTCTTTCTCATTACCGAACAAACCTCCACTCCCAAATTTATCTCTCAACACATAAATAGCTTCCATAGCATTGTCATAGTTAGCTTTAAAAGGTTCTTCCGTAGTAGTCCTTTCGATTTCAAGTTTCTGATAATCGTATCTATCTAAAGTGTCAAGAGCATAAGTGTAATCTGTTATCACACGTAATAGTCCAGTTGCTTCATCAGCCGACAGAGTCTTGGCATTTATTACATTGGAAAGCAGTTTGACTGTTTTCTTTAAATTTTCCAATTGCTCCGTCTTTGCATTTTGATTAATAGCATAACCTTTGATTAGATATTCTTTCAGAATACTATTCGCCCAAATACGGAATTGAATACCTCTATTCGATTTTACTCTGTAACCTACTGATATAATCATATCTAGGTTGTAATAGTCAATATTTCTTTCAACCTTTCTATTTCCTTCTGATTGAACTGTCGCAAAATTTGCGACAGTTGGAATATTGTTTAGTTCCTCCTTTAATGCATTGTTAATATGTTTACCAATTGTTTTTATATCCCTGTCAAATAACTCAGACATTTGTTGTCGATTGATCCACACATTTTCATTGTCGAGCTTTACATCTAATTGGGTATTACCATCAGGTGTTTGATATATTATAACTTCTCCTTTATTCATCGTATTTCATTTTAAGCTTATCTTATTAGCAGACTCCCTTTTCTTGGCATTTACCAGATCAGCATAGATCTGAGTTGTAGAAACATTTTTATGCGTAAGCATTTTACTTACAGTATAGATATCAGTGCCTAAAGCAACCTGCAAGGTAGCAAAAGTATGTCGAAAGCAATGGAATGTGATATGCTTTGTTATCCCCGCACTAGCTACCCAATCTTTCAGCGATTGTTGAGTCATAGTCTTTGTCAATCCTTTGAAGACTTTACCTTTGCCTCTTTCTCCACAGAGTTCCAATGCTTCATCACTAATGGGTAAGGTAGTTTCTGTTTCTGTCTTCTCGGTTCTTAGTCTCATACAATAACCTCCATCAGAGGCAGGAAGTATTTCTTTCCAATCCAATTTCAGAACATCACTTATCCGTAAGCCAGTGAAACACGAGAAGATAGATGCTGATTTCAACACAGGGAAGTCGCAAGGTGTATTGGCTAAAGTCTTTAATTCGTCCAAAGTCAGATATTCTTTCTTTACATCTGTGGTATCGATTGAGTCCAGATATTCATTGAGATTCTCTCTGAAGAATTTTTCTTTATATGCAATCTTCAATAAGGCTCTGAATGTAGAGAAATACCCTGATGCTGAGTTTTGAGATATACGAAGATCTTTATGTTTCAATTGCTTTGCATCCATCAGATAATCCCTAAAGCGGTTGCATAAGTCTACGTTCACATCTCCAAAGGTGCATTTACCTTTGACAAAATTGGAAAAGTGCTGATATACTTTCATCCACTTCTGGTCTTTCTTTTCGGCTTTCAGTTTGTAATAAGCTAGAAAGTCAGCTTTCTTTTTATTCTTATCCAGAAAACCGTATTCCTCATTGATAATAGCTTGTACTCTCATGCTGCGGATAACTTCAGCTTTCATCAGCATTTCATTATTGTACTCCTTTTCAATTTCGTTTCTAGGTTTGGCATAGATATAAATACCTAAATACTCACGCCGTATCATTTTCATTGAATACGGATCACGAATAGCAGGATAAAAATCCAGATAAAGACTCTCTCTAGCTCCTGTTATAGGTCGTCGTCGAAGTGCTACTTTACTTATTCCCATAGTTATAAGATTATTTGAGGGTTGAATAACTTATCTAAGTCGGGCTTTGATATTTTCACATATCTACCTTCTTTTATCTTTGGTATATTATGATACTTCACATAGTGATATAAAGCGTCACGAGTGAGGTTAAATTTTTGCATGGCTTCTTCTGTCGTATAATATTCGGCATCTTGAGACTGCTCATAACCTTTGGCTATATCAAAGTCTTTCTTAGAGTATAGCACTTTGCGGCCGTCTTTCTTTCGTGGGATATTTTGCTCAGATACAAAACTATATATGGCTGCCGTAGATAAATTGTATTTCTCTTGGATGTCTTCTACTGAATACCATTCTTTTATATTCTGACTTTCGTTAAAGCCTTTCTTTTCAAAATATTTATCGATATGCTCTTTACTGAAATATGATTTACCTCGGATCAATGTTTTAGGGATACTGTTTTCTCTGGCAATTTTATAGAGCCATGATTCTTTGATATTGAATTTTTCTTTAATCTCGGCTACTGTATATAATTCAGTTAATGGTTTTGGCTCTTTACTTGGCTTGGCTCTATATTCATACTCCTCAACATTGTCAAACATATTATCTATGTCCGCTTTACGAATAAATGTTTTACCATCCATCTGTACAGCTTTAAGATTGCCTCTGTGCAAATAACGGTAAACAGTTGTTCGCTCAACACCAAGAAGAAAAGCGGTCTCTGATACCGAGAGATATTCCTTATCTTTTATTTTATCGTATTTGTCACTTATCTTTTCTATCTCCTGCATGGTAGAATAATTTATTCCTACCATTTTGAACTGTCTCTGACCTTGCTTGTATGCTTTGGAGTTGCACTTATGCGAACAATAACGTGTAGTCGTTTTTTGTGCAGTGAAAGTTTTTCCACAGCACTCACAGTTCTTCTTTATTTGCATTTTACTACTCATAATTTCTCCTTTATTTCTCCCTGTTTTTGTTGCACCATGTTGCATGGTGTTGCACAGTGTTGCAATCGTATATCGTCTATGAACAAAAATTATGCCTGTTTTATATTTTTATAGAAACGGTACAATTACGACAGAAAGACTGTCATAGAATCCATTATTATCAATATTCAAATATAAAAATAGAAAAGAAAAAGTCGCTATTTTATAGCGACTTAATGGTTGGTTATAATTATTATCTATTAATTATGATTAGTTATCATTTGCCGATACAGAATTTACTAAAAATATTACCCAATATTTCATCTGTAGAAATTTGACCTGTTATTTCGCCTAAATAATGCATACACTCACGAATATCTTGAGCAAGAAAATCAGATGATAATCCCGACTCCAATCCCGATGAAACACGTTCTATAGCCTCCTGAGCTTTTCGCAAAGCCTCATAATGCCGCATATTGGTGACAATCACATCCTGTTCTCCAAATTCAGGAATATTAGCAGCATCTACCAACTGTTTTTGCAGCTCA
Organism: Indolivaga capnocytophagoides; assembly: GCF_036511535.1. Lineage (GTDB taxonomy): Bacteria > Bacteroidota > Bacteroidia > Bacteroidales > Dysgonomonadaceae > Dysgonomonas_A > Dysgonomonas_A capnocytophagoides. The sequence goes on along the minus strand of NZ_AP028867.1, from coordinate 3,969,815 downwards.
TCTGTACCTTGCTGGTATTTAGCAGAAATAAATATACGGTCGGGAATCTCCTTTTCCAACAACAACTCCTTACTTTCTTTCCGTGCTGCAGGAATAATATCAACCTTATTAAAAACCAAGATTAGTTTCTTACCCTCGATCATCGGCAGTATCTTCTTCGATAATTCCAAAGCATGATCATCTTCGGTTTCGGCATCCACGACCCAAAGTACGATAGAAGCCTGCTCTAATTTTTTGAAAGTACGTTCTATTCCCAGACTTTCCACAACATCATCCGTATCACGGATTCCTGCCGTATCTATCAATCTGAACATCAAACCATCTATCGTAATAGTATCCTCTATAACATCACGTGTGGTTCCATGAACATCCGATACAATGGCTTTTTCTTCTCTCAACAGAAGATTGAGAAGAGTAGATTTACCCGCATTTGTTTCTCCGATAATAGCTACCGGAATACCCGTTTTCACCACATTACCAAGAGCAAACGAATCTGCCAGCTTTTGAATATGTATATGTATATTTTGTGCAGCTTGCTTCAGATTATCACGATTCGCAAACTCGACATCTTCTTCCGAGAAGTCCAATTCAAGTTCGATCAGAGATGCAAAGTTCAGTAGATTTGTACGCAACTCTATCAACTTAGTGCTGAACCCTCCACGCATCTGATTCATAGCCAGACGATGTGTTGCTGCAGAAGACGAAGCAATCAAATCCGCTACGGATTCAGCCTGAGACAAGTCCATTTTCCCATTCATAAAAGCACGCTGGGTAAACTCTCCGGCTGTAGCCAACCGGGCTCCATTATCGAGCAGTAATTGCAAAATACCCTGCTGTATATATATCGATCCATGACACGATATCTCAACACTTTCCTGCCCGGTAAACGAATTGGGACTATGAAAAACACTAGCCAGCACTTCGTCGAAAACTGCATCATCTTTCATTATCGCCCCAAAATGTATGGTATTGGCTTTACAGCCGGCAAGTTTTTTACCCGAAGGCGATTTGAAGACTCTGTCGACCAATCCAATACAACCTTTTCCAGATAAACGGACAACGGCTATCCCCCCGATACCTGCCGGAGTAGATATAGCTGCGATAATGTCTGATTGTAGCATCATAATTCAGATATTTTAAATGATAAAAAGGTACAAGACCTTATTCAAAGTTACTATTATTTCCGATATAAGGCAAGTACACTTACCATTACGCAAGTACTTCGAGTAAACAAGACAGACTATTTGTTTTTTACCTCATTTAGATATTTGCTAATTTGACAAAAGTCTTATTTAGTCTTAACACTTAACGGAATGAATCCTAAATATGTATACATTTGTTTTCAGTAATATTCAAAAATATGAATCGGAATTTCAAATATGTTGTTCTCGGAATTATAGTATGTCTCTCAATTGTTTTCATATGGCAGCTTTATTGGCTCAGAGGTTTATATCATACAATAAAATCCGAGACTGAGCAAACTGTCAGCGAATGTATTAATACAGCCAACCTGGAGGAAATTCAGTTTCGGATGGACAGCCTTGATAATAAACCCAAAGAAGGAAAGACAATTACTATAACACAAACTCTTTCAGACGATGATGATGACAATACGAAAAAGAATACCGAGAAAAAAGGCATAAAAAAGACAAAAAAAGTTGTCAACCAACAAAATGATACCACAACTACCATTACGAAGGAGGAAGGTAATAATGCCCTAACAATCCAGCAATTGCAGAAAATCGCATTTTCTTTCACCGAAGCCATCCATCAGGCAATAGATACAGTTGTACCTGTCAACCTCAATAAGATAGACAGTATACTTGTATATAATTTCAACGCCAAGGGGATAAGATCCGATATATACAGTATAGAAATCATTGACCTAAATACAGACAGCATAAAACACCGTTTAGTCAATATCCCTGCAGCTTTAGCACGATCCGAATTTTACGACTTCAAATTTGACACGGAAAATAATACAGCATACCGCATCCACATAGAACCTCTGACAAAGACCATACTGATACAAATGTCGGGAATACTCGGTACAACCCTCTTGATTATTCTTATTCTGTGTTTTGCTTTCTGGTATCTGATACGAACAGTCATTCAGCAACGTACCCTCGAAGAAATGAAAGACGACTTTACCAATAATATGACACATGAGCTGAAAACCCCCATAGCAGTCGCTTATTCAGCAGCAGATGCCCTGCTCAATTTTAAACAAGGAGACGACAAAGAAAAAAGAACCCGTTATCTGACCATTTGCAAAGATCAATTAAGCGAGCTCAGTGCATTGGTCGAACAAATATTATCCATGAGTATGGAACGGCGTAAAACATTTGTCCTTAACAAAGAAGATATACAGCTCGAACCTCTTATACAAGTACTTATCGAACAACACAAACTAAAAGCCGGAAAAGAGGTAAATTTTGCAGTAAACATATCTCACGGAAATTTGAGTATCCATGCCGACCGCACCCATATCAACAATATAATGAGTAACCTGATAGACAATGCAATAAAATATTCCGATGGCAAAGTCGATATCACAATTACAGCAAAGGAAAACAATCGAAACTGTATTCTTTCCATTTCAGACAATGGTATGGGCATTGTTCCCGAAAAGCAAAAATATATATTCGAGAAGTTTTACAGGGTAACATCAGGCAATCAATATACTGTCAAAGGATATGGACTGGGGCTTTTCTACGTAAAAACAATGGTCGAAAAACATCATGGAACAATCTCGGTAGAAAGCACTCCGGGAGCAGGTTCAACATTCACGATAATAATACCGACACAACTATGAAAACAAATAAAAATATAAAAGTATTATTGGTAGAAGACGAGCTTACACTGTCGATGATTATCAAAGACACTCTTGATGAAGAAGGCTTCGACGTCATTCAGGCAGAGACTGGCAAAAAAGGACTAGAGTTATTCTTCAACACCAAACCAGACATTTTGGTTGCTGATGTAATGATGCCCGAAATGGACGGATTCGAAATGGTCAGCAAAATACGTAAAACCGATAAAACAACTCCTATCCTCTTTCTGACTGCCCGATCGGCAATAAAAGATGTGGTATCGGGCTTTGAACTCGGAGCAAGTGATTATCTCAAGAAACCATTCAATATGCAGGAACTCATTATCCGCATCAAAGTGCTGGTCAACAGAGCATATATCGAACAAAGCGAAAAAGAAAAAGAAACATTCGATATTGGTAATTATACTTTTGACTCTATCACGCAAAAGTTGATATGTGAAGGAAAAGAACAGGAATTATCGCATCGAGAGTCCGAAATCCTTAAACGACTATGCAGCAACATAAATGATGTAGTAAACACTCAAAACATCCTACTCGAACTTTGGGGCGATGACAGCTTCTTCAATACCAAAAGCCTGCATGTATTTATCACAAAACTAAGACACAAATTGTCTCTGGACAACCGTATACGCATTGTTAATGTGCGAGGAATCGGATACAAACTCATTGTCGAATAGAAAAAGGGTATCAAATAACATAGTTTTCCCATACCTTTTCCACTACCTTTTAGCACCCCTTTACCAGCAAAAAAGCCGCAACATCATAAGATATAGATATAGACAAGATATAAATAATAACTATAACTAAAGAAAACAGCCCTCAATTTAGAAATAATTTTATCTATACCTCAGAAAGCAGATACATCCGGCTATCAGATAAGCGCAATCAAATAACCCCGGAAAACTTCTGAGGACATACAACGTTGACCTCCGGTGGAAATCTGAGTGAACAGGCCGGCAATATAACATGATGTATCAATCGGATGAATGTACGGAAAGAGACCCTGCTTCTGATCTTTGACATTTTGAATAATAAAAAGAGCAGTCCGGGAAACCGAACTGCTCTTTACAATATTTTGATTTTCTGAGATATTACTCAACTTTGTCGAAATCGACTACCGTTTTGCGGTTAGCCATCACACGGTCGAAATCTTCCTTAGTACCCACAACGAGTTTTTCGAATTCTCTCTGACCTGTTCCGGCAGGAATCAAGTGTCCGCAGATTACGTTTTCTTTCAAACCTTCAAGTCTGTCAACTTTCGCATTGATAGCAGCGTCATTCAACACTTTCGTAGTTTCCTGGAACGATGCAGCTGACATAAAGCTGGTAGTTTGAAGTGCAGCACGTGTAATACCTTGTAAGATCTGGTTCGCTGTTGCAGGAATTGCATCACGAACTTCAACTGTACGAAGGTCCCGGCGTTTCAACATAGAGTTTTCGTCACGAAGTTTACGTGCAGTAACAATCTGTCCGGGTTCGAATGTAGAAGAGTCTCCTGCATCTACAACCACTTTTTTACCCCAGATACGGTCGTTTTCTTCCATCACATCGTGTTTGTCAACTACCTGTTGTTCAAGGAAACGAGTATCTCCCGGATCAACCACCTCTACTTTACGCATCATTTGACGAACGATAACTTCGAAGTGCTTGTCGTTGATTTTCACACCTTGCAGACGGTAAACATCCTGTACTTCATTCACGATATATTCCTGTACTTCTGTCGGTCCTTTAATAGCAAGGATATCCGAAGGAGTAGTAGCACCGTCTGACAATGGCATACCGGCACGGATAAAGTCATTTTCCTGTACAAGGATTTGTTTCGAAAGCGGAACAAGATATTTCTTGGTTTCACCCAATTTGGATGTAACAATAACCTCTCTGTTACCACGTTTGATCTTACCGAACGATACCTCACCGTCTATTTCAGATACTACAGCAGGGTTAGATGGGTTACGAGCTTCAAACAACTCAGTCACACGAGGAAGACCTCCGGTGATATCACCCGCTTTACCTACCGCACGAGGAATCTTAACAAGAACATCTCCGGCTTTGATCATATCCTTATCTTCTTTGATAACGTGCGCACCCAACGGTAAACTGTATGTTTTAAGGATGTTGCCTTTATCGTCCAAGATATGAGCCTCGGGAGCTTTAGTCTTATCACGAGATTCGATAATGATCTTTTCTTTCAATCCGGTTTGTTCGTCCGACTCAACTTTATAAGTAACGTTTTCTATAACATTCTCGAATTGGATCTTACCTGTTGCTTCTGTAATGATAACCGCATTAAATGGGTCCCATTCACAGATAACATCACCTTTCTTCACAGCTGCTCCATCTTTGAAGTAAAGCTTAGAACCGTAAGGAATATTGTGAGTAAGCAATACAATCTTAGTGTTAGGATCTACGATACGAAGTTCAACAAGACGGCTTACAACCACCTGTATTTTCTTTCCTGCATCATCAACAGTTTCAACTACACGAAGGTCATCTAATTCAAGAATACCATCGTATTTAGTAATCACACTGTTTTCTGTAGCGATGTTCGAAGCGATACCACCGACGTGGAATGTACGAAGTGTAAGCTGTGTACCAGGCTCACCGATAGACTGTGCAGCGATAACTCCAACTGCCTCTCCTTTTTGAACCATACGTCCGGTAGCAAGGTTACGTCCGTAACACTTGGCACAAACACCTTTCTTAGATTCACAAGTAAGAACAGAACGGATTTCGACACGTTCGATTGGCGATTCCTGAATAATAGCCGCTGTATCTTCTGTTATCTGCTCACCTGCTTCCACGATAATTTCTCCTGTCAACGGATGTTGAATATCGTGTACTGAAACACGACCCAGGATACGTTCGTAAAGAGAAGCGATAACTTCTTCGTTATTTTTAAGTTCTGTACAAACAAGTCCGCGCAATGTACCACAGTCTTCTTCGTTGATGATCACATCTTGAGATACGTCAACAAGACGACGGGTAAGATATCCCGCATCGGCTGTTTTCAAAGCGGTATCGGCAAGACCTTTACGAGCACCGTGGGTAGAGATAAAGTACTCCAACACCGAAAGACCTTCCTTAAAGTTCGAAAGGATCGGGTTTTCGATAATCTGTGCACCTTCTGCCCCACTCTTCTGAGGTTTAGCCATCAAACCACGCATACCTGACAACTGACGGATCTGTTCTTTCGAACCACGGGCTCCGGAGTCAAGCATCATATATACAGAGTTGAACCCTTTGTTGTCTTCCGATAGTTGTTTCATCAAGATGTTTGACAACTTAGAGTTGACGTGAGTCCATGTATCGATAATCTGGTTATAACGTTCGTTATAAGTGATGAATCCCATATTATAGTTACCCATAATCTGTTCAACTTCATCATAACCCTGTTGTACCAGAGTTTCTTTTTCTGCAGGAATAATAACGTCTTCAAGGTTGAACGACAAACCTCCCTGGAATGCCATACGGTAACCCAAGTTTTTGATGTCGTCAAGGAAAGCGGCTGTTTTAGCAACCCCTGCCAGTTTGATTACGTTACCGATAATATCACGAAGCGATTTCTTAGAAAGCACTTCATTGATAAATCCTACTTCGATAGGTGTATGTTCGTTAACGATTACACGTCCTACCGATGTTTCACGCATGATAGTTGCTACATTTCCGTTTTCGTCCAAGTCACGAACATATACTTTTATAAGAGCGTGGATATCCACTTTCTTTTCATTATATGCGATAATGGCTTCTTCGGGTCCGTAGAATGTAAGACCTTCACCTAATGCTCCGGGACGTATTTTTGTAATATAATACAGACCAAGTACCATGTCCTGAGAAGGAACGGTAATAGGCGCACCGTTGGCAGGGTTAAGGATATTATGTGAACCAAGCATCAACATCTGAGCTTCGAGGATAGCCTCGTTGCCAAGAGGTAAGTGAACCGCCATCTGGTCACCGTCGAAGTCGGCATTGAACGCCGTACAAGCAAGCGGGTGCAACTGGATAGCTTTACCCTCGATCATCTTAGGCTGAAATGCCTGAATACCTAAACGGTGAAGAGTCGGGGCACGGTTGAGCAATACAGGGTGTCCTTTCATTACATACTCAAGGATATCCCATACAACCGGTTCTTTGCGGTCTACAATCTTTTTAGCCGATTTAACAGTCTTAACGATACCTCGTTCGATCAGTTTACGGATAACGAATGGTTTGAACAGCTCAGCTGCCATATCTTTAGGGATACCACATTCGTGCATCTTCAACTCAGGACCAACGACAATTACCGAACGAGCCGAATAGTCGACACGTTTACCCAAAAGGTTTTGACGGAAACGTCCTTGTTTACCCTTCAAGCTATCAGACAAAGATTTAAGCGGACGATTAGATTCTGTTTTGATCGCACTCGATTTACGAGAGTTATCGAACAAAGAGTCTACAGCTTCCTGCAACATACGCTTTTCGTTACGCAAGATTACATCCGGAGCCTTAATATCGATCAAACGTTTCAAACGGTTATTACGAATGATAACACGACGATACAGGTCATTTAAGTCAGATGTAGCGAAACGACCTCCGTCAAGAGGTACAAGCGGACGAAGTTCGGGTGGAATCACAGGTACGATTTTCACGATCATCCATTCAGGACGGTTTTTGCCTTTCGATCCACGGAATGCTTCCACAACCTGAAGTTGTTTCAACGCTTCGTTTTTACGTTGTTGCGAAGTATCTGTACTTGCTCTGTGACGAAGAGTGTTGGCCAATGAATCAAGATTCAATCTTGAAAGAAGGTCATACACAGCTTCTGCTCCCATTTTAGCGATAAACTTGTTAGGATCGCTATCGTCCAACAGTTGATTTTCTTTTGGGAGTGTATCTAAAATATTCAGATATTCTTCTTCTGTCAACAGGTCTTTGTAAGCAATACCATCTTCTTCTTTGATACCGGCTTGTATTACAACATAGCGTTCGTAATAAATAATAGTATCAAGCTTTTTGGTTGGTATTCCCAACAGATAACCCATTTTGTTTGGTAGAGAACGGAAATACCAGATATGAGCAACAGGCACTACCAAGTGGATGTGTCCTGTACGTTCACGTCTTACTTTCTTTTCGGTAACTTCCACACCGCATCGGTCGCAGACAATACCTTTGTAACGGATTCTTTTGTATTTACCGCAATGACATTCGTAGTCCTTTACCGGACCAAAAATGCGTTCACAGAAAAGACCATCACGTTCTGGTTTGTATGTACGGTAGTTGATAGTTTCGGGTTTCAAAACTTCACCGCTCGAGCTTTCGAGAATTTCTTCAGGAGAAGCCAGACTTACAGTGATTTTTGAAAAGCTACTCTTTACTTTACTATCTTTTCTAAAAGCCATATGTTTTCTTTATATAAAGAGTTATTGTAATTTATCAATATGATAATGAGATAATAACTGAATATTTTGAATGTGATAATATGCCAATGTCAGTAAAACGATTGGCACATTACCTCATTTTCTCATTATTTTAGTCGAGTGTAACACTTAGTCCCAAACCTTTCATCTCATGCAGCAATACATTCAATGATTCCGGGATACCGGCTTGTGGCATTGGTTCACCCTTCACTATCGCTTCGTAAGCTTTAGAACGACCCATCACATCATCGGATTTGATAGTCAGAATTTCTTGCAAGATGTGTGCTGCACCGAATGCTTCAAGTGCCCAAACCTCCATCTCTCCGAAACGTTGTCCCCCGAACTGAGCCTTACCTCCAAGAGGTTGTTGAGTGATAAGTGAATATGGCCCGATAGAACGCGCGTGCATTTTATCTTCAACCATGTGACCCAGTTTCAACATATAGATGATACCTACTGTTGCAGGCTGGTCAAATTGAACACCGGTTCCACCATCACACAGATAAGCTTTTCCGTAACGAGGTACACCTGCTTTGTCTGTCCATGAGTTCAGATCATCAAGACTGGCTCCGTCGAAAATAGGAGTAGCGAATTTCACACCAAGCTCACGTCCTGCCCAACCAAGAACAGTTTCGAAAATCTGCCCCAAGTTCATACGAGAAGGCACACCCAGCGGATTCAATACAATATCAACAGGAGTTCCATCGGGTAAGAACGGCATATCTTCCTGACGAACGATACGAGACACGATACCTTTGTTACCGTGACGTCCTGCCATCTTATCCCCTACCTGGATCTTACGTTTTTTAGCTACATACACTTTAGCTATCTGAACAATACCTGAAGGTAATTCATCACCGATAGTCAAATCAAAACGTTTACGTTTCAATTCTGCATCCAGCTCTTTATATTTACGAAGGTAATTAACGATAACATCTCTGATCAAATCATTTTTGTGGTCATCAGATGTCCACTTACTAACCTGAATAGATTCGAAATCGATGCTGTCAAGTGCCGATTTTGTAAATTTAGCACCTTTAGCTATTACATCCGTATTTAAATAGTCTTTTACACCTTGTGATGGCTTTCCATCAGTAAGTACCAATAGCTTTTCAACTAAAGTATGTTTTAGTTTAGCCATTTTTTCTTCGTACTCTTCATCCAACTTAGGCAATAAAGCTTTGCTCGAAAGTTTAGTTTTACCTTTCTTAGCTGCTTTAGAGAATAAGTTAGTGCCGATAACAACTCCTTTCAATGATGGAGAAGCTTTCAATGAAGCGTCTTTCACATCGCCGGCTTTGTCACCAAAGATAGCACGAAGCAGTTTTTCTTCGGGTGAAGGATCCGATTCTCCTTTCGGAGTGATCTTTCCGATAAGAATATCGCCGGGACCAACACGTGCTCCGATACGTACGATACCTCTTTCGTCAAGGTCTTTTGTGGCTTCTTCACTAACGTTAGGAATATCAGAAGTCAGCTCTTCTACCCCACGTTTAGTATCACGTACATCAAGAGAGAACTCTTCTACGTGAACAGAAGTCAACATGTCTTCACGAACTACTCGTTCATTCAATACAATCGCATCCTCATAGTTATATCCTTTCCATGGCATGAAGGCAACTTTCAGGTTTTTACCGATTGCCAATTCACCAGCTTCTGTAGAATAACCTTCAGTCAGAATTTCACCTTCAACTACACGTGCGCCTTTCTTACAAGTAGGACGCAAGTCGATAGTAGTATTCTGGTTAGTCTTTCTGAATTTAGGGATGTTATATGTTTTAATCGCACTGTCGAAGCTTACAAATTCTTCGTCATCAGTACGGTCATATTTAATCTTAATGGTGCTGGCATCGACATAAACAATTTCTCCTGCACCTTCCGCCACGATTTGTGTGCGTGAGTCCTGAATCAATTGTCCTTCGATACCTGTACCCACGATAGGAGACTCAGTACGCATCAACGGAACTGCCTGGCGCATCATATTAGATCCCATCAATGCACGGTTAGCATCATCATGTTCCAAGAAAGGAATTAATGAAGCTGCAATAGATGCAATCTGTGTTGGAGATACGTCCATCAATTCGAGCTCTTCGGGACCTACTACCGGATAGTCGGCATCCTGACGAGCTTTAACACGAGTGTTAATGAATGATCCGTCATCGTTCAGAGGTGCATTACCCTGAGCTATGATTTTATCTTCTTCTTCTTCGGCTGCCAGATATATGATACCGTTTTCCGACAAATCTACTTTGCTTTCTGTTACTTTACGATATGGAGTTTCGATAAATCCAAGATCGTTTATTTTTGCATATACACAAAGTGAAGATATCAGACCGATATTCGGACCTTCGGGTGTCTCAATCGGACATAAACGTCCGTAGTGAGTATAGTGTACGTCACGCACCTCGAAACCAGCTCTTTCACGAGAAAGACCACCAGGTCCAAGAGCAGACATACGGCGCTTGTGAGTAATCTCGGCCAAAGGATTGGTTTGATCCATGAACTGAGACAGAGCATTTGTTCCGAAGAAAGTATTCACAACAGATGATATTGTCTTCGCATTGATCAAGTCAATAGGCGTAAACACCTCATTGTCACGAACGTTCATACGCTCACGGATAATACGTGCCATACGGTTCAAACCTACACCGAATTGGTTGTAAAGCTGTTCGCCGACAGTACGTACACGTCTGTTACTCAAGTGGTCGATATCATCAACAATCGTTTTCGAGTTTATAAGCTCGATCAGATATTTGATGATTTCGATAATATCTTCTTTGGTCAATACACGAGTATCATCACTAGTGTGCAGACCTAGTTTTTTATTGATTCTAAAACGTCCTACTTCACCCAGGTCGTAACGTTTTTCAGAGAAGAACAAACTGTTGATAACCTCGCGTGCGCTTGTATCATCGGCAGGTTCTGCACTACGCAACTGACGGTAGATGTGGCGAACCGCATCTATCTCTGAGTTACTGGGGTCTTTTTGAAGGGTATTATATATGATTGCAAAATCTGAAGCATTTTGCGAGCTTTTATGTAATAGTACAGATCCTACACCAGAGTCAATGATAGCATCGACATGGTCTTTCTCCAATACTGTTTCGCGTTCGATTATTACTTCATTACGTTCAATAGAAGTTACCTCACCGGTATCTTCGTCAACAAAATCTTCCATCCATGTCTTAAGGATACGTGCTGCAAGTCTGCGTCCCTCGATTTTTTTCAGATTCTGCTTGTTGACTTTAACCTCTTCAGCCAGATCAAAGATCTCAAGTATGTCTTTATCGCTTTCGAAGCCTATAGCTCTAAGCAATGTTGTTACAGGTAATTTCTTCTTTCTGTCGATGTATGCATACATGACATTGTTTATATCCGTAGCGAACTCAATCCACGATCCTTTGAACGGGATGATACGTGCCGAATATAATTTGCTACCGTTGGCATGTACACTTTGTCCAAAGAACACACCCGGTGAACGGTGCAGCTGAGATACCACTACGCGTTCTGCCCCATTAATGACAAATGTACCTTTCTCTGTCATATATGGAATAAGTCCAAGATAAACATCCTGGATCACTGTATCGAAGTCCTCGTGATCGGGATCGGTACAGTACAGTTTAAGTTTTGCCTTGAGAGGCACACTGTAAGTAAGACCTCTTTCGATACACTCTTCGATAGTATAACGAGGAGGGTCGATGTAGTAGTCCAAAAACTCTAATACAAAGTTGTTACGTGTGTCTGCGATCGGAAAATTCTCAGCAAAAACTTTATATAAGCCTTCTTTCTTTCTCTTTTCAGGAGGTGTATCAAGCTGTAAAAAGTCTCTAAACGACTTTAATTGTACTTCAAGAAAATCTGGATAATGCAGCGGATTTTTTATTGAAGCAAAGTTGACTCTTTGATTTGTTGTTGGTGAAGACATGGAATACTCTATTTTTTTGAACTAATTACTTTTGACGCAAAAAGGTCAAGAACCTCCTCCTATTAGAAGGTTCTCAACCAACATCCTGATAAACAGGATTTTCTTGTTTTATTTAAGTTCAATTTCAGCTCCAGCTTCTTCCAATTGTTTTTTCAATGCTTCAGCTTCGTCTTTAGATACGCCTTTCTTAAGGTCAGATGGTGCAGCATCTACAATATCTTTAGCTTCTTTCAAACCTAAACCTGTAAGTTCTTTAACAGCTTTTACAACTTGAAGTTTGTTAGCACCTGCTGATTTAAGAACAACATCGAAAGATGTTTTTTCTTCTTCTGCAGCAGCACCGGCAGCAGCAGGAGCAGCAACAGCTACAGCAGCAGCAGCTGGTTCGATTCCGTATTCTGATTTAAGAACTTCAGCAAGTTCGCTAACTTCTTTAACTGTCAAATTTACTAGTTGTTCAGCAATAGCTTTTACGTCTGCCATTTTTTTGTATGTATTAAAATTGTTATTACTTCTTTTATTAAAAAATTATCTGTTAGATAGAGTCTCAAGTACTCCATGAATGGTGTTACCACCAGATTGTAGAGCCGATACAACGTTCTTGATAGGAGATTGTAACAATCCGATAACATCTCCAAGAAGTTCTTCTTTGCTCTTGATATTTACTAATGCTTTCAAGTTATCTTTTCCTATATAGAAGCTTTCTTGTACGTAAGCAGCTTTCAATGCAGGAATACCTTCTTTGCTATATTTATCTAATAATTTAGCAGGTGCATTAGCAGTATTAGTAAACATGATAGCAGTATTTCCTTTAAGAGTTGGGATCAACTCTGTAAAGTCTGTATCTAATGATTCTAATGCTTTTTGCAACAAGGTGTTTTTTACAACCATCAGCTTAATATCGCTCTTGTAGCATTCTGCTCTTAGTTCGCTAGTTTTAGCAGCATTAAGAGTCGAAACATCTGTCAAGTAGAAGAAATCATATTCTTTTACCGTTTCAGCGATAGTACTTATAATAGTGCTTTTATCTTCCTTTCTCATAATTCCGTAGTTTTAATTAGTTTTCGTCTACTGATTTAGGGTCGATTTTAATACCCGGACTCATAGTACTTGAAAGAAATACACTCTTCACATAGGTACCTTTTGCTGAAGAAGGTTTCAATTTGATAAGCGTATTGATAAATTCTTTCGCATTATCTTTGATCTGATCAGCAGAAAATGATACTTTACCGATAGATGCATGGATAATACCTGTTTTGTCTACTTTGAAGTCGATTTTACCAGATTTCACTTCTGTCACGGCTTTAGCAACATCAACAGTTACAGTACCACTTTTAGGGTTAGGCATAAGACCGCGAGGTCCTAAAACACGTCCCAAAGCACCGATTTTACCCATGATAGCAGGTTGTGTGATGATCACATCGATATCAGTCCAACCACCTTTTATTTTTTCGATATATTCGTCCAAACCTACGTAGTCTGCTCCAGCTTCTTTAGCTGCAGCTTCAGCGTCAGGTGCACATAATACAAGAACTCTCACTTGCTTTCCTGTTCCGTGTGGCAGAGATACTACACCTCTCACCATTTGGTTAGCTTTACGAGGATCAACACCAAGACGTACATCTACGTCTACAGATGCATCAAATTTCGAAGAAGTAATATCTTTTACAAGTTGTGATGCGTCTGTCAGTGAATAAGATTTCCCTGCTTCAATTTTGCTGAAAGCTAACTTTTGATTTTTTGTCAGTTTACCCATTTCTCAATTGAAGTTAATTAATTATTATTTGGGAAAGCCCCTTTTACTGTGATCCCCATGCTACGAGCTGTTCCGGCAACCATCTTCATTGCTGATTCGACTGTGAAACAGTTCAAATCGTTCATTTTATCTTCTGCGATAACGCGAACTTGTTCCCAAGTTATTTCAGATACTTTTTTACGATTTGGCTCTGCAGATCCGCTTTTAAGCTTTGTGATCTCAAGAAGTTGTACTGCTACAGGAGGGTTTTTGATTATAAAGTCAAAAGATTTATCTGCATAGTAAGTAATTACTACTGGAAGAATCTTTCCTGCTTTGTCTTGAGTTCTGGCATTAAATTGCTTGCAAAAATCCATAATATTGATCCCTTTAGAACCTAAAGCAGGTCCTACGGGAGGTGATGGATTTGCTGCACCGCCTTTAATTTGTAATTTCAATTGTCCAGCAATTTCTTTAGCCATTTTTGTTTTAAATTTTTAGTTTTTGTTTAAAACTGGTAGATAGAGCAATAAATAATTATGCGTAACCAAATATATTTATTGTTCTTTTTCGACTTGCATGTAATTCAATTCGAGCGGAGTTTTCCGTCCGAATATCTTTACCATCACTTTGAGTTTCTTTTTCTCGGCATTTACCTCTTCGATAATACCGGAGAATCCGTTGAATGGTCCGTTGGTTACCTTTACGGTTTCACCAACAATGTACTGAACATCCATTTCTTCTGTCTGCTCTTCCAACTCATCCATTGTTCCCAAAATGCGGTTAACCTCAGATTGTCGCAATGGTTGTGGATTGGCTGCATCGGGAAGAAACCCTGCAACATAATTAATGTTGCGCAGTTCGTGCACAACTTCCCCGACCAAAGCTGCTTCTATCAGAATATAACCAGGAAGATACGCTTTTTCTTTAAGTACCTTCTTTCCGTTACGCATGATATAAGTTTTCTCGGTAGGGATAAGAACTTGAGAGATGTATTTTCCTAACTCGGTCTTCTTCATCTCTGCCTCAAGATATTCTTTGACCTTATTTTCTTTTCCACTAACAGCACGTAGTACGTACCATTTCTTTTCGATTTCAGTCATTTTAACAAATTGAGGAGATTAAACAATGCCGTAGAAATACTTCAAGCCCCATTCAAACAACGAGTCTACACCAAACACAACTAATGCCATGATAAAGGAAGCAACCATGACAACTAGCGCACTACTGGTAAGTTCGGCCCTGGTAGGCCAAGAAACCTTGTGTACAAGTTCGTTATATGAATCTTTTATGTATTGAATTATTTTTTTCATTATCCAAATGAGATTTGCACGGGTTGAGAGACTCGAACTCCCGACACCTGGTTTTGGAGACCAGTGCTCTACCAACTGAGCTAAACCCGTAGATTAAGCCGGCAATATTTCAGCCGGCTAGGCTTTATATCTTAGATAATAAAAATTATTCTACGATTTCTGTGATCTGACCAGCACCTACTGTACGTCCACCTTCACGGATAGCGAAACGTAAACCTACGCTACATGCTACTGGATAGATAAGTTCTACAGTAATTGTCAAGTTATCACCAGGCATTACCATATCTGTTCCTTCTGGAAGAGAGATTTCACCTGTTACGTCCAATGTACGGATATAGAACTGAGGACGATATTTGTTGTGGAATGGAGTGTGACGACCACCTTCTTCTTTCTTAAGGATATAAACCTCAGCTTTGAATTTAGTGTGAGGTGTTACTTTTCCTGGGTGAGTGATCACCATACCACGTTTGATTTCTTCTTTATCAACACCACGAAGTAGAAGACCTACGTTGTCACCAGCTTGACCTTCGTCAAGAATCTTACGGAACATTTCAACTCCTGTAACAACTGATTTTTTACCTTCTGATCCAAGACCAATGATCTGAACTTCTTCACCTGTTTTGATGATACCAGTTTCGATACGTCCTGTTGCTACTGTACCACGACCTGTGATCGAGAATACGTCTTCAACTGGCATAAGGAATGGTTTATCAACATCACGTGGAGGAAGTGGAATCCATGTATCAACAGCATTCATAAGTTCCATTACCTGACTAACCCAAGGTTCAACACCGTTTAGTGCTCCTAGAGCTGATCCACGGATAACTGGAGTATTGTCACCGTCGAATTCGTAGAATGAAAGAAGTTCTCTCATTTCCAATTCAACTAGTTCTAACATTTCTTCGTCTTCAACGATATCGCATTTGTTCATGAAAACAACTAGACGAGGAACGTTTACCTGACGAGCTAGAAGGATGTGCTCACGAGTTTGAGGCATAGGACCATCAGTTGCAGCAACTACGATGATAGCACCGTCCATTTGAGCTGCTCCAGTAACCATGTTCTTTACGTAGTCAGCGTGACCTGGACAGTCAACGTGAGCGTAGTGACGGTTAGCTGTTTGATATTCTACGTGAGATGTATTGATTGTGATACCACGTTCTTTTTCTTCAGGAGCGTTATCGATTTGATCAAAAGATTTAGCTTCAGAAAGACCTGCGTCTGCCAATACTTTTGTGATGGCAGCAGTAAGAGTAGTTTTACCGTGGTCTACGTGACCGATTGTACCGATATTTACGTGTGGTTTCGACCGGTTAAAATGTTCTTTTGCCATAATAAAATGTACTTATTAATTAATGATTGCTTATTTATTTTTTCCGTTTATCAGGATGCTACTGCATCTCAAAAAAAACTCTAGCCTCTACGCAAATTGCTTATCGGCAATCTTTGAGCCCATGACGGGACTTGAACCCGTGACCTCTTCCTTACCAAGGAAGTGCTCTACCACTGAGCTACATTGGCGAACAGAGCGGAAGACGGGGTTCAAACCCGCGACCCTCAGCTTGGAAGGCTGATGCTCTATCAACTGAGCTACTTCCGCAAAGAGTGGGCAGTGATGGATTCGAACCACCGTAAGCTTACGCTATCTGAGTTACAGTCAGACCCATTTGGCCACTCTGGTAACTGCCCATTTTCTCTTTACAAACAGATTTTAATCTGTTTATTTTTTTGAGCCTCTTGTCGGATTCGAACCAACGACCCCGAGATTACAAATCACGTGCTCTGGCCAGCTGAGCTAAAGAGGCATCTTTCAATATTTCATTGTTACAGAGAACAAAGCGCTGTTTCGACTTTGTAATTTGTGCGAAACGGCGACAAAAATAGATATTATTTTTTATAATCGCAACAGTTCTGCAAATTTATTTTTCTTCGCAGCGACATTTTAGCGGATATCGCATTTTTGATTGTACAAAGAAAGGTATAATAGTTTAGATATACCACTAAAAAAGCTGAATTTTTAAAATACCGACCTCTTTAATCTTCAAAAAAACTGCCGGACATTTTTCTTGTCCGGCAGCCCTATTTATATTGTTACTTATTAGCTCTTTGCTTTTTCTTTATATTTTACCAATTGTTTTTCGAGAGCTTCGGTACATATATCTATTGCTTCTTCGAAACTTTCGGCCACCTTACTCGCAAACAGGTCGTCGTTTTTCACATTCAATTTAATTGAAGCCTCTTTATTCATCTTTGTCTCAGGTTTCACCACCTTCAGTATCACTTCGGCTGTTAATATATCGTCTGAATATTTTTCTAGTTTAGTTACTTTCTTTTGGATAAACTCTTTCAGTTTGTCAGTTGCATCAAAGTGCAGCGATTGAATGTTAATGTTCATGATAAATTCCTCCTTTATTATTGGTTGTTTACACTTATGCTCGAGGATGAGCTTTATTATAAATTTTCTTTAGTTCATCAAACGATGTATGTGTATAAATCTCTGTCGAAGCTAAGCTCGAATGCCCCAGCAATTCCTTCACTGCATTTATATCCGCCCCGTTATTTAGCATTCCTGTCGCAAACGAATGCCTCAATACGTGAGGGCTTGCCTTGGTCAAAGTCGGTATCCACCTGAGATGGCTTGTCACCACACGATGCACCAGCATTGGATATATGGGTTCTCCGTCTTTTCTAACAAAGAAAGTCTCGGTTTGGTTCTCAAATATTTCGCATCTCACCTCCAGATATCGCTCCAACAGCTCGATTGTCCGCTTACTGATGGGGATAATGCGCTGTTTATTACGCTTTCCGGTAACCCGGATGTTTCCTGCAAAAAAATCGACATCAACATCTTTTAACCCAATCAGCTCTGCTCGCCGCATACCGGTTACATAGAACAGTTCTAGAATAACTTTATCTCTAAACGCTTCATAATCGTCATCAGGAACATCAATATCGAGTACTTTCTCCATATCGTTGTAATTAATAAACGAAGGAATTGGCTTTTTTGCCTTGGGACCGGTAATCCTTTTCATCGGATTGGATGTTATTTCCCCCACACGTTGCAGATAACGGTAAAACGATTTTAAAGAACTTAGCTTCCGATTTACAGAACGAGCTGTATTTTTGTGCTCCATCAATGACATGATCCATGCTCTGACAATATTTCCATCAACGGTTTCCAAAGCATATTCAGGATAATTACGTTCGAGATAATCCGCAAACTGCATCAGGTCTGTAGAATAAGAAATCTCCGTATGCGAAGAGTAATTCTTCTCATAACGGAGATAGCTTATATATTTTTCCACAATCGTCATACCCTATATTACTTTGGTTGATGACGAAGTTAGGAAAACACTGTTACAAATACAAATTTAATTATTCTTCTGTTTGTTGAAGTTTTTGTACATAAACAGCATGTATTTTTTGCTTTCTATTTGTGATTGAAGGTTTTTCGAAAGCTTGACGACGACGTAATTCTTTTACAACGCCTGTTTTTTCAAATTTTCTTTTGAATTTTTTTAATGCTTTTTCGATGTTTTCACCTTCTTTAATTGGAACTACTATCATGATTTTTTGTTTTAATTCGTTTTTTATAAATGAAATTTGTTTTGATTAGCTGTGTAATCTGCATATAATGCAAATCACATACTCTATACATACACCTTAGTATATGTAAGAACGGTTATAACTTTATATATGTCTATTTAAGTTTTAATCAAAACCTCCCTTCATTTTCGGAGTGCAAAGATATAATTTTCAGCTATAAAAACAAAATTTCGATATAAATAACTCTACTATAAATAAAATTGCACAGTTCGACACGCCGATACAGAACCAAAATCAATCGGAGGTTTTTTATCAATAATATCACAACCGACTCCAGATACGTCTAAAGCTTGTCTGTTAAATTTATTAACCAGTCGGCGTTTTTTTTATGATTTATTTATTATTAAATATAAAATATCTTACCTTTGTTACATATTTATATACTATAAGTGATTATTATGTGGAGTTATTTCTCCCTGTTGAGTTGTTTTTTGTTATTAGGCATTTGCCTTTGCGCTGCTTGTGAGAAGCATTTTCTCATGAGAAACCTGTATCGACGAAAATTCTATCTCGTCTTAACCTGAATCTAATGAGTTGCTTATGGTCACATATAAATATTCAAACGGGTAAAGAACACACACTTTCTTTACACCGCAATCTGACCAGAACAAAATCATCACATTATTTAATATTTAAACTATCTGAAATTATCATGAGGAGAAAACTATCTTTTCTGCTTTTTGCTGTTTTATTTTGTTCAATTTCAGCCTTTGCCCAAACAACGATCAAGGGTAAGATAATTGACAAAGACACTAAAGAACCACTAATCGGAGTATCTGTATTTTCTGAAGTGGCTAAAACCGGAACATCAACTGATCTTGACGGATCTTTCATCATCAAGGTTACATCAGCATCCGGCAAACTAGACATTACTTATGTCGGATACAAGAGCATGAAACTTGATGCTGCCGCCGATTTAGGTACTATAGAAATGGAAAGTGATGCGATCGGACTTAAAGATGTGGTAGTTACATCATCCATCGCTATCAGACGTAAAACACCGGTAGCAATTTCGGTTATCGAACCCGAAATGCTCGAAACCAAATTAAGTTCTCAGGAATTCCCTGAAATATTAAAATCGACTCCCGGAGTATACGCAACCAAACAAGGTGGCGGATACGGAGACTCTCGTATCAACCTTCGCGGATTTGAGTCTGCAAACATCGCCGTTATGGTAAACGGGGTTCCCGTTAATGATATGGAATGGGGTGGAGTTTACTGGTCTAACTGGGCTGGTTTATCTGAAGTTACACGCTCAATGCAGGTACAACGCGGACTTGGAGCTTCGAAAGTTGCAGCTCCATCTGTGGGGGGTACAATTAATATTGTAACCAAATCAACTGACGCAACCAAAGGTGGTTTCGTTTCTTACGGACTAGGTAATGACAACTACAACAAGATAGCTTTCAGCGTATCTACCGGTCTTTCTAAAAACGGATGGGCTATGACTTTACTTGGTTCTAAAAACTGGGGAGACGGATACATCATGGGAACTGAATTCGAAGCATACACTTGGTTCGTTAATATCTCTAAGATCATCAACGACAACCATCAATTGTCATTCACGGCTTTCGGTTCTCCTCAATGGCACAATCAACGCTATAACAGTGACTACTTAACCATCAAAGAATGGGCTCAACAAAAAGACGGTTATAAATTTAATCCAACATACGGATTTGATGCTCAGGGAGAGCGTATAAACGCAAACCGTAACCGTTATCATAAACCTCAAATCTCGTTGAATCACTTCTGGACTATCAATGATAAATCGAGCTTGTCAACTGTTGCATATGTATCAATAGGAGATGGAGCTGGACGTGCATGGCGTGGAGCTAACTACAACGGATTATACGGAACAAACTCAACTCCGGATGCCGATGGCCATCTGTTGAATAATGATCCTTATGTAAGAAATTCACTTACCGGATATATGGATTATACTAATCTGCAAACAGATAATAATGCAAACGCAAATGGTTCTCAGGCCATTATTACTGAGTCAAGAAATAATCACTTCTGGACAGGACTTCTTTCAACATATACTACTAAGTTAGGTGAAAACATTGACTTCTACGGGGGTGTCGACATTAGATACTATGCAGGTCTGCATGATAGCAAAATAATAGACCTGATGGGTGGAAATTTCTATATAGATCCACAACGTAAAGTAAGCACATTAAAAGAATCAAACTGGCCGAATATAACCGAAGACTATAGAAATCAAAAACTAAAAGTAGGTGATGTAGTGTATCGTGACAATACCGGATATGTTTCTCAAAACGGAGTTTTTTCACAAGCTGAATATAACAAAGATGCTTTAAGTGTTTTTGTTTCCGGATCATTATCAGCAAGTAGCTACTGGAAAGAAGATCGCTATTACTATGGTAAAGGTCAACAGAAATCCGACACTAAGACATTCTTAGGATTTAGTGCAAAAGGTGGAGCGAATTATAACTTGACTGAAGAACACAATGTATTCTTCAATACAGGATATGTATCTCGTGCGCCATTTATGAGTGGCGGCTACTTTACAAGCATACATACAAGCAATAATGTAAATAAGGATGCAATCAACGAAAAGCTATTTTCTGCGGAAGTAGGATATGGTTATCGCTCTAGATACCTTTCTGCAAACCTGAATGTATATTATACAAAATGGATGGACAAAACAATGGTAACATCAATAGGTAGTGATCGTAACGCATTTGTAAATATGAGTGGAATAAATGCCCGTCATCAAGGTATAGAATTAGACTTCGTTGCAAAACCAATCCGCAACCTCGAAATCACAGGTATGCTTTCATTAGGAGATTGGATTTGGGATAGCAAAGCTACCGGATATGCTTACATGAGTACAGGTGAAGCAACCAACGATGGTAATACCCCCTTGGCCGATGGAGAAGTACACAAATCATTTTTCGTTGATATGAAAGGTGTACGTGTAGGAAACTCTGCTCAAACATCATTTTCTGCAGGAGCCAGCTATAAAATATTCAACGAAAAGCTTACTCTAGGTCTAGACTATACTCACTATAGTCGCAACTATGCTAATTTCAAAATAGAAATGCCAAACGTAGGCGGTACATACAAATACTATAGCCCTTGGGTAATTCCAAGCTATGGAACACTGGACGCAAGAGCAAACTACAGATTCAAAATCGGAACATTAGATGCGACGATTATCGGTAATGTCAATAATGTACTTAATCAAGAATACATTGCTGATGCTATGGACTACAAATCTCGTACCGAAGGAGGCAGCACTTGGGAAGACGTAGGTGTTATGTATGGATTTGGTCGTACTTATACCGCATCATTGAAAGTAAAATTCTAACCTAAAATAAGATTTTTAGAAAATGAAAAAAAACATATATCTAGTTGTAGCACTACTCACAGGAATGTTTTACGCTTGTGACTACAACGAACACTATTTCGACGATTTTGAGGATAAAACTAAACCTGAGAATATAGCATCCTACGAATATACATTTCAAGATGCAGACGTTTCGACAATTGTAACTGCTTTAAGGTCAAACAAGACTGCATCTGACAGTGCATTAGCAGATGCATTCAATAAGGCTAAAGTATTTTCGGAAGGACTTCCAGCCTCTAAATTGATTCCTTACCTCTTGAAAACTAAATATATTGCAGGAGATGTTGGTTCACAAGCTAAAATCACTTACAATTATGATGAAAAGAGAGATTCGGTCGTAACAAGCCTTTCAACTAAATCGCATGAAATGAGTGCCGCTGACTACAAATTGGTCTGGGGAGATCTTTACCCAATGGCTTTCACTCCTAAAAAAGCTCCGGCAAGTAATATTCCTACGATTTTGAAAGAACGTTACAAGGATGCTAAAAAAGGTGATTTAAAGAACGTTACTTACGAATATTCGACAGATGAACCTGTAGATGCTACGGTAGTGGGTAAAATTCTTGCAAAAGAGGACTTCGAAACACTAAAGGCTTATGATAATGTAACTATCAAAGGATGGCAAACTCAAGATCTTTTGGGAACATTCAGCTGGCAAGGTCGTTCATACAATAACAATATATTTGCTAACGCATCTTCATATAATTCGAAAGGAAAGAACGATATTTATATGATCTCACCTGAATATAACTTGTCTACAATCAATAATCCTCATCTGTCTTTTGATGTCAATGTCCGTAACTTCACCGAAAACTGTTTATCGATACTAGTTTCAGACAATTTTGATGGCACCAATATCAACAGTGCAAAATGGACTGATATCTCCAAATCATTTGATGTATCTCTTATTACAGATAAAGATAGTCCCGACTATGACAAATTAAGAGCTGCAGGTATGGGATCTCTGGCCGCATTCAATGGTAAAAAGGTACATATTGCATTCAGATACCAAGGGGATGATACATCTACCCCTAAAAGAACAACTACTTACCAGATCGATAATGTACAAGTATTCGAAGCCATACCGGGCGTGAAAGTAGAAGAATCATCAACTGTATATGCTGCTTATGAATTTGATGGATCTGTATGGAAAGCATCAACCGGAAAAGAAATTCTTCAGCCGTCAGATTACACAGCAATGAATGTTACTAACCTGACTACCGATAATGCTACTCCATATATTTCAACATATCTGAAAGCTAAATATCCTTATGATCAGAAAGGTGCTACACGTGTTGTTGTTTACAAAACTAAAGATTCTAATCAGGCAGACGAATACATCTTCGATGGTACTTCTTGGACACCTAATACATTTATCGTAACCAAAACCGATCAGTTTGTATTTGCCAATGTGAATGGTGTAAAACAATGGATATTTGATCCGACAATTGCTGAAACGATGCAGAAGTCAGACTATCAGATCATAGTCGATTATGTAAAAGCCCATCAGGCTGTTGATAACCCTGCGTTATGGGATACAAGAGGTAATGCCGAATTTTATTACGGATTCAGCGCATATTATCCAAATGTTAGCTATCGTGATAAAGACCGTACATTAGATCCTCTTTATCCGATCAATGGAACATCTGCTGAAAAAGAGAAGTTCTGTAATGACCGTACTGTTGAAGGAGTTCAGGTATTCTTATCTGAAAAATATCCGAATGCTACACCAATGGTAAGTGGAGTTATACAGTATGCTCAGATCACCTTAAAGGTATACTCAAGCCATGTAAGTACTTTAAGCAACGAAATCTGGACATACAAAATGCAATGTACAGGAACTAAAGAGTGGAAGTTTATCCAACGCGAATCGTCTGACCGTTCTGGTTATATCGAAACCGCCGAATAATAACGCTCTCCAATATTATAAAAGAAGGCTTATCCCCGAAAGGATAAGCCTTCTTCTTTTTAGGAATGATTATTCGGATTGTGAGCGGATTTTATATTCCTTTGTATTTTCTATTTAAAACACTAAACATAGATTAGTAAAAGGTCTTAGACCTCAATTTTAGCGTATGGAAAAGATTACAAGTCTCCAAAATACAAGGATAAAGAATATAGTAAAGCTAGGAAAAGCAAAGGAACGCAGAGAGCAGGATCTCTTTATTCTAGAAGGTGCACGAGAGTTAACATTGGCTCTTTCAGGCGGGTATAAACCCGATTCGGTATTTGTGTGCCCCGAATTATTTACGAAGACCGATTATCCTCATGTGCTTGACTCTATAACAGAAGATCTGATCTATGAGGTATCTCAACAAGTATTCGAAAAAGTAGCGTACCGTGAAGGTTCTGATGGACTTATCGCTCTTATGAAGCCAAAACAGCATAGTCTGGTCAACTTATCAATCAAAAGCAATCCGTTCATCATCATATTAGAGGCAGTCGAAAAGCCCGGAAATCTCGGAGCAATACTCCGTACTGCTGATGCAGCACAGGTAGATGCCGTTATTGTATGCGATCCTCAAACGGATGTGTATAATCCCAATGCAATACGGTCGAGTGTAGGTTGTATATTTACAGTTCCGGTAGCAGTCTGTTCATCAACTGAAGCTCTGGCATGGCTTAAACATCAAGGCATAACCTCTTATGCGGCAGAATTGCAAGCATCCGAATGGTATCAGGATGTCAACTATACAACTCCTTCGGCTATTGTGATGGGAACTGAGGCCGACGGACTAACAGACTTCTGGCTCAATAATGCAGACAAGCGTATCAAGATACCTATGAGGGGAAAGATAGACTCTCTGAATGTTTCGGTTTCAACAGCTGTAATAACATTCGAGGCAATGCGGCAAAGAGGATTTTAGTCAACAGACAACTATCATTCAATACATTATATAACAAAAGAGGCAAACCCGAAAGTTTACCTCTTTTTATATCTTATGTAGATAGTCTACTTAATTAGTTTGCTGGAGCTGGTACTGGTGCAGGAGTTGTATTAGCCGGAGTCGGAAGAGTCGCTGGCTGTGGTGAGTTCATATCAGGAGCCTGAGTATTATCTACCGGAGTCTGCACTTGCTGTTGTGGTTGTTGAGCAGAGTAAGTAATAAACTTAGTGCTTAACATACTTAATACGATGATTGCTCCGGCCAGACACCATGTTGCTTTCTCAAGGAAGTCTGCAGTTTTAGGAGCACCCATAATTTGATTTGAAGAAGAAAAGTTTGAAGATAAACCTCCTCCTTTAGATTTTTGAATTAAAACAACTAATACTAATATAATAGATGCTAGTATAGTTAGAATTGAAAATACAGTTACCATTATGATTTATTTTGTTTTTTTATTCGAATTCTTTATCAGTTTTTCCAAAAATGATAATTGGTCTGCAAAGTAAGTGTTTTTTTCGGGATAATTCAAGCTCAAACGCTTAATAATTTCATATGCCCGATTATATTTTTTCTGCTTAATATAAATATTAGCAAGAGTTTGAGTAAAAAAGATATCATCATCCAACTCCTTATCACTTGCATTCCCATCCATATCCGCATCACTGTATTCTTCTTCCGGTTGGCTTGCCAGATCAGCCTTATCTATTTTAATACGGATATCTTCCTTGTTTTCGGCTTTAGATATAAAACTGTCTATGATATCCTGATGTCTGAATGCCGGTATATCCTCTACGGCTGATATTTCGGATACAGATACCGTATCGTCCGTCAACCCCTCGTCATCAATAGAATATGCTTCAATAGAAGGCACTCCTGATGCACCAAGTGTAAAGTCGAAATTTTCGAGTAATTCATCGGTCTTACTCTTTGCATCTCCTTCGAGAGAAACCTGCTGCGACGATTCGAGATACGAAAAGTAATCGAGAGACGCCATGCTCGAATTCACAATAGCATGTTCAAGCTCCCGCTCTTCATCCTCCTTGTCGGTCAAGGTATCAAAGAAAGCGTTGATCAATATATCTGTACGATCCTGAGTCAGTTTCTTTTCCGCTTGCTTTTCAAACTCACGGAATTCATTGTTCATGACATAATAGAACAATGCCTTACGATCTATAACGAAAGCGGACAGACGTTTCAGTTCCGGCCTGAACAACTCATCATCAGCAAGATAAAGACATTTGATATACGTAAATATACCCGCCTGAAAGAAAGGATATTTCTGCGTCAGGTACTTCAATTGCGCCTGCATCCCGGCTTCGGGTTCACGCTCTAAAGTAACAAGCTGGTAAAAATCCTTTATATTCATAGCTAGTATTTTTCAAATTGAGGTCTCAGACCTATTTATTTTTTGATAAATTTAAACAGTTACTTATCTACCAATTAGACATCGTAGCATTGAATATCTGATCTACGATCTCTTTATTCAGTTCATCATAAAGCCCCTCTTCAACGCTGGATAATCCTAATCTGGAATCGAAATCACGGTATGCACTGAAAGTCTCTTCTTTATCTTCATTCGGATTTACGTTATTCCTGTATCTCACTCTCACAGCCATAGTCAAACGGGTGGTAGATGCCAGAGCATTCTCTTTCACAGCCAATCCCATCAAATCATACCTTATGATTTCTCCTTCAATCTCTATATCTGCCGGACCGTTAGATAAGATGTTCAGCTTAGTATTACGCGTAAATACATCTTTCATCTGAATATTAAATGCCGGAGCCAAAGAAGGATTAACACGCTCTGCCTGATTCTGAAAATTCTTTATATACAAAGTTTTAATTTTCGAGTAGTCGATAGATGCACCGTTAAACTGGTAAGATACCCGGCACGATACCACCGCTGCTATAACAAGCAGGCAGGCTATAAATTTATTCATAAGTTTTCTAAGTTATATTCTTTAATCTTTCGGTACAATGTTCTCTCCGATATTTTAAGATCCTGAGCTGCATATTTCCGTTTGCCATTATGACGCTCAAGAGCTTTACGTATCATCTCACGCTCGACATCCTCCAGAGAAGCGGCTTCTTCTTCGAAATCATTTGCTTCTATCTCCACAGCATCGTCTTTCATCGGACGCGGTGTCAAGGGAGTAGTATCAGGATATTTGATTGGAACTGCTATATTCTTATCCTTATCTACTACCGTAATAGATGACGCAGAAGCAAGCCCGTTTTCGGAGCCCGACAAGTGCTGAGCGACATTATCAACGGCATTTGGCGAAATTTTACCGGAAACCAGATCATGTACAACCTTTTTCAGATCGTTCATATCCTTACGCATATCGAATAAAACCTGATAAAGAATTTCACGTTCACTGTTAAACAACTTCTGATCACTACTTCCTCCGCCGGCATTAATCGTACCGACAGGCACTATACCCACCTCATTAGCCGGAAGGTATAACTTTAGGATATCGGGCGAAATTTCACGTTCTTGCTCTATGATAGATATCTGTTCGGTAATATTTTTGAGCTGCCTTATATTTCCCGGCCACCTGTAATGTTTGAGCATGTCTTTGGCTGGTTCACTTAAGACAATAGCAGGCATCTGGTACTTTTCGGCACAATCGCTCGCAAATTTACGAAACAATAGAGGTATGTCATCCTGACGGTCACGCAAAGCCGGGACCCGTATCGGAACGGTATTGAGTCTATAATACAAATCTTCCCTGAACTTACCGTTCGATGTAGCTGTTACCATATCCAGATTGGTTGCAGCAACAACACGAACATCGGTTTTCTCGACTTTAGATGAGCCGACTTTCATATATTCACCTGTTTCCAGTACCCGCAGCAAACGAGCTTGTGTTGATAAGGGTAACTCTCCTACTTCATCCAAAAATAAGGTTCCGCCGTTAGCGGCTTCGAAATATCCTTTACGGTCTCCGGTCGCACCGGTAAAAGATCCTTTTTCGTGTCCGAAGAGCTCCGAGTCGATAGTTCCCTCCGGAATAGAACCGCAATTGACTGCTATATATGTTCCGTGTTTACGGCGGCTAAACTGATGTATAATCTGCGGAAAGGTCTCTTTTCCCACCCCACTCTCTCCTGTAACAAGTACAGACATATCGGTGGGGGCAACTTGCAAAGCTACATCAATAGCCCTGTTCAGATCGGGACTGTTTCCTATTATTCCAAACCGCTGTTTTACCTGTTGTATATCGGGTTTTGCCATAATCTAAATATAAGTGAGGTCTCCTGAGACCTTTTTATAAAGTGAGATAAACAAATTTAGAAAAATTCTGATAATCGGTAATCTTATCTCTGTTCTTTTGTTGTTATAAAACAATAAAAAGGAATAAGCTCATTTACCTAAAAGGTTACAAAAGTAACTCCCGAAATGTATTTTTTCTATTGTTACTTTATTGGCTGATTTTCTTATTTCCGAATTTCTTCAATTGTTGAAAGAACGCTTTATAAGCAAGAGAGACTGAGCCTCCTTTCTATAAAGATAAAAAATTTCAATCGCTATCTTTCGCCAAAGCATATGTCTTATCTTTCAGAAACTCGCCCAGTTCATCCAGATCCGTATGGCGGGCTATTTCATCCGGCATAATAGGTTCACCGAAACGCACATGAATTGTTTTCCCCCGCTTATTATATACTTCATGTCCGAGCCGGAGACTCCTCAACCGCCAATCGACCAGATCGAGAAAATTAAAGAACCACGAATTGTTTCCACTGAAATACATAGGAACAACCGGAACTTTAACTCCCTTGATCAATTTAATTACTGATGGCTGCCATTCTCTGTCCCGAACTGTCATTTTCAAACCCTTCAGCTTAGTTTTAGACACTGCTCCTGCAGGGAAAAAGCCCAAAGGGTGTCCTGCTTTCACATGAGCTATACATTGTTTAACACCATCGAGACTTGATTTGTTGGAAACCGTTCCTTTTTGATAAGGATTAACCGCAATAAAATGCATAGACATTGTGTCTATCATTGCCAGAATGAAGTTGACCATCATTTTATAATCCGAACGAACCGAGCCAACTACATCAATAGCCGTTATCCCGTCGATATGCCCGTAAGCATGATTCGATACAGTAATAAACGCCTGATCTTTGAAGCGGTCTAAAACTTCTCTGTTTTCAATTACAACTTTTACGCCTACATCTTTCAGCAAATGGTCGCAAAAGGCAACTCCCTCGTATTGTTTTGAGGTATCGTAAACACGATTTACTTTATTCAGTCCGGTAATACTCATTACCATTTTGATAAGTATATTCCCGAAACGTCCTCTGAATATGGGGTGTATGCTTTTTATTTCTTCTGCACTTATTAATTTTTCTTTCATCTTCTCCTCTTATATTTTTCAACATCGGGAAAAATACTCCTTTCGGAGTTCCCTGCGTACAATGAAACAATAATAAGGGAACAAAGATAAAACAAAGTTCAATTATCGTCTGCCCTACTTTGTTATAAAAAACAAAGTCAGGATAAAACAAGTATTGTCTTTATAAAATCATAAGAACGCATAAACTCACATCCGTTTCTTTTTCCCCATTCCAGCAATTTACCCAGCCGTACAATCATTAATTTATCACTATTACGAGTTATATAGAATGGGAAATTATATTTTTTCTTCGGACCTATCGGCATAAATTCCCAAGGATGAAAATAAATATTAATGTAACCGTCTTTTGCTAAGGTTCTTCCAGCCAGCGAAAGATACAAATTTAAAGGCAGGTTATGAAACGATATCCAAAAGAGCGGAAACCGGAGAAGAGGAGTGACTGAAGCAGGCAACTGCAAAACCCGTTCGCGATAGAAGTAAGTCCGTGGCTCATTTAATTTATTATATCTGC
The DNA here is from genome assembly GCF_036511535.1 of Indolivaga capnocytophagoides. GTDB lineage: Bacteria > Bacteroidota > Bacteroidia > Bacteroidales > Dysgonomonadaceae > Dysgonomonas_A > Dysgonomonas_A capnocytophagoides. The sequence continues at coordinate 3,939,877 of NZ_AP028867.1, read as the reverse complement.
CCGGCAGAAATGTCGGATTAATAGATGAGTTATAAACATAGCCGGCCTTATACACCTCATCTTCAGGCACAGGCATCATACGAGCCATGCGATAACCATGTACCGGAGTTCCTCCTATTTTTTCGAGTTCCTCCTTAGACATCTGTAAATGAGAAACATGAAAGTGGTCATGCACATAACCATGAGAAGCCAGTTCGTGCCCCTCTCCAACAATACGCCGGACAATATCTCCAGCATGCTTAGCAAAATTAGCTGTTGTGTAAAATGTTGCTTTCACATTATATTGCTGTAATAAATCCAAGATACGGATAGTACCTTCGACAGAAACCTTTATCTGCTCATCGAAAGAAATAGACCTCCCGTATTCACGGGGCATTTCGAACTCTTCTATATCAAAACTCAATAATATTTTATTTGCCATTTTCTGATAAATTTGTACTTCTGACAATATAAGAAGGAAAACCTTTTGTCTGGGTAAAAATACTCCCTAGATACAACCCCAATACCCCTAATACAAACAACTGCAGCCCACCGAACAATGACACCGATAATATAAGCGATACCCAACCGGCCTTAACATGTCCCGCATAAAGACTAATAAAAGCATAGGGTATGAAAAAAAAAGATATCATAGCAAAGAAAAGCCCTACATATATAACTATTTTCAGAGGCTTGGTACTAAAGGAGAGAATACCCTGAGCGGCCAGATTTAACATCTTTTGGAGTGTATACTTCGACTTTCCCGAGAAACGTTGGTGAGGTGTATACATGATATCTTTTTGTCTAAACCCCATCCAACTAACAATTCCCCGGATAAAAAGATCTGTTCCTTTAAACCGGCTGAGTACATCCAATACACGAATATCTATCAGCCGGAAATCGGCAGTACCAGCCTCCAGTTTTATATCTGAAACAGAATTTAAACACCGATAGAACCATTTCGAAGTCTTGCGCTTCATTAATCCTTGTGCAGGATCTTCTTCCCTGCGGGTATATACTATATCATACCCATTCTCCCATTCTTGCAGCAATACCGGAAGCATCTCCGGCGGATGCTGCATATCTGCATCCATAGATATAATAGCATCTCCTGTAGACATATCCAGACCCGCTTTTAAAGCATTTGAGTGTCCGAAGTTTTTAGACAGTTCAATATAAAATAAACATTCATCGGTTTCGGACATATTTTCGAGCAGCTCCTGAGTACCATCATTACTCCCATCATTTACCGCAATTATTTCATAATCGTAGAATACCGATACTTCGGCCATATTATTATGTATGGCATTCACAACTACCGGGATATTGCTTTCTTCGTTATAGCAGCAAATAATTATCGAAACTTTACGTTTTTTTTTCATTATCATCTATTAAGTAAGGTCTCAGACCTATTTATTACTTCGGTAAGCAAATTGTTAAAGAAATAAACCTCCTTCCTTATTTCGAATCGGTATCTAAGGAATGAACCGGAACCTTCACTGAACGTGTCGTCACCTGCTGATAAATAAGTACAAGCCATATAATAAGATATGGTAGAGCTTCCAATGCATAACGTTTCACTATATCGGTTCTAATAAAAGCAGGAGTAATACCCGAAGATGCAAAAATTATTAAGACCGCACAGGCAATCAGTATAATTGTAGAGCGGCTGTATGGCCTAGCCTGTAACACAAACCAGATAGCAGCTCCAACAGCGGCTATTATGTATGTACAAGGTTCCGATCCTGTACTGAATAAAACAACAAACAACAAAGTCGAACTTAAAATCCCCATTTGATATTTAAGATCTTTATAATTATTGATGTTTATGTATTGTAATAGAAATAAAACAAGTGCCGGAATCAAGATAAACAGATTTCCTATTTGATGATTTCCTGATATCCTCCGCACAAGTCCCATTACCGATATATCCTGATTGAGGGACATAATATTCAATGAATTTTTATGGACTAAAGATTCATACCAATCAACATATGACTGGAGTATAAACTGGGGGGAGGAGATTATCATCGGAAGAACAAAAAACACAATACTCCAAAACAGAAATGAAAAAATCAATTGAGCCTTATGTCTGGAAAAAAAGAAGAAAGCAAAACCGACAACTCCATATAGTTTGATCATAGTACCTAGAGCGATAAGGCAGGCAGCCCAAAAGTCTTTTTCTTTCCGTATCAGAATAAAGCATCCTATTATCATTGCGGCAACCAATGTATTTGTCTCACTATTCACAGCATTAGCATATACCCCCTGAAGCGATATGTAGTATATTATAACCTTGGCATTCCATTTTATGGGAAGCTTATAAATAGCAATAAATAAAACCAGAGCCATGAGTAGTTCCCATAAAACGGTACCCAATGCATCAGGAAGGAGTGCAAATGGAGCAAATACCAAGCTAAAGACAGGTCCGTAATGGTTTGAATCTCCATTTAGCTCGGGATATTCCAAATACAGATTGACCTCTTCCAGTGTATGATAAAAGACTGATTTGAAAATAAGATAATCGTTAAATACTCCTCTTGTAGCATGTTTAAAACCGGCAATTGAAGCCAAAAGCATCCATACGAACAGAATAAACCGTTTATCTGCATAAAATGGACCTTTGACATTGTTTAAAATCTTTCTAATGTCCAACATTATTTAATTTGATTAGTGTACGTGTATTATAAAATCCCTGTACAAGTGTTATTTACATTTCAAAAAATAGTGCGATTTACAAGCTTAGTGTTTAAAAAAATCAAACCGTCTGATCTAATTTTAATAGATAAGTCGTTCAAATGGTCTTTTTCTTTCTATGATTAGGATAATAAAATATATTTTAACTTTTATCAACCTCTAGGTTTACTCCAAGTTAATTAGTTGTATTCTCAAAAAAAAGATCGGCTCACAGCATATAGAATGCTGTGAGCCGATCTTTTTTTATCTTATGTTCGTTTTTCTATTTTGTAAGGCTTTTGATTATATCAATAATCTCCGCACCGGCCGCATCTGCCAGCTCTGGTGTAGAAGCCTCGGAATATATACGGATAATAGGCTCGGTATTCGATTTGCGCAAGTGTACCCATTTTTCAGGAAAATCAATCTTAACACCATCGATATCAGTCACATCATACGATGAGAATTTATCTTTCACAGCCAACAGAATAGCATCGACATCAATATCAGGTGTCAATTCTATTTTTTGTTTAGACATATGATACTCAGGATAAGTCGCACGTAGTTCGCTTACTGTTTTCTTTTCATGAGCAAGATGACTCAGAAATAGAGCAACACCCACCAATGAATCCCGTCCGTAATGACTTGCCGGATAGATAACTCCTCCGTTACCTTCGCCTCCTATGACAGCGTCGGTCGCTTTCATCTTGGTTGTCACGTTAACCTCACCCACTGCTGCAGCATTGTACTCCATTCCGTATTTTCGGGTTACATCTCGCAATGCACGGCTCGAACTCAGATTCGAAACAGTATTTCCGGGAGTATGTTTCAATACATAGTCTGCAACTGCCACCAAAGTATATTCTTCACCAAACATATTTCCTTTTTCATCAACCAAAGCCAATCGGTCAACATCGGGATCAACAACGATACCGACATCTGCTTTTCCTGATTTCATCAGATCAGATATCTCAGTCAGATTTTCAGCTAATGGTTCAGGATTGTGAGCAAAGTCACCTGTCGGTTCGCAATTTAATTCAATAATATGGTTAACACCAAGAGCTTTCAGCAATTTGGGAATAACAATACCACCTACAGAATTCACACAATCGATAGCCACCTTAAAATCAGCAGCTTTTATTGCCTCTACATCAACCAATTTAAGATCGAGTACTGCTTTGATATGGGCATCGGTATAGTCTTTATGTGTCACTTTACCCAAATGATCCACATCTGCATATGTATAGTTTCCGGCTTCCGCTATCTGGAGAACAGCTTCCCCTTCGGCCGCATTCAGAAATTCGCCTTTCTCGTTCAATAACTTCAAAGCATTCCATTGTCTCGGATTGTGGCTTGCTGTTAATATAATTCCTCCGCAAGCACCCTCCATAGCTGTAGCCAGCTCTGTAGTAGGAGTTGTAGCCAGACCGATATTCACGACATCGAATCCGATACCCATAAGAGTACCAACAACCACCTGCTCCATCATGCTCCCCGATATACGGGCATCACGGCCTACAACTATTTTATTGGTTTGTATCTTTGTATTATTCTTGATAAATGTAGCATAAGCCGATACAAATTTGACAGTATCAAGCGGGTTTAACCCTTCGCCGATCTGTCCTCCAATTGTACCTCTAATCCCTGATATAGATTTAATTAAAGACATGCTGTGTTATTTTTGCTTTTATTGATTTATTTTTGTGTATTGCAATCTTGTAAAATACAAAGGAAAGCTTCCGCTATTTTGGGCAGTCGAACCACTGTTGAATGGAACAATCAGACTTACAATTGCTTTTTCTCCGACATATTTAAGAGGAATTACCATACCCTTAGATAAGAATCTGTATTCCATATAATCCAGATAATTGGAACTCGTTCCATTGGAATTGGTATATGTAGATTCCACACCGTACATAAACTGCATAGGTTCAACCCCCAACTCCCCTCCTCCGGGATTAAAAGTTATAGTATCCGATTCACTGGCAGGCATCGACATAGCATCCCAGAAACGGACATTCACAATAGCACGTTTATCTGCATCAGCCCGCTTTCCGTTTCCGGAATCAATCACATTAATATATACTCCGGTAGTTGGCTCGTGGTAATACTCGTTTGCCTCAAAAACTCCCGAAGCAGGATATGTATCCAACACCCTGATATCATGTTCACTAATAAATCTCTTGATATTTTTACGTTCTCTCTCCAGTCTATCAGCATACGAATCACTGCTACTGCACGATGCGAATATAGCCAATATACAAACAAAAAGTCCGGTTAGTCTTAGCGCTGTTTTCTTCATCTTTTATCTAAGTTATTCTTGTTAGTTATCAATAATTCGGCATACTCGTCCAGTGTATTTTCGAACAGCTCTATGGCTTCTGCCAGAGAACCGTAAAACTCACCTCCTGAAGCATTGAGATGCCCTCCGCCATTAAAACACTGAGCGGCAAATGTATTGCAAGGAAATGTACCTTGCGACCTCAACGATATTTTAATCATATCTTTCTCCGTATCCTGACGAAGGAAGACCGAAAACGTAATACCCGAAATACTCAAAGGAAGATTAGCAAAACCTTCGGTATCACCTTTCTGCGAATGGTATTTTATCTGATCATCTTTGTTCAGCCAGATCAGAGCAGCTCCGTAATTCCCATATATCTTCATTCGCTCCGAAAGGGTATGTCCCATCATTCGGTAACGGTCAGCAGTATAACTGTGATATACTTTCGAATATATATAATCTTTATCAATGCCTTTGAGCAGCAATTGTCCGATGATATAATAAATCTCAGGACTATTCGAATTGTATGTAAATGCTCCCGTGTCTGTCATCATTCCTGTATAGATGGACTCTGCCGAATCTTTACTCATCTGCTCGAAATCACCCATACGGCAGATCAAACGAAATATGAGTTCACTGGTCGATGATATTTCGGGATGGGAAATAGTCACATCACAAAAATCAGCCGGATCGGGGTGGTGATCTATCAGCACTTTTTTTGCTTTCGACTCTTTTACCAGATCTCCGACAGCCTTAATACGTGAAAGCACATTAAAATCGAGACAAAATATCATATCTGCATCGGCTATCAGTTGAGCGGCAAAGTCCGGATATTTTTCATGAATCAAAACATCCTTTGCCCCTTTCATCCACTTCAGAAAATACGGAAACTCATTGGGTACAATTACTGTAGCTTCCATTCCCGAATCCTGCAAATAATGATATAACCCCAGAGATGAGCCTATTGCGTCTCCATCAGGCGATACGTGTGTTACTATTACTGCTTTATCGGCTTTATCGATTAAGTCTGCTACTTTATTAATCTTTTCTTGCGCAATTATTTTTGAGAACATTACATCCAATTAAACGAATTTGCGCAAAAATACTAAAAAAATATCCGTAATGCCCCATCATCTGAAACTTGATGATATGGAATTCGTAATTTTTCACATTCTAAAGCTAATCTTTTTGAGTGATAGTCTGATAATGTACCGTCTAAGATAACTTTTTTTATATTAAAAATTGCAGAAACAACAGACATTGACACATCATTACCATGAACAATATGCAAATAATCAATATCCATTCGGGAATCAGATGGGCGAGTATTTTTCCATTCATCATCAACCAAAACTAAATAAAGCAGACCTTTCAGATTTATTATATGATTCGACGTAAATCCGGTATGATTGATTCCGGTAAATCCTATGGAATATTGCACACTAGGTTGACCACGATTATAACGGACAGTCAATGAGTCTTTATATTGCACCATATCATATATATTCATAATCAGAAAAATTAACAATATAGATATTCCGTAAATTAACAAACGGGGTTTATTGTATTTTACAAAAAAGACAAAAGCTGATACTCCTGTCCATATGAGGAATACCGATATAAGATTTATCCTCAAGCCATCCTGTAAAGCAAAAGGCAGCTGCTCAAAAAAGCGACAGATAGTTGTCAGTACTTTAATCACGATTTTAAAAGACTCTATCGGAATATAAAGCAAATAGTCTGCAGCCAAAGGAGACAGTAAAGCAAACACCGACACTCCGATAATACATAAGGCAATATATACAGCCAATGTAAAAAGAGGAATAATCAACAAATTAGTTATAATAAAGGAAGAAGGAAAAACACCAAAATAATACAAGCAAAGGGGCAGTGTTCCGATTTGAACAACAACCGAAATAACAGCAATATTAATAAAGTAACGAAATATCTTATTTCCTTTATGCACAAAATCAGGCAGCAAAGGAAGAAAAACAAGCATTGCCAGTACCGCCGAAAAACTCAACTGAAAACCGATATCGAATAACCAGAGAGGATTCCAGACCAGCATTATAAAAGCACAAGCAAAAAAGGTATTGAACGAATACAACTGAACTCCTCTTATTTTGGCGGCACATAAAAAAGTAAGTGCAATACCAGCTCTTACAGCAGATGCCGGAAAGCCTATTACGAGTAAATATATCCACAACAACACGATAACCAACACATACCTCGCACTTCGAAATCGACTTTGATATAATACCAAACCTGTAATAAAAAAGATAACCGAATAAAACAGAATCATATGCATACCACTGATAGCCAAAAGATGCGCCGTACCTGTAGTTCTGAAAGATTGAACCAGATCGTCTGACAATGAATCTGTATATCCTAAACTGAGGGCTGATAATATCCCGAATTCGGCTTCGGATAAATCGAGCGAATGATAATACTTCAAAACCGCCTGACGGCAACGGCTGCTCCAGATTTTAATACCTGAAGAAGAAGACTCGTTTTGCTGCCATTCTCCATTTTTGACAAATATGACTCCTGCATATCCTTTATTACGCATAAAAGCCGCATAATCAAATCCGTCAGAATCTCTGCTGCTTTCGAATTTTGATATCTTCCCGAAAAAAGAAATATGATCTCCGGCTCTTAATCCTTTAGATAACTTATTTTTAGGGAGATAACAAACAACCTGCTTACGGGTGTCGGACAGTTCTACTTTCAGATTGATTGTATAAGGTTTCTCTTGAGGAATATCCGTTATCACAGCATCGTATACCTGCGAAATATCAGGAAATGTAAATAATGAAGCCTCTTGACGTAATCCTGTAGATACAGTACCGATGCCAATCAGGCATAAAGACACACCAACTCCGAATAAATATCGGTGATAATGCTGATGCTTAGCTGTGACTATATACGACAGGAGTATAATACCGCAGCCTATGCTTATCGGAATCATACTCCACCTGTATATATCAATGTAATATTGAAGAATTATGCCTATCAGAAGAGGAAGCAGCAATTTCAGAAAAGGAATTCTGTGTACAACCTCCATTATCCGCTGAGTTGTTATAGCTTTTTCAACTCTGCAATAGTTTTCGACGGATGACCCGATGAGAACACAAAACTACCTGCAACCAACACATCAGCTCCTGCATCGAGCAGTTGTTTTCCGGTATGTAAATTCACTCCTCCGTCAACTTCTATCAATGTATTCAAACCTCGTTCATCAATCATTTTGCGAAGACGGGCTACTTTATTGATTGCATTAGGGATAAATTTCTGTCCTCCGAATCCAGGATTAACCGACATAATAAGAACCAGATCAAGATCATCTAATATATCCGAAAGAAACTCAACGGGAGTATGTGGATTGAGTGAGACTCCGGCTTTCATTCCGGCTTCATGTATCGCCCCAACTGTACGGTGGAGATGCGTACACGCTTCGTAATGAACAGTCATCATATATCCGCCTGCATCTTTTACCTGCTGAATAAACTTATCGGGCTGAACAATCATCAAATGAACATCGAGAGGCTTTTTTGCCACCTTATTCACTTGTTCGAGAACCGGAAACCCGAATGATATATTAGGAACAAAAACACCATCCATAACATCGCAATGAAGCCAATCGGCTTCGGATGCATTCAACATTTCAATATCTTTCTGCAAATTAAGAAAATCTGCAGATAATAACGAAGGGGATATTTTATGGTTCATAAGTCTAAGAATCTGATTTGGAACAAAGATAAGAAAAAACAGCCTTCCTTAACAAAATAAGGAAGGCTGTAAACATTGTTCTGAATAAATTCTCCATCCGGATTAATTCAGAATAGTAGCATTAAGCTGATCTGGAAGCGAAGGCTCCACATGATAAGTTCGGGCAAATTGTTTCAGGAAATCCAATGTTCCCTCAGATGGCCCTTTTTTTGATAACAACACTTCCACAAGCTTTTCCTCTGCTTTTAATTGAGTAGATTTGTCAGCCATAGGCACAATTACTTTTTTGATTGTACTATTTAAACGATTATATTTTACTCTTATTATGTCAACCGAACATTTTTTTCTGAAATTTGTTTTCATAGTCTTAGAGTATGTTTAAATTTTGTTCGAATAGGTCTGAGACCTTAATTTGAAATATATCTGAATATGAAAAAAATTGGAATCCTTGCTATTTTAGCAGTACTTATTGCCGTATCTTGCAAAAGACCCAAACCCGAAACCACTGCAGTAATCGAAACTTCAAGATGGACGTTTGACACCCTACATCTGGCGAAAGAAATTTTCTTAAATAACGATTCGACAAAAGGCGGTCTAAAATTAACTCTTGAGTTTGATTACCCTTCAACGTTTGTCAATGACAGCATTCTGAAAGCTGTACAAACTCAGTTTCTCGCTTCATTCACTGACGATCAGAACGGATCTTATAAAGGACTTACTCCCGTCAAAGGCTTTGAGGCTTTCACGGAGAAGAACGTAGAGGAGAGTGTAGAATTAGGTAAAGCGGCACAAGGAAGTGTTATTGACTTCTCGGAATATTACAAAACTGTAAAAACTTCGGTTACAGACACTACCCTGCTAACTATAACCGGCAGAACTGAAACTCTTCAATATTCGGGAGGTGCGCATGATTCACGCTACATTGATTACTTTAACATAGACTTGAGAAACGGAAACCGCCTGACTATCGAGTCATTATTCAAGCCCGAAACAAGCAGTCGGTTAGTAACATTAATCAAAGAGGTATTGGCTACTACTAAAAATTCGAACGGAGATAATATCACATTATTGGATCCGGACTCGGTACAGCCCAGTCAGAATTTCTATTTCAACGAACAAGGAGTAGTCTTTGTCTATAACACATACGAGATAACTCCCCATTCTGACGGACTGATACAGGCTCTTATCCCTTATGATAAACTAAAAGACCTGATAGCGGATCCATACAAAGAAATAATCACTTTAAAAACAAAGAAGGCTTAAGTGATACAAAAAACAGAATGAGTTTAACTCATTCTGTTTTTGTAATCATTATATTCAAACTCGCGGTAAATCTCGAGTTTTTCTTCTTTTGTCCACAACGCAATGGCAGGATGCGAAACTCCATTAAACATAGTTGTTTTTACAATCGTATAATGGATCATATCTTCAAAAACAATTTTATCGCCAATAGACAAAGGCTCATCAAAAGACCAATCTCCCATAAAATCGCCACTCAAGCAACTGCTTCCCCCCATTCGGTATGTAGGTTTTCCTGATTCGGGTTCATGATATGCTCCACGTATACGAGGTTTATAAGGCATCTCTAAGCAATCGGGCATATGACATGCAAAAGAAACATCGAGTATAGCTGTTTTTATTCCTCGGTTTTCCACAATATCAACCACGGTAGACACCAATACTCCCGTCTGCCATGCAAAAGCACTTCCGGGTTCCATTACAATTTTCAAATGAGGATATTTAGCGCTCAGTCTCTGCAGTAAAGCAACGAGATGTTCGACATCATAATCGGCACGGGTCATCAAATGCCCTCCACCCATATTGAGCCATTTGGCTTGTCTCAGCAATTTATCGAACTTAGATTCAATTACTTCGAGTGTTTTCTCGAGATCATACGACGACGACTCGCAAAGTGTATGAAAGTGAATCCCGTCCAATCCTTCGGGCAAAGTATCTCCTAACAGATCAGCCGTTGCCCCGAACCGGGATCCTGGAGCACAAGGATTATACAAATCTGTTTCCACTTCGGAATATTCGGGATTAATGCGTATACCGCATGATACTTTATTGCCATCGGCAACTACCATCGGATAGAATCGCTCAAACTGACTCAACGAATTAAAAGTAATGTGACTGCTGTATTTCAGAAACACAGGAAAGTTCTCTTCAGTATAAGCCGGCGAAAAAGTATGTGCAGGACTTCCCATTTCTTCATAAGCTAACTGAGCCTCGAATACCGAACTTGCTGTTGAATGAGGAATATATTCTTTTATTATAGGAAAAGATTTCCATAAAGCAAAAGCTTTAAATGCCAGTATAATATCTACGCCGGTACGATCTTTGACCGATTTGATCAACGACAGATTCTTCCTCAGTAAGTCTTCTTCCATCACATAGCATGGAGAAGGCACTTTATGTATTTGGATCATATGCTATTATTAATAAAAAATATAAGACTCTGCAAAGGTAGCAAAAGTTATAGTTAATTCAGATGTACTCACTTTCCCCGAAGAGTGAATTATCGTGATTTTCATATATACATCCCAGATTTTATACAAGCAAAGAACATACATAATAATCAGGATGTAAGATTTGTACTTCAATAATTTCCGCCTTTAGAACAACAGTGGAACAATCTAATCTATTTATTTGTTTATCAAAAGTATAACCAATAAAATTTCATCATGAAAAAGACACAACCGGTATTTGATATTCCTACATTGGAAAATGTTTTTAATTTGGCTGAATTACCAAAGATAACATTAGAAATAGCAGTAGATCAATGGAACGATTTACTCTTGGCTTATGACGCTGCCCCTGAAGAAAATTTCTGGATTCCCGGTAAGTTTATATTCGAAGGAAGCCAATCTGTCGCCGATCAAACGATTGAAAACATAGGATTACGGGTGAGAGGAAATACCAGTCGTAATCGTCCGGAAGGAAATCCGGGAGAACTACACAATCCTGATAATCCGGTATGGTATCAGGCAAGCTTCGGATTGCGGTTTGACAAATACGTGGATGACCAACGATTTGAAGAATTGGATCGGCTTGACCTCAAATTTATGCGGGAAGACCCTACACGTATCCGTGAAGTTTACTGTTTCGACCTCTATCAGCAAGCCGGAGTGTATACAAGTCCGCTTATAAGCTTATGCCGCTTTTATATTCAGATCATAGGGAGTGACGGTACGCCCGAACCAGTTGCATATTTTGGTATATTCAAGATGAAAGAACATATGGAGAAAGACTTCCTTGCTGCACGTAAAACAATTTTCGGAGATGATGAACCCGGCGATATACGCCCTTTCTTGTGGAAAGGAAACACCGGAGCATCATTGGCAGATTGGGATCCTTCCGTTCTGGATTCGCCTATCTACGAATTAGAAACAGGATCGAGCCACAAAGAAGAAGCTCTTGCTCAGTTAACTGAGTTTATAAAGAACCTCGTAAACCTTAACGGAGACGAACTGAAAGCCTGGGCAGAAGAAATCATTGATGTCCCCAATTTAATGATAACTTACCTGATCAATGTAATATGCGGAAATCAGGATGACTATTGGGTAAACTCCAATAACTATAATTTCTATTTCAATACACACGGAAAATTCTATCTTATCTCGAATGACTTCGACACATCCTTAGGTAGTGGATGGGGGTTTGATTCAGGAACCAAAGATATCTTTAAATGGGGTGTAGAAACCAACCCTCTGATAGAAAAGCTTTTGACTATACCCGAATTCCGGGAACTATATAAGCAAGCCTTTAGAGATCTGACTAATGCCGCAACAGGGGCATTCAACGTTAGTCAGAGCATCCCTCGTGTTGAGGCATGGAAAGCCTTGATCGAAGATTATGTCTGGGATGATACAATTCATTCTAATTGCGATAATCCGGATGCAGGATGTGTGATTCCTCCGAATGGTAAAGCTCTCCAGACCCCATTTGAAGACAGTGTTGCATTCTGGGCTAACCCTGCTAATCAACGGTATAAACTATATACTCCGGGTGAGGATAATTACTTCGAGGTTAGTGGAGACCCTGAACGTATTGTAGAGTAACATTCAATAACAACGAATAGAAAAGATCAAAAGATATTGATCTTTTCTATTTTATTGCATTAGTATTCCTATATTCCTTTGGTGACAAACTGTATTGTTTTCCAAATTCACGGTAAAAATAGGATTTATTACCAAATCCCGATCGGAACATTATTTCCGTGACTGTCAATTTAGTTGTGATCAGCAATTTAGAGGCATATTCCAAACGGATCGTTCTTACGAATTCACTGGGAGTTTTATCGGTCGACTCTTTAAGCCTTCGATAGAGAGACGCTTTACTTATACCCATAAAATCGGATATAGAATTGGGACTCAATGATTCATCTTCCATATTGCGCTCAATAAAAGAGACTATTTCGTGCAAAAACTGTTCATCCTCAGTATGTAAGACAACCCCATCTTTGACTGTCATAGACGACCGGCTGGAATTAAAATAGTCTTTCAGTATCTGATTTTTACCAATCAGATTTTCAATGGCAACAAGCACATGACGGGGATGAAACGGCTTTGTAATATATAAGTCCGCTCCGTGTTCATAAGCATTGATATGATCTTCAATCGAATTTTTAGCTGATATACTGATTATCGGAATATGCACAGTACGCTGTTCGGCCTTCAATCGGCTCATCAGGCTTATTCCATCAAGTTTAGGCATCAATATATCACTGATGATAATATCCGGGACATTCTGCTCTATTATTTTCAAAGCATCTTCACCGTTTTCAGATTCTGTCACATTATAATAAGGCTTAAGAATATCAGACAACAGCTCCCTGATATTATGTTCGTCTTCAATAATAAGGATTGATATCCCTTTCTTATCCTGTATCTGCATATCCGAATAGGAAATATACTGTATATCATCGCTTTCTTTTATTGTTTCTGTTGATTTTTCGACCTGCATCGACGGTATAGTGATTCTGAATTCGACATATTCAGACAATTGGCTGTTTACGTCGATTGTTCCACCCAGCAATTCGACCAGACTTTTGGTAAGCCCCAGCCCGATGCCGGTACTTGTTGAATTTTCCAATTTCGAATTGTCGAATATTTTAAACTTACTGAATAACTGAGACATTTGCCTATCTGTCAACCCCTTCCCTGTATTCCGGATCGAAAACCCGAAAGCTCCGTCTTCGGCATTCTGCTTCGCCTCTATATGAATATCACCTCCGACGGGAGTATATTTGAATGCGTTGGATATAAGATTAAACAGTATCTTTTCAAGTGAATTACGATCTGTGATTATAGTAGATGTCTCTTTTAGCCCAATTGTAAAATTGATTTTATTCTTTTGTGAAATCTCCGTATAGTTATCGGAAATATAATCGACGAGCATTTTTATATCCACACTTTCGGGGTGGAGAGGAGTATGCCCAGATTCTAATTTGCGAAACTCCATCAATTCGTTGATCAATTTCTGCATACGATCGGCATTATTCTTTATGATCTGGATATAATGCTTGGTAGAATTATCCAATCCCGATTTCTCAAGCAGATATTGAGCAGGTCCGTAAATCAACGTCAACGGAGTAAAAAATTCATGAGCAACATTGGTGAAGAAATTCAAGCGTGATTCGTGGATTTTCTCTTGATGCTGCTTCTCTATATGTTCCAACAATATTTGTTTACTCAGTCTGATTCTGTTTCTGATTACCGACTGTGTTATATATGCAATAATCAGAATTATAATCACATACATAATAAAAGCAGATGTACTTAGCCACCACGGGTACGCCAAATGAAGTTCAATCCGGTAAACAGCACTGCTCCAGACCTTATCTCCGTTTGTACACCTCACTTCGAGCGTATATTTTCCCGGAGGAAGTTTTGCAAATACAATATTCGGATTATTTCCGTTATGCGTCCATTCGTCCGAAGAATTCAACAAACGGTAATCGTACTCGCAATTTTCGTTATTGATAAAATCACGGGCAATAAATGTGAAGACAATTTGAGACTCATCATTCGATAGCTTTAATGTATTATCTTGAATCCGCTCGGCTATATTCTGAAGTGTATTATCTATCCTCAAAGAGCTCAGGTCAAGTTGTGGTTGGAAATTACGAAGGTGGATCTTATCCGGATCGAAATAAGAGAATCCGCTGACTCCTCCGAAATAAAGGATGTTATCATCACCTTTGAAATAAGCTCCATCGGCAAATTCATTATTCTGCAAACCATCGTTTACCGTATAGGTGTTTATAGTATTGTTATTGTTACTATTAATAGACGATATTCCGGCATTGGTACTTATCCATATCGTATGATTTGCATCTTCCAGTACTCCGTGTATGGTATTCGATGGCAGATGTTCGTTATCGGTATATTCTTCGATTTTAGCAGCTCCGTTATCCAGAGTAATACGGTTGAGACCGTAACTTGTACCTACCCACAATTTTTTTTGAGCATCGGTTTGTATCGCTAGTATATCGTTATTGGTAAGTGAAATGTTATAAATATCATCCAGATGTTTAAATATCTCTGTCCGTGTATTAAATTTATAGATACCGCCTCCCCGTGTTCCTATCCAAAGATGTACCTTATCGCTGTCGGGCATCATGGTATAGATGATGTTATTATTTAACGCATTCTGAGTGTTAGCCGATGTAAACTGTTTAACATTTTTAGCAGAGTAAGTTCCGTTTTGGCGGTGGATACCAATCTTTATTAAACCATATCCCGAAGTGCCGAGCCATAAAACGGAATCGTTATCGGTGAAACTGATACTGTAAACAGCTTTGAAATATATCTGATTTATGCCGGTCAGTTTTTCCACCTTTTTTGTTTTACTTCTCAGGATACTGATTCCCTCTCCTTCTCCACCTATGAATATATCTCCTGCACGATTCTTTTTTAGTGCATATACCGAATTAGAGGTCAACCCATTGGAAAGGCTTAGATAGTCAACGATTTCCGACTCGCCTTTTTTTAGAAGTTTCAGACCATCCCCTTTTGTTCCTATCAGGATATCTTTATCGTCAGTTTCACAAAAACTCCTTACCGGATGATTCGTCCTGACACTCTTAAATGGTGAGAAATGTTCATATATCTGATATATACCTTGTCCATCCGTTCCTATCCATAAAATATTCTGACTTCCCATATAAATAGAAAAGACAGAGGTTTTACCAAGCAAATCCTCCATTATCTCAACCTGATTATGTTCTTTGAGATTGTATTTTTGGCATCCTCCCTCATAATAGCTAATATATAGCGAATTGTCACGAAATATAATCTGGGATATATTTTTACCACGATCCACATCTATTGTAGTCGGGAAACTATTATTCCGGTCTATGATTTTTATATAGCCGCCATAATCTAAGATCAATTTATCCTGAGATAGAAAAATATTAGAAATGGGAATTGATTGCTCCATCACTTTTCGATCGAATACAACAGACACATTATCAACACGATCGTCAACTTTCCCTTGATACACTTTTTGAGATTCAGTCAGAAAAAAGATATTATTATCTTTGTCGATAACAAAATCCTTTAACTCACCATTAATACTCGGAATAACTAGTGGTTTGAATTTTTGTGTATTAGCATCAAAATAGAAAAAACCCAATTCGCGGACGTAACAGATTATTTTTTGCCGGATAGTTTTTGCCAGAAGAAACGATTTTTCCTGACTGGGTCTCGTGTAATTCTCTTCGGTAAAAAATGAATCAAACTCCTGTCTCTCCCGATTCCATCGGTTAATACCGTAATCTGTTGCAACCCATATTTGCTCAGTTCCCTCTTCTATGATTTGACGGATTACATTGTTACTGATAGATTTCGAATTGTATTTACTATACCGGTATGTTTTAAACTCACGTCCGTTATAAACGTTCAATCCATCCCAAGTACCGATCCACAATTTAGATTGAGAATCTTCAAAAATACAATTAATGGAATTATTGGATAACCCATCGATATTCGATATCTGCCTATGAACAGTTTGTGCAATAGTTTCGGTTACCATTGCAGAAAGCAACAAGGCAATAAGAATACACATTTTGGGTATGGATACAAGCGAAATCATAGTGCAAAGGTATTATCATTTTATAACAAAAAAATCCTGAAAATATGTTATACGGCATGTGTATACCCTTTTGAAAATATAGTATACCCATCTGTAAACATCTGATTATAGCTTTGTTTCGAACAATACGAAAATGTTAAACCTATAAATTAAGATCCAACATGGATATAGCAAAAAGATTTGAACAAAACCCGCTATTAAAACCTTCAGACCTAAAACCCGGAATAGAAGGAATGGAGATAACCTGTCTGTTGAATCCCGGTGTTTTTCATTACGATGGAAAAACATGGTTATTACTCCGTGTGGCAGAACGCCCGACCCAAAAAGAAGGTATAATAAGTTTTCCTGTTTATAACAAGGAGGGAGGGATAGACGTTCTTTCGTTCGATGAAAACGATCCGAAACTCGATGCTTCAGATCCTCGTGTGATAGGATACAATGGAAAAAACTACTTGACCACTATGTCGTATCTGCGGTTGGTATCGAGCAAAGACGGTATTCATTTTAAAGACGAACCAGCTTATCCTCCTATCTTCGGAGAAGGAGAATTAGAGGCTTTCGGTATTGAAGACTGTCGTGTGGCAACCACCGAAGACGGATTCTTCCTAACATTTACCGAAGTGTCGTCATTGGCTGTCGGTGTAGGGCTTATCCATACTACCAACTGGAAACAATACAAACGTCATGGGATGATATTTCCTCCCCATAATAAAGATTGCGCCTTATTTGAAGAAAAGATAAACGACAAATATTTTGCTCTTCACCGACCAAGCAGTCCCGAACTTGGAGGTAATTACATTTGGGTAGCTCAGTCTCCTGACCGTCTCCATTGGGGAGGACATAAGTGCATCGCTACAACCCGCGAAGGAATGTGGGATTGCGCACGTGTAGGCGCAGGTGCTGCACCTATCAAAACAGAAAAAGGATGGCTCGAAATTTATCACGGAGCAGACTACAACCATCGTTATTGTTTGGGTGCTTTGCTTCTTGATCTGAATGACCCCACCAAAGTATTGGCTCGCAGTGAGCAACCGATAATGGAGCCTATTGCACAGTACGAACAAACCGGATTCTTCGGTAATGTGGTTTTCACTAACGGTCATCTGGTAGATGGGGATACAATAAAAATGTACTATGGAGCTAGTGATGAAGTAATATGTGGTGCTGAATTTTCTATATCGGAAATTTTAAACACATTGACATAAGCAAACAAGCATGAACAAATTAAAAACGGAATATTTATTTTTCAAAGGGCAGGATCTCAATATGAGAACCTTGCTTAAGACAAACCTCATCTATGCGTTGGTTTTACCTGTAGTCGAGATATTTGTCGGCGCATATATCATGCGCAACACCAGCGATCCTATATCGGTAGCCTTCTATCAGTTGTTTATGTATGTTGGTATTATCGCAACATCACTGCTCAATGGATACCTGCTGCGGGTTGTCAATGTAAAATACCTATATGCCGGAGGAATTCTGGTGAGCGGACTGTCGATGTTCGCCATGATGTCTATCAAGTCCCTCGGATTTGTAGAGTTAGGTGTTGCAGGTTTTGTAATGGGAGCTGCCGCAGGTTTCTTCTGGACGAACCGCTATTTGCTGACTTTAAACAACACTACTGATGATAACCGCAATTATTTCTTCGGACTCGAATCATTCTTTTTTTCTATCGCATCTATTACCATACCTCTTGTCATCGGAGCATTTTTAAGCCAGATAGACGGTAAAGAGATTTTCGGTTACCTGATCGATATCAATCTGGCTTACCGGATTGTCACAGGCGGAGTAGGTCTTCTTACGGTTTTGGCCTGTATTATCTTGTGGAAAGGCAGATTTACTAATCCGATAGAGAAAGACTTTCTGTATTTCCGTTTTTGCGGGCTGTGGAATAAGATGCTTTTACTCGCATCGCTCAAGGGAATGGTGCAAGGTTTTTTAGTTACCGCTCCTGCCATTTTGGTGATGATGCTTGTAGGTGATGAAGGAGCACTGGGGTTGATACAGGGCATCAGCGGAGCATTAACCGCTATTGTGGTATATGTTTTAGGACGTATAGCAAAGCCTAAAGACCGTCTAAAAATATTTGTTGCGGGACTGATGATATTCTTTGCAGGAACATTGTTCAATGGAATATTATTTTCGGCTACCGGAGTCATCATCTTTGTCTTGTGCAAAGTAATCTTTCAACCGTTGTTCGATTTAGCTTATTTCCCTATTATGATGCAGACGATAGATGTTGTATCAGGGATAGAGAAACGTAATAAATATGCTTACATACTGAGCCACGAGTTCGGACTATTTTTAGGCCGTGCTTTCGGACTCATCCTGTTTATCACTCTGGCTTATATGGTATCACAGGAATTTGCACTGAAATATGCACTGATCATGGTCGGAACATTGCAGTTAATAGCCTACCCTCTTGCCAATAATATAATCAAACATTCTAATACCGATAAAAGAAATGAATAACCTAACTATTACTCTAACCTCGGCGGCAATACTAGCAATGGTTTCGTGTACTTCTAAGGAAACAGATCTTGGAAAGGAAGTAGCTCAGGTATCAATTGCAAGAGTCGATCTGATGCCCGATATACCGGAAACCTGTCAGATTCTGGATTGGGAAGCCAAAGCGAAATCGTTTGACAGTTTCGTTTTTGACTGGAACAATAAGAGTGCGGCAGGACCATTGATCTGGCTTGATAATGCCCGCCGCAACGTAGACCAGACAACTTTCGGTCTATACACTGCCGTGAAAGACATCCGCCAGGGAAAGAACGTCAACAACGGTGAGTTTCATGAAAGCCTCAACTCTCTGGCTGCGATATTGGGAGCAGGGCTGGTTGGCATCGACAAAACCAATCAAGACGGATACAACTATGTAAAAATGACTCAGAATTATTTCAACAGCGATAACGGATGGAACATAGTGATGAATAATACGAATCCAAATGTTGCCTTATTAGGAGGTGGATACGGAAGAGACTGGTGGTACGATGTATTCCCTAACGCCCTGTACTATGCTGTTTGCGATGTTTTTCCGAATGTAGAAGGCGCAGATGCCATTCAACGCTCCATAGCCGAACAGTTTGTTAAAGCAGACTCGGTTCTGAACGGAAACTATGACTATTCGTATTTCGATTATTCGAAAATGAAAGGAATGGTCAATCACATACCTCTGCAACAGGATGCGGCAGGCGGTCATGCGTATGTACTGTTATGCGCTTATCATAAATTTGGAGATACTCGTTATTTACAGCATGCAAAAAGTGCAACTGAGGCTTTATTAGCTCAAAAAGAAAGTCGTTTCTATGAAATATTATTGCCGCTGGGCGCATATACTGCCGCCTATCTGAATGCAACGGAAGGCACAAATTACAATGTACAGAAATTATTGGACTGGACTTTCGACGGATGTCAGAACGAGAAAGGACGATATGGCTGGGGTATCATTGTCGGAAAATGGGGAGACTATGAAGTAAACGGACTTCAGGGCAGCATCAAAGACATGGGCGGATACGGATTCCTTATGAACAGTATCAAACCGGCATGGCCTTTTGTTCCGATGGTTAAATATCAACCCCAATATGCCAGAGCGATCGGTAAATGGATGCTGAATAACGTCAACGCATGCCGCCTTTACTTTCCCGGAGATATAGACGATAAGCATCAATGGGCTCCCGAATTAAAAAATCTTACAAACAACAACATTTCATACGAAGGATTACGCTACGAAGACGATTACGGAAAACCCGAACTAAAAGGAGTAAATCCAGTGGCCTTGGGAGATGGTCCTAAATGGGCTAAGGGAAATCCTACAGAAAGCATGTTCAGCGTTTACAGTTCTTCTCCGGTGGGAATATTCGGGGCGATGGTACGCAAAACAAATGTAGATGGCATTTTGCAGTTGAACTGTAATGTAACCGATTTTTACGCTTCACGCCAGTATCCGACCTATTTATATTACAACCCTCACAAGGAGAATAAATCGATAAACTACTCTGCATCAGATAAAGTAGACCTTTTCGATATTGTAAGCAAGACCTATGTCGGCAAAAATATATCGGGGGTTGCTAAATTCGATATTCCTGCCGATGCCGCATATGTGATCGTAGAGCTGCCTGCCGGAACAAAACTGGCTGTGAATAACGGAAAAATTGTAGCAGACGGACAATTTACTATAGCTTATAAGTAACAGAAAGTATTTAACGACATATTTTCAGTTTGTAACAAGCTATGTTTATTACACTTACCAAAATAACAAATAGGTCTAAGACCTTAATACTCTAATTAAATAACACTTATATCTATGTTGAAACGTATATTAATCTGCTGTTTTATGCTCACTATGTGCATTCATATATTTGCACAGGACGCTAAAACAATATCCGGTGTAGTTAAAGACGCTGCGACCGGTGAAGCACTGATAGGTGCTATGGTTATGGAACCGGGAACTTCGAACGGGGTCTCCACCGATCTCGATGGTAAATACACTCTGAATGTAAAAGGAAATAAAATTACATGTACCTATGTCGGCTATGTAGAACGGTCTATCGCTGTTGATAAATCGGGAGTACTCGACATCGACCTGAAATCGGACAATGAACTGGACGAAATAGTGGTTGTCGGATATGGAGTGCAAAAGAAAAGCGACCTTACTGGTTCTATTTCATCCATATCTAATAAAGACATCAAGAACTTTGCTGTATCCAATGCGTCGAACCTACTGGTTGGTAAAGCCGCCGGGGTATATGTTGCGGCAAGCTCGGGGCAACCAGGATCTAATGCGGTGGTGCGTGTCAGAGGATTCGGCACTGTCAATGACAACAATCCGTTATATGTGGTTGACGGGCAGTTCTTGGAAAACATCAACACACTGAACCCTTCGGATATAGAACGCATGGAAGTACTGAAAGATGCGTCGGCTACGGCTATTTATGGTTCTCGCGGCTCGAACGGAGTAATACTTATCACCACCAAACAAGGAGTAAAAGGACAGAGAATTGTAACATTAGATGCATACATCGGAATCAAGAATAGCTATAAGGCTTTGAAGATGATGAACAGCGATCAATATTACGACTTCATAAAAACATCTTTTGGAGAAAGTCTCGATCCGAGATTTACCAGCTTGTATAAACAAGGATATAACACCAACTGGTGGGACGAAGTTACTCAAACGGCATTTACTCAAAACTATAATTTAAGTATACGTCAAGGATCGGATAAGTCTCGTTCGTCTTTCAGTCTCGGATATTTAGGAGACGAGGGAACAATCATCACTACCAAGTTCGACCGCCTGTCTCTCCGATTCACACAGGAGTACGATCTTAGCGATCGCCTGACTGTAGGAGCCAATGTTAATCTGGCTAAGATAGAATCGAAAGATATTGACCATCTGCCTTCATTCGATTATATCCAAAAGGCTGATCCGTTCACACCGGTAATCAATCCTTTGGTAGATCCTAATTCAGAGAATTACAAATACAATAAGTATGCCCCTACCGGATGGTCGTTTAACAGCAATCCCGTAGAGTTGATCAAAGCCAGAGACAGGAAATCTGAAAGTCTGAATATCTTAGGAAATGTATATGCCAACGTAAAACTATTGAAAGGCTTATCATATCGTTTCCAATACAGTTTTGAAAGAAATGATACTCAATCGAAAGATTTTCAGCCGACAGTAAATCCTACTTTTGGTGCTGATCATATAGCCAATGCTGTTGGGAAAATAAACAGTGAGGCCAAGCTTGAGAACAAAAACAGAGTTGTATCAAATTCAATCGTAGAAAACCGGTTGAATTACTACTTCTCGTCTGATAAGCACAACTTCGATGTGATGGGAGCATTTACTTATGAGAGAAACAGAGAAAACTATTTCGCAGTCACGAAATCGTCTTCAATCTCTAATGATGAATCATCGCAGGTCATGGACTCTTTTACAAAAGTAAATTCTGGAACCGGAACGAAGATTAATTCATCAATGGCTTCATTTCTGGGACGTGTAAACTACTCGTACGATGACAGATATCTGGCTACTGTTAGTTTTCGTGCCGATGGGTCATCCAAATTTGCGAAAAACAACCGCTGGGGATATTTCCCTTCATTCTCACTAGGATGGAAAGTGTCTAATGAAGAATTCTTCAAGAACCTGAATATAGAAAATACTCTTTCGCAGTTCAAACTGCGTTTAGGTTGGGGACAAAATGGAAACCAACGTATAGACAGGGATGCCATGTATACATTGGTGGGAACCGGAAATGTTGATAAATGGTGGTTCGGGGACGGAGGGTTCAGCCAAGGATATTTACCGACATACACAGGAAACAAAAACCTCAAGTGGGAAACCAGTGAGCAAATCAATGCAGGAGCAGACTTAACTCTTTTCGACAGCAGACTGAGCGTAAGCCTTGATTTCTTTCAGAAAAAAACGAAAGACATGCTCTTACAGCAACCTACACCCGCTTTTGCAGGATTTGCCAATTCGCCTTGGTTCAATGCAGGGGACCTTAAGAATACAGGATTTGAAATTGCTGTCAACTATCGGAACAACATCGGCAAGCTGGAATACAATATCGGAGCAAATGCTTCGACTTATAAAACAGAAGTAACGAAATTGACGACCGAATACCTAACCGGAAGTGCGGGACGAACTCAGGTTGGAGGTCCTATCGGTAGATTCTACGGATACAAGCAAATCGGAATTTTCCAAAATCAGGAAGAAATTAACAACTATAAGAGTAGTTCGGGCGAATTGCTGCAACCGAATGCCAAACCAGGAGATTTCAAATTTGCCAAACTAAACGGAGACGGTGCTATTAACGACAATGACGACCGTACATTTATCGGAGACCCGAACCCCGATCTTATTTATGGATTCAATCTTGGTCTTAATTATAGAAACTTCGATCTGACTATGTTCTTCCAAGGCACCTTAGGCAACGATATCTGGAATGTAAGCAGGGGATCTTTAGCTACTGCAGGACAACAAAACGCATTGGCAGAAGCATATACTAAAGCATGGAGACAAGAAGGAGACAAAGCTCTGTATCCCCGTATGACCAATGCAAGCAAAAACGATAACTTCAGGGCGTCATCGTTCTATGTTGAAGACGGATCTTTCCTGCGGTTACAGAATATTCAACTAGGGTATAACCTGCCTCTCAGCTTATGTTCGAAGACTAGATTATTCTCGAGTTGCCGCATTTATGCCAGCGGACAAAACTTGCTGACATTTACCAAATACTCGGGTCTTGATCCTGAATTGGGCGTAGAAAACCCGTTGGATATGGGAGTAGACAGAACACGCTATCCATCTGCCCGTACAATTACTTTTGGAGTCAATTTACAATTCTAATCTAAACAAACACAATATAATATGAAAAAATTATTAGTTGTAGGCTGCTGCATAACCCTTTTGTTCGGTTCGGGATGTTCGCTCGATGAACCAAACTACGGGAGTGTAGATAATACAAATTTCTATAAACAACAGAGCGATATTGATTATGCTCTCACAGGGGCATACCTACAGTTACGTATGACTTGGAACGAATGGGCTTTGAATCACTATTTCATCGGAGACTGTAATACCGACGATGCTCTGAACGGAGGAAAAGGCGAAACCGACAAGAAAGAATTATTCGACTTATCAACATTCAATGTGTACAGTACCAATAGTTATGTGAGCAAAAGGTGGCAGATTCTGTATGCATTGATCAACCGCTGCAATGATGTGATCTATTATGCACCTGAAGCAACCGGAGACCAAGCAACTCTTAAGCGGTATATGAACGAAGCTAAGGTATTAAGAGCCTTTGGGTATTACACACTAGTGACCTCATTTGGTGATGTACCCTTGTTTACAGCTCCTCTCACTCCGGGGCAAGCATCGGTCACAGCCAGAACAGATAAAGAAGTTGTTTATCAACAGATTATTGCCGATCTTACAGATGCCACTGACCTTCCTGCAAAAGGCGAATATCCTGCCACTGACCAATATAGGGTAACCAGCGGATTGGCAAAGGTATTACTGGGTAAAGTCTACATGTTCAGAGGCGACTTTGTTAATGCAGAGAAATATCTGGGAGAAGTCGTGAGTTCAGGCAAATACAATCTGCTAGCCGACTATGGATTCAACTGGACAAAAGAAAACGAAAACAGTATCGAATCGGTATTCGAAATACCAAATAAAGTTGAGAACAAATCAGTAGAAACCGGGACAAATGTTCCTCACTATTTTACGAGCAGAAGCAACGTGCCTGGTTATCAGGGATATGGATATCATATTCCAAGTCAAGATCTATTTGCAGCCTTCTCACCCGATGATCCGCGCATCACATATGTGTTTACACAAACAGGAGACCGCTATGTGGGAGACGAAAAAGCTCAGGACAACAGTATATCCACCACCGGGTATCAAGATTATAAACTGACTGTTCCGGCAATAGACAAAGTGGGATTCGATGTCTGGATGATCAGTTATAATATCCGACTTATCCGTTATTCCGATGTGCTGCTGCTTTATGCCGAAGCATTGAACGAGAACGGTAAAGGAGGTGAAGCTCTATCTCATCTAAATAAAGTAAGACAACGTGCCCGCATGACGAACCCTAAAGATCCGCGTAGAGATATACAAATGTATATACCCTCGACAAATACGGCGACTTCATTACCCGATATAAAAACTACAGATAAAGTAGAACTGAGAAGCGCAATCTGGCACGAACGCCGTTGCGAACTGGCAATGGAAGGTTGGAGACGCGAAGACCTACTCAGACAAAAACGATTCGGTGAAGTAATGAAAGCTTATGCAGCAAAATACAACACCGACAAAGGAGCCAACTTTAATGATAACAAAGATTATTTATTGCCAATTCCTTTGAGTGAAATAGATAAAACAAATGGCCTTCTGACTCAGAACCCGAGTTATTAAGGTCTGTGACCTTAGAATTCATTTCCTTCATGTAATCCTTTCCGCTTAAATTACGGAAAGGATTACTTAAATCTAAGTAAATGACAGACAGAATTTAATGATCTGTTTAAAGTTTATAACAAGCTTTGGTTATTATACGTACCAAAGCAACAAATAGGTCTGAGACCTTAATTAATAAAAATGAAAAAGAGTAATCTCATTTTTCTGATCTTACTACTATTTGTCTCCTCTACCTACGGGCAGCAATATCGAAGATCAGTAAAACCAACCAAGAATGTAATTGTAATGATACCCGATGGCATATCAATCGGGGTTGTATCTGCCGCCCGCTGGTATCAGATATATAACAATAAGGGAAATTCATTAGCTATAGACCCTTATCTTTGCGGAACGGTCAAAACATTTTCATCAAATGCCCCTATCGGAGACTCAGCCCCCACTACATCGTGTTATATGACAGGGCAGCCTCAGCAAACGGGTAATGTATCTATATATCCTGTTGCCGATCCTGAAAACGATCTTGTACCCATCGATCCATCAAAAGCATATCAACCATTGGCTACATTATTGGAAGGAGCCAAAATAGAGAAGAACAAGGCCGTTGGATTGGTCGTAACGGTCGAATTTCCTCATGCTACTCCGGCTGATTGTTCGGCTCATTATTACAACCGTGGCAAGTACGAATATATTGCACCACAAATGGCACATCAAAACCTGGATGTAATGTTCGGTGGAGGAAATGCCATTCTTACAGAAGATATTAAGCAACACTTCAAAAGTACAGGGACAACATTAATACAAAATGATGCTTCGGCGTTCCGCAATTTTAAAGGAAAAGAAAAGGTCTGGGCTCTGTTCGAAGACATGGCTTTTCCTTACGAATTAGATAAGGAAACAGATGAAATCCCATCTCTGGCAGAAATGACAGGTAAAGCCATTGATCAATTATCTCAAAACGAGAACGGCTTCTTTCTTATGGTCGAAGGAAGTAAAATAGACTGGTCGGCACACGGCAATGACGCAATAGGGTGTATTACCGAATATCTTGCATTTGACAAAGCTGTAGAAGTGGCTATCGAATTTGCCTTGAAAGACGGGGAAACAACTGTCATAATATTACCCGATCATGGCAATAGCGGTTTCACTATTGGACGATATGGGCTGAAAGCTTATGATAGAGCTACTATTCATGACCTTTTTGCAAATGTATCGAAGTACAAAAAGACAACCGAAGGGATGGAAAAACTATTACAGGATGCCAAACCCGAAGAGATTAAGACTCTATTCAAAGAATACAATGATATAGATCTTACCGACGAAGAATATAACCTAATTCTTAAAGAAAAGAACTTTCATGAGGATGATTATATGAAAAAGAGTAACAGTGTGAATCTGTGGTCAGTAATAACCGAGATTAAGAACTCTCGTACATATTTTGGTTTTACGTCAGGCGGACATACGGGTGAAGAGGTTTTTCTTGCAGCATATCACCCTCAAGGGGATATTCCTATTGGAATGAATAGCAACATAGAAATCAATCAATACCTGCAAGATGTGATCGGATTGGAGAAGCCTTTGAATGAGCTTACAGAAGAAATATTCTCAAAGCACACTGATGTATTTGAAGGATGGACATGCTCTATAAATACAGATAAATCGAATAATATGCCTGTGCTTACTGCTAAAAAAGGAGATACTGTGATAATCATACCTGCATTCAAATCAATTATCTATGTAAATGGCAAGCCTATGAACCTAAAATCGGTAACAGTTTATATTGATAAGAATGAAACATTCTATCTTCCTAAAGGTTTAAACCTGATTAATGCAAAAGCGATCTAATCATTTTACCTTGATACTCGAAAATACATCTTTTTAATAAAGTCTGGTTAAAGTTTAACAAGACCACAAGACAAAATGCTCCACTGAATAGCGGAGCATTTTGTCTTTATTCAAAAAAAAGCGACAAAAAGAAGAAATCTTCAATTTGTCGCTCTCAGTGCGGATGAAGGCAGCAGAACCTGCTTTATAACCGTCTATATTATAACAATTTAGTTTTCCTTTAAAATCGCTTGGCTACGAATTGGCTATGACCTCAACGTAGTGTTCTACAACGTTTTGCAGAAGAGATGTTTTAATGAGATAAAGATAGTGTAATTATTGTGAAAGTGAACCTTGTTTATTGGAGTATCTAAAAAAAACAATTACTTTTTTGACAAAGACAATCTTGGATATGTGAATAAAATTAGTGCAAGATGTCTTATAATCCTCTTTCACATGTATTAACAAGACTACAATTCATTTCATATATAATCAAATTATCATGCCATGAGAATTTATATTAAGTATTATACTGCTTGGGTATGATGCTTTTACTTGTTTAGACTCAATTCTTCCAAAAAATTCACAAAACAAATGGATCTTGAGATTCTATTTTTTCATTATCCCACTTAACGATACTATTAATCAAGAAAATAATGATTTTTTCGGTACAAACTCATAAATAGATTCTGTATGCATTCATTGCAATCAGCTATATATTGAAAGATATAGGCTGGTTACTTATTCGATAACCTTCGTCAAGAATACTGCCATTGATGAAAATTGTATAGGTAGTTTCATATACTCCATAAGCCTCATGGATATGGCCAAACAAATGATATTTTGGTTTTACTAGTTCTATTTTCTTAAGTAAATCTTCACAACCTGCATTTGATCCTGATATTGTCTGGTCCAGAATTCCTGAGGGCGGACCATGCGTAATAAGTATATCTGTATTTTGGGGAATTTTATCCCAGTATTTAGCAATATTAGAGCCTCGATCTCGATTGAATGCCCAATTAAAGAATGTTGGAGTGATAGGAGACCCCCAAATATTGATGCCTTCGATTGTTATACCAGCATTACAAAGATAAAATACATTCTGGGGCAACATTTCTTGTATTTTACTTATTGTTTTATCTTCGAAATAAAAATCGTGATTACCTGCTATGAATATTTTATATCGAAAATCAAGAGAAGAAAGCCATTTAATAAAATCTTCTACTTCGTAATCTTTTCCTCTCTTTGAAATATCTCCACTATGAATTAAGATGTCAGCCTGAGGTAAATTATTCAACTTTTGATGCTCCCCATGTGTGTCTGATATGAATAGAATTTTCATTATATTACAAGTTTGAGACTTTTTCAAATATAACTAAAAACAGGCTAAGAATTATATTTTAGTTTTGGATTAGGAAAAATAAGAGGGTATGAAAAAATTCAATTTTCACACCCTCAAGTTTTTTATACAATCCATCGATCTCTCATTTCCATGACAATATCTTCATCCGATAAGTGCATATAGATGTCCTGTATGCTATCTCTGCTTGCATGTCCCATGATACGTTCCGCAATGCTATCCCGTATACCCTTTTTAGCTGCAATGGTTCGAAAAGTATGTCTGGCCCGATGAAGGGTTATTGTCTTATTTATACCCGCTTCTTTGATAATTTTTTTCAGATATCTGTTAATTGTATTATTGCTTAAAGGGAAAAAAATTTTCTGAAACGATTTTTTATTTTCCATTTCCAAGAGAGATTTTACAGTTGGAGAGACAATTGGAATTTTATATAATATCCTAGTCTTCTGCCTATCATTAGATAAAAGGTAATACGTTTCACCAACTTCTTTTTTATTTAAGGTAATGACTTTTAAATTATTATGCAAAACCTTTTGAAACTCAGCATAAGATAAAGAAGTGTAACACCCAAATAATAAGCACCTTAAAGATTCTTGTTTATATTTACTATACTTCCCGCTATTGTATACTTGCTGTAGCAGTTGTAGTTCTTCTTCTGTCAATATATCCATATTCTCTCCTTTAGAAAATCTTTTGATTTTAAATTTATCATAAGGATTCTTTTTTATCAACTCTTTATCAATAGCTAACCCCAACAGAAACTTGAGATTTGCATGCTTTTTATAGATTGTAGGAGGTTCATTACCTGATTCAACTTCAAATTGATGAAATCTTTGAATAAACTCCAATGAAATTTCATTAAATAATAGTGAAGGTTTCCATACTTTCATTTTGTTGATAAGGCTACAATAGTTGTTTATTGTTGATTGGGCTCGCGACAATTTGAGAAATTCCAATTCACTCTCCACAAAAACATAAAAATCTTTATTATCATAATATCGATCTTTGAACTTGTTAACAAAGTCCTTTGTAGAAAGGGGTTTCAGAAAATTATCAAAGATTATTTGTTCAGCTTTATGATGCTGTTCTCTAATGATCCGATTATACTGCAAGTGATATTTTTCTCCTACTAAGATCATTTTCTTACTGTCACTCCAATGTTCGGGCTTTACTGATATATCCAAACCTATATAGGTTGTTTGCCTATAAGCAGTATACTGGAGACCGATCGGTTGTTTACCTGTTTTACCGAGGTAGTTTTTGCGAAGAATAATTTTCAATGTTGCTCTCATAATTCAATCGTATTAAAAGTTTATATACTAATTTTATTATAGAATTAGCCCCTTGCTAGTATAAAAATGCAGATAACAGTTGTAGTAATTCTATATTATTTTACACTTGATGCTGATAGAGTTGACTCTAGTAGTCCCCTGAAATCTGCAAGATGCGTAACGTGTTTGAACATCATATCAAGAGCGAATATAAAAGGAAAAATAATTAAAATGCCATTAATTTATACATTGTCGTAATCTGTCGTAGTTTGTCATAATTTGTCGTATCTAAATAGACAACAAACTGTTTGAATTTTTCGCTGAATAGTTTTCTTAAAAAACATTATCGTCTCCGAGGAAAATCACTTAGTCGTTACACGTATAAGAAATGTATAATTTTCTTATTTTTACTTTTAGAAATATATACTTATGAAGATATTATATATAATTCTATAATCTAAAGTGAATCATACTTGAATTATTGCAAAATAAGATCGATCAATAATATAATTTTTATTAGCAGTGTGGTATTTTTTTAGATAGTGCTTGTGCTGATTACCAAGATGAAGAAAATTGAACACCTGAACTTTTTAATGAAATACATAAACAACAAAGAAAACAAGCAATTATGGATATCGAAAAAATCATTGTGGTTTCGGAAAAGGATCTAAAGAGAATTATATCAGAAGTCTTTGATGAAAAATTAGCTGAACTATATCAAGAACCGAATTTTTGCAAGGAAGAAACATATTCGATCAATCAAGTGGCAAAAATGCTAAGAAGATCTCATAAGAAAATATCTGATTTAGTTCGTGGAGGGATACTTAAGACCACGATTGACAATAGGATATATGAAGGATCAATAAAGGAATATATGGAGTGTTCTAAGTGATCTTAACAAGGTATCTCTGTCTCTGATTAATACTCAATTGAAAAATGACTTTCAAGTATTTGCTATATTTGCTTTGCGACTTAGTGCGAATGAAGGAATTCCCATAATGAGGATATTATTTCATAATCAATTATATATCAACATCTTCATTAAGATTTTCTTTCGCTAAAACAATCATTCCAGTCGTAAACTGGTCACAGTTTAAACACTCAATAAGTTCAATTTTTAGCTTACTGGGGTTAATAATTAATTTGTTTACAACCTAGAAACTATTCTTAGTTAAATCTAAAAGTAGATTTTTTTTTTTAACAAATAAATGAGAGATTATTAATGGGAAATTAATTACGATTAATCATTATATTTGAAACAAATATAATGATTTAAATTAATAATGAAATTATCAGATTATACTATATCAACTATAGTTAAGTTCTTTGCTGATTCTCATATTCCAGAAGATCAACTACAGTTAGCTCCTTATTTGTCAGGCTCTAAATTAGTAGAATTGTTTAATAAAGCAGGACTAAGAGATATTTATGCCAATAGCCTACCTGATGGATTATCTCGCTCTGCATATACAATTGACAGATTGAGAAAATTATCAGGGACACCTCAGTTAGTTTTGTTGATTCAAAGCCTCTTCGATTCACGACATTTTGCATTGGATCATAACCGAGATATTGACAAGGCAGCTGTTGAGTTTAATAAATTAATACTACCTGATGGTTATAGAATTGAAAAGGTCAATGAATTTTACAAAGTTATAGGAGCTGATCCTCCAGAGAAAATAGAAGTTGAAATACATTTTGAAGATATAGAGAATCAGATATTAGAACAAATAAGCAATGCTAGATTTATTATTTGGGTTGCTGTGGCGTGGTTTACTAATAAAAGATTAGGTAAAGCTTTACAAGAGAAAATAAGAGAGGGTGTTAATGTTAGACTTGTTGTATTAGAGGATAATATTAATAGAGAATATGGATTCAATTATGAAAAGTTATGTGAAACAAAACGACTACCTCCTGAAGGACCGTATAAAAATATTATGCATCATAAATTTTGTGTCATCGATTTAAAAACTGTCATCCATGGATCTTACAATTGGACTACTAAAGCTAATTGGAACAAAGAAGATATTTCTATTGATTCAAGTAAAGAATTAGCAGAACAATACGCAGAAAAGTTTATTAAACTAATTAATGGATAGTAATAAATTGGACTTCAATATAGCTGGCTCTAGCTGGGATAAGGAAATATATATTAAGAAAGACAAATTTCTTAAAAATAAAGAAATAACATATTTCAATCCAGCAATCTATTGTCAGTCGGAAATTCTTGCTAAGAGTTTACAGTCATATAAAAAAGGATATGCATGTATTCAGACAGAATAGCTAAATGGACTTAGTATACAGAACATCCAAATGTAAAATAGATATTAGTGGAAATATTGTAACTGCACTTGGAAAATGACAAAATTAAGATAAATAGAAGAGAACAACAAAAGAACCAAAAAAATTATTGGGGTATTCTACCAATAGAGGTAGACCATTTCAGACATCTGATTCTCGGTCAGGAAACATCTATTCAATCACTCATTAATTATATTTGGAAATCGAAATTTTTCATGAGACAGACAGTTGATGACAAACAAAAACTTATATTAACATCTCGGATTATGTCTTTTCAAAGGATAAAAAAAGACTATTAAAATAGCTAATATGTACAACTCTAATACCTTTACAATGCCTTTTTGGGCTGAAAATGGAGGGTTTATTCGTGGTCGCGATCCATTAGGAATTCAAAATAGTTCTATTACTGTTTACGGAAGACTTTTACCAGGAATGACCAATTTGACTGGACGAATCCGATATTACAGCTTCTATTGCTGGATCTTAGATGAATATAACAACTTAAAACTGGAAAAGGAGAAAGAAAAACCTCAAGCTCAATACAACTTTATAAGGAGAGCTGAGCTGATTATGGCCTTTCTGATGGTTATAAAAGAACCAAATATAACAAATGTACCTGGAAGTGACTACGCTAACAGATACAAACTAAATGGGATCTATTCTTTAATACAAGGAGCCGATAAGCCGGGTAAAGAGTTATATTGGGATTACGAGTCAGGAGCCTTAGGACAATACTATGCAGGCTCTCTAATTAATCTTGAATTAATTGAAGTCACAGAAAAATATTTTCATATAAAATCAAAAGGACAGAAACTCGCAGCGGCATTCCGTTCCGCCGTTCCTCATGATGAAAGAATATATTATCTAGAACTGATAAAAAAAGGAACTTGTTTTCTAGAAGATTTTGATAAAATAAAGTCTTTTCAACTTAATGCTATTGTCAAATTGAGTGCGGAATGGTCTTTGTTAAACAATCTTTTATTAGAGCAAGATGGAGATAACTTTAAAACAAGAGATGGCAAATTGTCAGAGAAAAGATTTGAGTCAATAAAATTATTCTTACAGTCAAAAGCAGAAGGAATCCATATGTATAAATTTCCTTTATGGATATTCAATAATATCTCGCAAGATGTAGACCCTAATTCTTCTAGATTTGGGTGGTTCTATTATTTTATTAATGAAGCAGTTCATTATGCTCTTTCAACTGTGTTTTGGGGTTTCTTATTCAATATCGAAGGACGTATTTTAGAGATTGATAGTTATTTAAAAAAATTTGAGTTAGAAATATTAAAAGAAACTATATTACCAATTGGAATCAATAGCGAAGATATTCTGATAAATGTTTTGGGATCTATTGATAAGGGAAATATTCCTGATGAATTAGTTGATATAAAAAATGCTGTAAAACAGGGAAATTCTTATAGTGCTGTAAGCAAATCGATTTTGCTCTTGGCTATGATATACAATTTCGTTAAGCCATATGAAGAGCAAGTCAAAAGATTTGAGTTTAATAATTATATAGACTCCCAAAAAGGAAATCTATCGGAACATCTTAACATATATATAGAGAAAAACTTAGAGTCAAGCTATAGCAAATATGTCAATAGGATAATAAAATCTGTAATTAATGATCACATGTCAACAGCTTATAGGAAAATGGGAAATGGAGAAGCTAATTTATTGAAATTTCTTATTGAAGATAGGTGCATTATTCATATTGAGACCATAGAGCCAAGAGGAACTACTCCTAGGATTCAATCATTACAGAACTTCATGCTTGACTTAAGATATATTGAAACAAGTGATAGTCTAACTGAATTAGGGCATAAATTATTTTGTGAATTGTGATGGAACGTAAAATATATAGAGAAATACCTGGAGGGAAGAATAAATTCCATTCTGCCATCCTTACCACTTTTTCCTTTAATTTTCATCATTTCGAAGGGTATGTATTAAGGATTCTGAAGGAAAAATGGATAACAAGTGTAAACGTTTTAGTTGACCAAAATATGCTAAACTCTTCGCTAGGTATATCTTCTAATTATCTAAGAAGTATTAATCAGGTATATGCGGTCAGTGGCATCAAATCATCAGGAGCATTTCATCCCAAGATCAATTTCTTCATAGGAGACAATAGTTTACTTGCCATCTTTGGCTCAGGTAATATTACTCCGGGAGGACACGGCAAAAACCATGAGATATTCTCTGGGCTTTATGCTGATATGGATAATAAAGAAGACTTGCCTTTACTTCTTGAACTTTGGGAGTATGTCATTGGCTTTGCAAAACAAACAGAAGGCTATTCAGCTAAAAGGATATGTAAAACAATAAGAAGTTGTTGTGAATTGTTTACAAAGCAAGAATTCGTAAAACATCAATTTCATAATATAGATAAAGATCTTAATCTTGCTGGAGCTCTATTATATAATGAAAAGACGACCTGTATATATCGTCAACTAGCAAGCCTTATTCCGGTTGACGAAATAAAAGAAATAACAATCATCTGCCCATATTATGATAAAGATGGCACTTTGTTAAAGGATCTTTGCAAGCTATTCCCCAATTCTATTTTAAATATATATCTACAAGAAAATGAGGGTTTGCCTCCAACACAAATAGAAGCTGACAAAAGAATTACTTTTTATGACTTCAATAAAACAAATAGAGGAAAGGTGAAAACTACTGGTTTGAGAGATAGCCGAATGCTACATGCTAAAGTATTTCACTTCAAATCACAAATAAAAGAATATTGCTTGGTAGGTAGTGCAAATGCGACTATTGCTGCAATGGGATCTTTTAGTTGCCCCCCACTGAATGACGAATTATGCATATTATATGCTTCATCCTCTTTTAATTTTTTAAATAATATGGGAATTAACAAGAGTAGCAAACCCATAAAAGACATAAGTATTTACTCTCGATCAGAATATTACGGAGAAAATATATTGGATTCGAACTATAGTACTAGGCAGATTATCAAATCCGCTGACTTAGAAGGCAAACGACTTAAAGTATATATCAATTCGAAACATATACCTATTGAACCATGCTATCTGACAGCATTTGGAATTGATGGAATTGAGTGTTTTTCTCTTCCGATAAATGATCTACAGCTAGAAATGTTTGAATTTATTTTATCCCCTAACCAATCTAATCAGCAGCTTCAATACTGTGCATTTTTTAATGCAAACGGTAATATTGTTTCAAATAAGCAGCTAGTCAATAACGTTGACAAACTAAGAAACACAAACCCTGAAAGAAATTTACGAAGTATACGTGAAATCTTAAGCAAGATTGAGGTAGGGCAGTTTAATGAACTGGAAATTGCTGATTATTTAACCCAGCTATATAGAGAAGATACTGGTATAAATCGAAAGCCATTACATAGCAGCCTCCATGAAAATAAAGAAGAATTAGAAGAAAGAGACATTATTACATTAAGTTATGATCAGGCAATAGCAATGTCTAATAATACGTCAATATTGTCAAAGATGGCTACAGGACATATTACTTCAACATTATGGCAAAGTATAGAATCTATTTTTCAGAATAAAAGTGAATCTATTTCAGATGAATTAATGGATGAGGAAGAGGAGGCTTCGACAACTGAGAGCAAGGATAGAAAAATCGAAAACATCCACATTTTCAATGATTGCATAAAAATTGGAAATGACATAAACCGCCCATTTAACCTTGTAAAAAAAATAACAGAGCAATACTGCATCAACCTAACTCGAGCACGATTTAATGAAGAGCATGTTATTGGTATTGTCGATTATTTACGCTTTTTATTAAGTTCACATACTATAGGTTCTATATGCCTTTTTAATGAATACACATTGTTCCCGGAAGGCACAAATATTCATGATTGGAAGAAAAAATTACGAAATCTATATTCAGAATCAATTCAATCTATTTTAAAGCATTTTATCCTATTACACCAATATAGAAATATTGCAAAATACTCTGAATGGGAAGACGATTTAATTTCTCGTCATGCTGATCTTCAAAATAAATTTCTCTACCATATTCTGCTTGATGCAACTCTGGCTTATAATACTTTGGAACGACGAGAGCCTGTAATTAAAGAGCAATTAATTCTTTTCTGTTTAAATATTTTTAATAAATATGGGTTACCTAATTCTGGACTGAAAGACTACATGGAAAAATTATCGATAGCGAATAACAATGCATTTTCTCCACAACACGTATTGAAAATGCTCGGGGAAACTATTAATGCGAGTAAGGATGGTTCTTATAAAAAATCAGGAAAACTAGGAATATGTAAAATTAACACTATTCAAGGGAGTAAATATCAAGTTAGAACAATTTATGATGATAATTATAGATTGTTAAACAAAAAAGATATAAGCGATTTTACTTTATAAAAGAATATCGAAAATTTTAACATGTGTAAATGGACAGTTCCCAAAGGACTTTATCCTAATTAGATATTTGTTTCTTCTGCAAATTCTTCGTATTAGAACTATCATATATACAGTTTCCTTTCCTTAGATAATTCTATTGCTGAATTACAAGAAAAAAACTACAAGATTCACAAAGAGATCCTTTACCCCAAAAGGCAAATGCTGAACGAGAAATTTCCTACAACACCATATCTTTTTTGGATAGGAGCTACTCATTATCTTCAATAATTAACAAAGTTCGATTTATACATGATTGTATATCTTCCTTTATTTCATGTT
The DNA here is from genome assembly GCF_036511535.1 of Indolivaga capnocytophagoides. Lineage (GTDB taxonomy): Bacteria > Bacteroidota > Bacteroidia > Bacteroidales > Dysgonomonadaceae > Dysgonomonas_A > Dysgonomonas_A capnocytophagoides. The sequence goes on along the minus strand of NZ_AP028867.1, from coordinate 3,902,721 downwards.
CCCAAAAACGAATGACCGTATATCCTAAATTTTGCAAAAGTTGAATATTGTGAATATCCCGTTGCATATTGCGTTCTATCTTTTTTATCCAATAATCTCTATTTGCTTTAATTTTGACCTTTTTTTCCTCCCACCTATATCCATGCCAAAACTCCCCATCAACAAATATAATAAGCTTATATCTTTGAATAACAATATCCGGCTTTCCGGGTAGCTTAGTTACATTTAGGCGGTAACGGATACCTGTAGCCCAAAGAGCTTTCCGTAGTTTTATTTCGGGTTTTGTATTATTGCTTTTGATTTTTTTCATTAAGCAGGAACGCTCTGGAGTAGTATCAAAAACAAAATTAGCCATTATATTAGTTTTTAATTAGTCAATATAGAAAGATATTATTTTTACATCAATTCTATTGGCTGGATTATTAGGGTCTGAAACTCTACGGTTAATTATATTAAAATTGTCAAGTTGAAGTTTTTCTATTCGATTTCGACTTTCTTCTGTAAACGAATTATATTTGTCGGTAGGAATTACCGATATAAAAGTAAACGTTTTGTTCCCTTCGGGAAGATAACTACTAAAAACTCGCTTAGGGTTCCTTATTCCCCACATTCCACGCATACGCAAATAAGTAATACCTAAAGGATCTACTCTATTAATCCGTCCTAATTCTCTTGTTTCAGAAAATTCAATATTTTCGCCATTTCTTATTATTTGAGACAATCTTGTATGAAGACCTTCATATATTTCTTTATCTGCCGCATATATACTTCCATATACCATCCATAATGAATGTAATATTTGATTACTTGTATGCCCCACTGCATAAATTATATCTTTTTCCGTCCATTCTTCACAATTACGACATCCAGCGGTAATAAGTGTACTATCAGAATGTAATTTAGACTTGGGATAAGAGCTGTTTAACGCTAAATCGGTACCAGAACTTTCTATTTTCTTAACTTCAACGGCATCGCCACCACTTATAATAAAGTCAGGTGGATTATTTTTATTTCCTAACCATGAAAATTTTTCGCTATAAATATCAACAACTTCTTCATTATCATTTATATCGAATGTCTCAGCAAAAGCATTTTTAATATATTTCTCTAAGGCTTCTCCCATACTGTTAGCCCTATTATTAGATAAACCTTCAATATCAGCTACCGTATGGATAGATTGATTAACAATATTATAAATTGCATTTAAAATATTCGTCATAATACAACTAATTTTTGTTTATCTACGGCAATTTGATTTTTGTTTATCTGCTCTTTAATAGAGTTAGCTAAAAATTCTGCTAATTTGACTGGAACAGCATTTCCTATCATTTTATATCCAGCTGCAACACTATCATAGTAAAAAATAAAATCATCAGGGAAAGTCTGAATTCTGGCACATTCGCGAACACTTAATCTCCGGTATAGATATTCTTTACCCGGAACAAATTTTTTCACATCTGCTTCGACTGGTAGCATTTTAGGGGCTTGTGGATGTATTGGGGCTTGACGTCCTCCAGCCTGAATGGTAAATGAAACTTCGCTCCAATCCCTAACCCTATTCCGAGACATAAATATAGGAGAAAATCCGCCTGTCATATATTCATGGTTAGGTATTACACAATCAGAATTAGCTTTATTTTTATCTAATGAAACTACAACATTATCTTTTAAATCATATATAGTATTTTTCAAACTAACATGAGGATATTTAATAAATGGAAATTCATATTTAAAGCCTAAATCTTTTCTAATACCTATAAAAAAAACTCTTTTACGATCTTGAGGTACATTATAATCGGCAGCATTAAGCATGTTAAAAGATAACTCATACCCAATTCCTGCTTCTGCAAAAAGTTTCTTTATATTTTCTAATGCGGTAGAATGGCGGGCGATTAGCATTCCACTAACATTTTCTGCAAGAAAAAACTTCGGTTGTTTATCTCGTAATAACCTAATAAATTCAAAAAACAATTGTCCTCTTTTATCCTCAATACCTTTTAATGCTCCAGCTGCACTCCAACTTTGGCAAGGAGGACCGCCAATTATGCCATCGCATTCTGGGACTTCACTTGATGGTATATCCCTGATACTTCTCCTATCTAAAAAGGCATTTGGATGGTTTTTTTCATATGTTTCCCATATATCTTTATCGTATTCATTAGCCCATACGACATTGAAACCTGCATTCTCAAAACCACGGTCTAAGCCGCCAGCACCCGCAAAAAGCGAAACAATTTTCATTCCTAATTTCTTATTAAAAGTATTGAATTGAGACAATAAATAAGATACAAATATACCATTTTTTAATTTATATATAGCGTTAAAAAATTGCCAATAAGTAGACAATAGTCCGTTGCACATTTGTCTACTAATATTGAAATTTGTCAAATTATGAATATTAATGAAGTTTTTGGTAAAAGAGTAAAAGAGAAAAGGTTGTCTTTAAATTTATCTCAAGAAACGTTAGCAAATCTTGCTAATATTGACCGCACATATTTACCTGATATTGAAAAGGGCAAGCGTAATGTGTCATTAGTTGTTGCTGAAAAAATAGCAAGTGCTTTACAAACTCCACTAAAAGAATTAATTGAATAAAATGGCAAAAAGATTTAGCGATACAGAAAAACACATTATTGAGCTTTTTAGTGAAGCTCAATCTTTTACTTATGAGGGAATTGATTATGAGATCATAGAATCAGGGAAACCCCGACCGAGTAGTGGAGAATGTAAAACAGATATTTATATTCTAGCAAAGGATGAAAAAGAAACTGAAAAAGAATTTAAGATTTCCGTTAAGCAAGCTAATGCTGATTTTCTTGAAAATAAGATAAAATTAGAACGTGCTATCGAGATTTTAGGAGATGGTGCTCAGGATATTATTAAAAATAGCATAATCCCCATTCAAGAAAATTTTAATAAGGATTATTTGGTATATTTCAGAAACTTGGGAAATGTTCAAGAAAATAGCATAACATTGGGTTGGAAATTTGAATTTTTAAATAAAGCTGGAGGTAAAAAGTGTGGTCAAATTATACTTACGGATGAACAAAAAATTGATATTTATGCAGGAACTAACCTCAACTCTGATAAGAAAAATTGTAAAGTAAATGGAACAGTAATTAATAATTCGGGAATAGCTAATTATATTATTAATGTAGGTGATAACATCGATGATGACAACGACAATGTAAATTATTATGCAAGTAAAATGCTTCCCATTGAAGAGTTTGCAAAAAATCAAGAGATATATTTTGCCTGTAAGGCATTAAATTATAGAGCTAACAAAAGCGGTAATATAAAATGGGACGGAGATAGACCTTTAGCTGTATATGTAGATTGGAAAGCAGATGAAGATATATTAAAAGGAGAAATTATATTTGATAAGCCTTTATCAAAAAAAGGACATGAAATAGGTCGAAATTTAACTACCGCATTAAATGAGCTAAACATTCATAAAGATAATTTTCTTGAATTGGAAAATAAGTTTGATAAAAATATTAATTACCTCAAATAAAGGTGTTGTAACAGTAATTATCATTTAATGATTAATCATTTTTTTCACAGTTTTAAAAGCGTCGATATTATCAGGGATATCCACCAATCTTAAGATTTGCATAACTCAAGTTCTATCTATGACTACATTATGTGTTATATCAGTAACTTTTATTCATTCGTGTGTATTAGTTACTAGAGAGAAAGGAACTAACATAAAATATTGCATACTTGTATAATCTATATTAATCCATTTTCTATAAGTATTTTGTCCGAAGAAAAGGGGATAAAAACTTTTTCTATCATTCATTGGAATGAAACCGACAATATCGGTTTCATCACCTAAATGCTTATTAAATATTTCATTAAGCTTTGTAGTATATTCAGCACATATTTCACCAGCAAATGAATTAACTCATTCTTTAAATTTTGTATAATATATTTATCTACAGTATTTATCCTTTCAAGATTAGTACTACCAAATAATTTTACGGTGATGTTAGGAAATAAACTCTTCATAACTAATAATGAAATATATTCAAAATTACTCGCAAAAATATTCGTCAATTTATTAAGATATTTAAGATTGGATAATAATATTAAATATGATATTCTGAAAGGTTTTCCTTCAAACCTATTTCTTTATTTTTTATATCAACATAAAATGAATGTAGACTACGAGTAAGTAAGTTATTGCGTAACTCAATATTCTGAAATGTTTACTAATGTTTCAAGTTTGATAAATACATCGTCAAAATACTGTATTAAAAGTAATTGCCCCACACAAGGTCAATACATTATTTTGCTCTTTTTATTATCCTCAATACAATACTGGGTTCATCAGTTAGATTCGCTGAAATAGATATAGAATAACCATTTCTTAATTGCTTCTTGTGCTTTAGGTTATTTAGGATCCAATATTTTATTTTGATAAGTTCCCTGATTCCCCTAATCTAATCTGCTTGATTTTCTTCATTTCTTTCAAAAGCCATTTTGTTATTTCGCTGAGATGCTCAATGTTAATATTATCAGTTGGATTTCCAGATTTTATATATAAATTTATATAATCAGTAGCATTATTAAGAACTATACCTGTATAAAATGTTTCAAATTCAAATATTGTGTCGTCTAAATACCTTATATTAAAGATATTATTTAGTCCAATTCTATCATGGAATTCTATATCTAATAATAGTTGCTTTACATATGGTGTAGTGCTTCCAATCTGCCTATTTAGCTTTTTACAATTTTCACTAAAAGTGATATTATCTAATCTATTAAAAAGTTGCCTGAAATATCTAGCTTTTGCAAAAGTATCCCAACGCCCCCCCTCATATTGCTATATAGCAAATAATCAAGAATACTATCTCTGTTTGGGAAGATTAATGCATAAAGCCATCGGGGTTTTATTTGGATTTCCTGAAATTACTTGAATAGAGTTTTTAACAGGAGCCTCTTCTTAATATAAATGTAAATATCCAGCTGTAAATCTTCGATTCCCTTCTATTACTATGTAGAGATCCTTAATCTTTTCATCTTGAACTACAAGAATAGGCTCTTCACAAAAAAACTTTTCCCCAATTAAATTATTCATTACTTCAATAATATTTTTTTAGATATCATCCAATCCAAAATGTTTTCGTTCTTCTTCTCTAGAGATAGGGGCAAGCGAGGACTATCCAAATCAAATGGTAGGTGATCTATGTTTAAAGATTCTATCTTATTTTGGTCGAAACTCGAACGATATTGATTGATAACTTGCTTCGCGATTATATTTAAAAGCAAAATCTAATTATTATATTACAAATATTCTAACAACTTGATCGGTTTTTATAAATAGCTATATAGTTTTCCTCTAATAATAAATATCATACAGCTTTATGTTGGAAAAATAAAAAGCAATTTTTTTACGTTTAAAAAGTGAAAAAGATGAATGCTAATTATCTGTAAAATAGATATGGATGTCTTATGTAAATTGAAGAGTTTTTAGTATTATTTCGCCATAACTGAAATAAACATCCTACATCTTGTAAAGAATTCTATTGTGAGAATTTTATCATAAATATTCTATTTGACCATCATCCTTTATACCAATATCTCGCATTTCTCTTATCTCCTTTTATGGAAAGGAGACCTTCTTCAACTGCTTCTCTCAGATCTAAACTTGCAGTAGGTTATATCATAATAAACCAGGTAATCTCTTCGCGAGAATAGCTCTTCTATCGTTCCTCTTAGCAATTCAACCCGACCCGATTTAGGATTAGACAGTTCATTATAATATTCAAGACATCCATCCAATAAAGTATCAATCACAGATAAAAAGAACTCATATCGTGGTGGATCTTTATGGAAAGGTGCCTGAGCAAGGAAATAAGCGAAAACATTGACCTTCTTCTGCTCTTCTAAATAGTTATTGTATGTTAGGCTTAGTATAATTCCGTGCTCCTCATAAAAGCAATTGATTAGCCACCCTTCTATGAAATAATCAGGAGTTAGATTATTACACTCTTTACAGAAGTCGGCAAGAGCATAAAGGAAAAACTGGGGTGAAAAATCGGTTCTTTCAATAATCTGATCCAATTTCCAGGTAGGTATCTCCTCAAAATATTCGTTACTGTTATATGCCTCCGCATATGTGTTAATATCTAGCTCCTTATTTGTTAAATGAGTGGTATGAAATTCAATTATAGGAAGAATAGATTCGACATCCTCTTTCCGTATCGAATGCTCTGACCCCAGTGAGTCAGAAATAACTCTGTCTGAATAAATTATATTTTTCCCTTTAAGAATTCTTTGGATGTTTCTTACAATACAAGCCTGATCAAAGTCGAGATGCTTGTTTACTCTTCTGATTTCCTTTAGCCGACCAATCTTCTCAGAAATTGAGACAACTGATGAAACCATTTTATCTGCAATCTTATATTCCAATATCATAAAGCAGATATTATTGATTATACTATAAATAATACTATGCTATTTATTCTTGAATTTCGGATGATACAATTTATACTATAAATTATATTATCCCTTCCTCATTCTATTCATTTCCGACTCTATTTTCTGATTTGTAACATTTGCATAAAGCATTGTCGTTCTGATGTTCGTATGTCCAAGTATTTTACTCACAGACTCCAAGGATACACCTTTATTGAGGGCCAGTGTGGCAAATGTGTGTCTGGCGACATGGAAGCTAATGCTCTTCTGAATACCACAGATATTAGCTATCTCCTTCAGATATTCATTAGTTTTCTGGTTACTGGACATAGAAAATAGAGGCTTGTCACTAGGATATTTATGAAAATCTGGGTGATACTTTCCCAGTATTTGCAAAGGAATATCCAGTAACGGTATTTGTGATATATTATCGGTTTTGTGCCTGATAAAAATGAGCCAGTATTGTTTATTGCGACATTGGATATCAGAGACTGCCAAATTGCAAACATCCCTATAGGATATACCTGTGTAGCAACAAAATACAAAAACATCCCTAATCTTGTTTAAGCGTTCTGTCATAAAGGTCTTACCTGCAATCTGACTCACCTCGTGTTCTGTTAAATAAACCGGATATTTCTTTTCAATATGGAACCGGAAAAGTTTAAATGGATTGATCTTTAATAATCCTATCTTCTCTGCAAAATTTAGAATAGCTGCAAATCGTTTCATGTACTTCATTGATGTATTATTACTACAGTGATATTGTTCTCTCAGGTAATTGTAGAAATACTCTAGAAATATCAGATCAATATCCTGAATCATTATATCTTTTTTCTTATATTTCTTAAACAGAAACTCGTTGATACGGTTGTGGGTAAGCCTGTAACAGTTTGCGGTGACATCCGATATACTTCTGCCATTTTTGGAACGAAATATTTTGACTTGTTCTTTAAACTGATAGCTAAGGAGCATTTCATCTCCTTTTCCTAAATATGCCTGTTTGAGCATGGAAGGAGATATAACCTGATGTTTGGATAATAAATCGAAGTAAAGAACTTTTATATTACTTCTTATTTCCTCTAGAAGTTCATTAATATACAGAAAAGGATCTTCTATCGCTTTATTTTCTTTCTGAGACCAGGCGATAGGATCAATTTCTAACTTACTGCTAAACTGAATTTGTTTTCCGTTGATTGTTATCCGGATCATAATCGTTGCTAGTCCATTGTCCTTCAGTTGATTTTTTCTAATGAAGAACAATACCCGAAACGTTTCTCGCATGTTTAATTATTGGCTTTATATAGTTTATGTAAAATCGTACCTGAGAAAGTACCTTATATTAGGAATGATTTAACGCTTATTCTGAAGACGTTTTATTGAAATACGATGAATATAATACTATCGGAATTTAAAGTGTAAAATTAAATATTTAGATCTGTATCTCAGGAATATGTCTAATTTATGTCTAACATTCCTTGCATTGATTTTCACCGTATTCAGTTAATATTTTAGTTAAATTGAAATTGCTGTAAAGTCTGAAATTATAACTTGCTTATAATAAGCGTGTTATTTTTGAGTAATTTCAGAAGGTTCTAGTTCCAGGCAGCACCAGAGCCCTCAGTCCCAATTTTAGTTATTAAATCATTAATAATCAAACGATTAAGTCAATAAAAAAAGACCATTTATTACTATAAATCAATATGTTAAATACTCCTTAAATAATCGAAAATGCACTTTAATATGAGAAATGTTGAAATACAGTGAAGGTTATATTCTGAAAATATAAAATCCGCTTATGGAATTACATTCTCAATAGATGATACTAATAAAACTAAAGAGTAATAGTTCAAATCTGCCTGGAACTACAACGAACCAAAATATAAAAATATCATTGATTACTAGTATATTATAAAACAACAACTAAGTCACCCCGATATAGATACACAAGTACAACAAATACAGTAGTAGTTTGGCTAAACCTTCCGATATTATCAAAATAAATTATAAATACCTGATAGATGACCTTAAATGTAAAGAAAAAATATATGTATGATTGACTTTAGGTTCAGTGTAAAGTTTTTCATCAAAAGAACGAAGTTGAACTCCCAAGGTTCAACTCCTATCAACGTGCAGTTAAAGCTGGACCGTCAATCTCTTTCATTCGCATCCGGAATAAATATAGATCCGGTTCTTTGGAACTCACAGGCACAGAAAGCTATCGGGTATACAAAACTAGCGCGGAACATTAATCGTTCATTAATGTCTATTCATATTGATTTAGAGAATTTGTATTACAAATTGGCAGCTAAAGAAGATATTGTTACGATAACAAGGATAAGGAATATTTTTTTAGGTAAAGACAGCCTGGGTAAAGACCATTTTCTCATGGATTCATTCGACAATTTGATTGGTCAGAAGCAGTCATTAGCGAAAAGCAAGGTAATTGAAGGAGCTTCAGCAGATAGCTATACCTGTACCAGAAGAAAAATAATTGATTTTCTGAAATCAACCTATCACACAAAAGATATTAACCTAAAGAAGATCAATCATGAGTTCGTAGCTGGTTTTGAAGTATACCTTTTAAGTGATGGGAACTGCTCACACAATACGATGATAAGGCATATGCGCCGTCTGAAGCGGATAACTACTGATGCTTACCGGAATCGTTATATAGACAGGGATCCTTTTGCCGATACTGTGTTAAGTGTAAAGAAGCCAGAAAAACAAGTCTTGACTGAAAAAGAATTACAACGAATTATAATACAGGAATTTCATAATGCATCCTTGAACAGAGTTCGGGATATGTTCTTATTTTGTTGCATGACCGGGTTATCTTATATTGATTTAAAGCACTTAAAATATTCAGATATAACAGATAACATCATTATGATGAATCGTAGTAAGACAAAAAATCCATGCTTTATACCTTTACTGCCAATTCCTCTGGTTCTGATTGAGAAATACAGGAGTAAGAAAGAATATATTTTTCCTGTTCTAACGAACAAACAGATGAACGACCGTTTAAAACCTATCGGAGCAGCTTGCAGTATTCGGAAAACATTGACGATGCACACAGGTAGAAGAACTTTTGCCACGCTTATGATAACCAAAGGGATGCCCATCGAAAGTATTGCCAAGATGCTGGGGCATTCGGATTTGAAAACGACCCAGATATATGCCAAGATACTTGACCAGAAAATATTAGATGAAATAGATTTGGTAAAAGATAAGTTGAATGATCTTACTGAAGACTATATGAAATCTAACAAAACACCTAAAGACAAGTTGGGCAAGAAATAATTTGCATACCTCTTGCCCCAATTTAAGATTATTTCCACTTAGGAAAGTAGAGTTCCTTTAAGATATATAGTATTGCTGATTCTTTATAAAGTACCTTTCCTCCAAAATAGATATAAGGTAGTATCCCTTTTTTGCGATAGTCATTTAGTGTACGTCGATGTACCTTCAACGTTTTTGATAATTCTTCATCCGTGATATAATGCTCTCCGTTAAACAGAGGCTTTTGCATATCTAATAAATCTTCAAGCTGTTGAGTCATACGCTCTAGAGTATTAAAAAAATAGGAAACCCTAGCATCTGATTCTGTTATTTTCTTCATATCTGTAAATTTATTAGTTAGTTACTTCATTGTTATCTAAAAAAGTTTGAATATCACTTTTCAGATAAAGGATCTTACCTTCTATCTGAGAAAATCCTAATTTCCCGTTTTCCCGATAAACTTGCAATGTCTTTGGGGTAACACACAGGATAGAACAGACCTCTTTAGTATCGAGCCATTTAGTATCTTTGTTGGGATTATACTTGTTGTATAAAATATTAACAAACCGTTCGAACTTTACCAGACGTTCCAACATTTTATTAAAAACGTCCTTTTCAATCATGATAAATTCTTTTTCCATAGTTTTTTATTAAAATTGTGAGATGAATATTATTAACAGTATTAATTTAGTTCTGAAAGGCTTTGATATAATTGCTGTTTAATGTCTTTTGCAGATCTGATTCTTTATATAAGACTTTTCCTCCCAGCAGTATGTAAGAAAGCACTCCTTGATTACGATAATCCTGCAAGGTTCGACGGCTGACTTTCAATATTTCTGCAACCTCCTTATCCGTGAGATAACGCTCTGCATTAAGTAAAGGTCTGGTCTCTTCGAAAGTATTTTCTAAACAAGTAATGATCTCTTCCAAGCTTTCAAAAAATGTAACGACATCCTTGTTGCGTTTTGTAATTAATTCTTCCATAATATTTTTATTATATGTTTTTACTCTTTCATTTACATGACTTCAGAAGTTCTTCAATATCTGAAACCTTATAATAAATTTTATTATTAATCCGGCTGAAACTCACTTTTCCTGTATCTCTATAGGTCTGTAAGGTACGGGGAGAGATATTAAGGATTAAGCATACATCCTGATTGTCGAGCCACTGATCCAGTCCTTTATTTTTATACTTACTGCATAATGATTCAATTCTATTCTTAAAATTTCTGACCTTTAATATCATGGCTTCAAATACAACCTTATCTATGTTCGTTGTTTCCATAATGAACTTTTTAGTTAAACAATACATAACATTTGATGATTTGCAAATCAAAAGCGAATATAAGATCAAAAACATTGCAAATCATTTAATTTCAAAGCATTGTCGTAATTTGTCGCGTTTTGTCGTAATTTGTCGTAGCTGGTTATTCTGTCTCGTCCCCCCAAAAAAACAACTGATCGTGACGACCAGTTATTTTTCATATTTTGAGAATGAAATTTGCAGCTTCAAGGTTATTCATCCCTTACAAATCCGACTCTCTTTCTTGGCTTATTTTCTAATTCCTTCTTACTTGCCAATTCAGTCAACGCCTGATAAATGTCATTAAACTGCATATTGGTCTCAATCATAAAAGTTTCTAGTTTTTGATGAAGTTCTGCATATCCTAAAGCATATTGACGGAGTGTAACAAAAGCTCGCATAATAGCGATATTTATTTCAATGGCTACATCACTGCGTAAAATACTGGATAACATGGCAACTCCTTGCTCTGTAAAAGCAAAGGGGAATACTGAACTATGTTTGAGTGTTTCAGGCAACCGGTCACAATTTGTGACCAGTTCAATCCATTCAGATTCTGATAGCTCAAACATGAAATCGGGAAATGGAAATCGCTTTATATTCCGTCTTACGGCCTGCTTTAAGGCTTTAGTTTTTACATTATACATTTCTGCAAGGTCAAAGTCCAATAATACTTTAACTCCTCTAATTTCATGTATTTTATTCTGAATTATTTGTAACTCCATGATTACTGTAATTTAAGGTTAGAAATTTTACTATCTACATTCATCATATCCTCCAAAATGCTCTGGTCTAGAATCTTTGCATAGTGCTGCGTCATGCGGGTAGAAGAATGTCCTAGCATTTTGGCGACATTTTCCATCGTTACTTTATTGGCTAGCGTAACCGATGTGGCAAATGTGTGCCTGCTGCAATGCGCTGTCAGTCTCTTGTTTATACCACATAAATCAGCCACCTCTTTCAAATATGTATTATATTTTTGATTTGTAGGAACCGGAAGAAGCTGACCTTTCAATTGGCACCCTTTATCATCCTTGTATTTCTCTAATAACATCTTCGGAATATTTAATAGAGGGATATTACACATATTATTCGTTTTTTCACGAGGCTTGCGAATCCATACTTCATCGTTGCCGTTTCTAATAATATGCTCCTCTTTCAGATTCTTTACATCAACGAATGCTAATCCCGTAAAAGAGCAAAACACAAATACATCCCTGATTTGCGATAGTCGCTTTGTCGAAATCTCTTTATTAATGAGTGTTTCCAGTTCATACATAGTTAAGAATTCTACATGAACTTCATCCTGACGAAACTTAATTGAGGCAAACGGGTCTTTATGCAGCCAATCATTAAGTATTGCTATTCGAATGATCTTCTTAAAGATTTTTAGATGTTTGATAGCGGAGTTATTGCAACACCCCTTTTCTGTCTTTAGGTACAGTTCATATTTGCGGATAAAGTCTTCATTAATATTCTTTAGAGGAATATCTTCCATGTCTAATTCCTTATCCATAAATTCTTTCAGATATTTCAGCGAGGCGTCAAACTTATAAATCGTTGATTGCGCATATTCGATATTTAATAATTGTCTGCACCGTTCATTGTGGTCGGAATGTACTTCAACTAGAGTTTTACCATCTTCTTCGTCTTTGTGGTTTCCTAAGTAGATATCTTTTATAATCTGTGCCGTGATAGGCTTAGCGGCTAACCCAAGGTCACAAAAGATTTGATGAATCCGGGATTTTACGGATTGAATATTATAATTCAATTCTTGTGCTTCTCGACTACTACCTCTTGTTTTCCCTTGTGCCTGACTCCACTGAGAGGGATTTACACTGCCGCCAATTGGAATGTCGGCTACATTACTGTTTACGGTAATACGAATAAATAGAGGGACTTGTCCGTTTTTCATCACCCTGTTTTTTCTGATTAAGCAGACTACATTAAAAGTGTTTCGCTGTTTTGTCATTTTTGTTTCCATAAAATTGATTTTTTGTTGTTGTAAAATTACTTTTTTAACATTAAACCAACCCTACGCAAAATGTTGTATAACAGCGAATTGAAATCATTCTCGTAGCCAATTCGTAGCCAAAACTGAAAAATAATTCTTGGCTACGAATTGGCTATGGAATAATGCTCAAAAATGCATTATTTTGCTGTTTTCGTAAAATTCAGGGAATAAAAAAATCCTTGAAAACCAATTGATTTTCAAGGATTTGCTTTGTTTTGCCTTTCGGCTTAGTGCGGATGAAGGGACTCGAACCCCCACGCCTCTCGGCACCAGATCCTAAGTCTGGCGCGGCTACCAATTACGCCACATCCGCGGCTACCATTGCGTTAGCGGGTACAAAGATAATTATAGTTTTTAGAAATCAAATAGTTTAACGAACATTTTTTATGAAATAGTAAAAAATACTATATCAACCATTTATCCAATCAGCAGCTAAACTATATAACAACCAAACATTTAACAATGTAACAATAGTTGCAATAGAGTATAACATATATTTTGTCAAAGGACGATTAGCATATTTACCCATTACCTCTTTCGATGAAGTAAGCCTTACCTGTAAAAAGACCGTTATGGGCAGCTGCATACTTAAAACAGCCTGAGATATTATAAGACCCTTGAATGGATTTGTTATCAGAAATATAATTCCTAATGCAACACCCAGCGAGATAGTAACACCTGTACGTGAGTGTATATCTTTTATATTATACGGTTCATCATACATTCCTGCAAAAATAGATCCCGCAGCAATGCCCGAAGTCATTGAAGATGAAATACCGGCAAATAATAACGCTACTCCAAAAACAATCGCAGCACCACTTCCCAATAATGGCTCTAAAAGGCTTTTGGCTTGTTGCAAATCATCGACAACTAATCCTTGTTTAAAGAATGTAGCAGCAGCCAAAAGAATCATGGCACTATTGATCGCCCAGCCTATAACCATTGAAAAAAGCGTATCAAAGAACTCATACTTAAGTTGCTTTTCTATTACCTCATCATCTTTCAGATTCCATTCCCGGCTCTGGATCACTTCCGAATGAAGAAACAAGTTGTGAGGCATAACCACAGCACCCAATACGCTCATTATTATCAGTATGCTGCCTTCGGGCATAGATGGCACAACCCATGCCTTTGCAGCCTGTCCCCACTCTATATCAACAAGAAACAGTTCATAAATGAAAGATAAACCGATAATAGATACAAAGGCGATTATATACCGTTCGATCTTCTTATACGAACTGGAAAACATCATACAGAATACAAAAATTGTAACCAGCACCGCCCCCACTTTTATCGGGATAGCAAATAGCATATTCAAAGCGATAGCTCCACCCAGAATTTCGGCCAGAGACGTAGATATCGATGCTGCAATTGCAGACCATAGTACAACTCTCGAACCGGTTCTCGGCAGATACTTATTAGCAGCTTCCGACAAACAGAGCCCGGTAACAATACCCAAGTGAGCCACATTGTGCTGCAAAAGAATAAGCATTACGGTTGATAACGAAACAACCCACAATAGTGTATAGCCAAACTGAGATCCGGCAGCGAAGTTTGAAGCCCAATTACCGGGGTCAATAAACCCTACAGTCACCAGTAACCCGGGTCCTATATATTTAAAAAGGTCAAATGCACTCGACTTCAGTTTAGTATCTCTCTTTGTGTAATCTTTCTTGAGTTTCTGCCAAAAATTCTTCATTCACATTTCTATTCTGTTTCTATGAGTGACAAACTTCACAAACCACTACAGACTGGTATTGCCTTTTGTCACCTTTGTATTTTATTTGTAATCAAGGAATATCCCCTAAAAAGGGACAAAGTTATACAAAAGTGACACATTTTTCACATTTTCCATATCCACTTCGCTTATCAATCTTTTTTATAACCGATAGCCGCAAGAGATTTTTATAAATGTAAAGATATTCGAATTAATCATAAAGTAATATTTTTGTATATAGATAAAAAATAGAATACCCGATGAAAATAAGCTTACTCGTTATAGGAAAAACCGATGCCGGATACTTTTCTCAAGGAATACAAGAATATGAAAACAGGTTGAAGCATTACCTTCCTTTCGAGATGCAAGTCATTCCGGACATTAAAAATGTAAAGAATTTATCGGAAGAGCAACAAAAAGAAAAAGAGGGAGAGCTTATTCTCAAAAATCTGCTGGCAGGAGACTATCTGGTATTGCTCGACGAAAGAGGCAAAGACTTTTCGTCTCTGCAATTTGCATCCTATATCGAAAAAAAGACACACACCATAAGTAAACGTCTTATTTTTGTGATAGGTGGCCCTTATGGCTTTTCAAAAGCTGTTTATGATAAAGCAGCAGAAAAAATATCGTTATCAAAAATGACATTCTCGCACCAAATGATCCGTCTTGTATTTGTTGAACAATTATACAGGGCAATGACGATATTGAATAACGAACCATATCATCACGAATAATAAATAGGCAAAAATTTGGATATTTAACAACAAATACATTTCTTTGCAAATATTTCATACTAGCAAATATTTTCATATGGAATCAATCTGCAAATTAAAAGACGTATACAAAGCACTTTATAACTTCGAAAAAGAGTTTGCCGAAAACAATGGCATCACAATAAACGAAGGAATGATACTATGCTGTATGAAGGACGGAAAGCCACGTGCCGCAAATGAATTATGCGATTTTGTGGGCTTATCCAATTCTCGCGTATCCAGAGTTATAAACACCGTTGAATCTAAAGGATATATTACACGAGAAATGGGCACGACAGACAAACGGCAGATGATTTTTACTCTGACTGACAGCGGAAAGCAAAAAATAAAAGAAATGCTGAAGCACGAAATGGATTTCAAAGGATTGGGACATCAACTTTCAAAATTAATGGAATAACTACCCATTTTCTTTTGACCATTTATTTGCTAATAGCAAATATGATTAATAAAATATATTATTGGAATAAATAAAGAAAAACATGAAGATTTTGATTATCGGAGGAGTTGCAGGTGGAGCCACTGCTGCAGCCCGGCTTAGAAGAATGGACGAAAAAGCTGAAATAGTACTGTTCGAACGGGGTGAATATGTTTCATATGCCAATTGCGGCTTACCATATTACATCGGTGGAACAATCGGTGAACGTGATCGCTTATTTGTGCAGACTGCTGAAGGATTCGTCAATCGTTTCAATATCGATATACGGGTTAAATCAGAAGTCACACAGATAGATACAAACAGCAAAAAAGTGACTGTACACAATCACACAGATGACAGTAAATACACTGAAAGTTATGACAAATTAATTATTTCCACAGGGGCTGAACCGATAAAACCACCTCTCCCAGGAATAGACGATAAGCGCATATTCTCTTTACGAAACGTTCCCGATATGGATCGTATCAAAAAATATATAGACACACACAACCCAGGCAGAGCAGTCGTAATAGGAGGAGGCTTTATCGGTCTCGAAATGGTAGAGAATCTTCATGATGCCGGATTGGAAGTCTGCGTCATAGAGCGGGGTGATCAGGTTATGACACCCATCGATTTTCCGATGGCAGCACACGTACACCAACACCTGAAAAGCAAACATGTAGATCTATACCTCAATGAGAATGTAACCGGATTTAAACCCTCCGACAATGAAATATCCGTAAATATGGAAAGCGGCAAAAGTATTCCCGCCGACATGATCATTTTTAGCATCGGAGTCCGCCCCGAAACCAAATTAGCGAAAGAAGCCCGACTCGAACGTGGTCCACTCGGAGGAATAAAAGTAGATCAATATATGCAAACATCAGCACCTGACGTATACGCTTTAGGTGATGCCGTGGAGGTATATAATCCCGTTATAAAAAAGCATGCGTTAATACCGCTTGCAGGCCCTGCAAACAAACAGGCACGAATCGTTGCCGATAACATCTTGGAAGGAAATAAAAATACTTACTGTGGAACCATCGGAACATCCATCGCTAAAGTTTTTGATATTACTGTAGCTGCAACAGGAGCGTCATCAAAACTTCTCGACAGAGAAGGTATCCCTCATATATCGTCTTATACACATGGGAGCTCTCATGCCGGATATTATCCCGATGCCCTTCCTCTCTCTATCAAGATAAACTTTTCTCCGGCAGACGGACGCCTCCTAGGGGCACAGATTGTGGGCTTTGACGGTGTGGATAAAAGAATCAACCTCTTTGCCCAGGTAATAAAGAAAGAGGGTACAATATACGACCTGCAAGAAATAGAGCATGCTTATGCTCCTCCCTACTCTTCGGCTAAAGACCCTGTAAATATGGCGGGATATGTTGCGGAAAATATACTTAAAGGAAAAGTCAGAATTTTGCAATGGGACTCACTCCCTCAACGCCTATCAGAAGGAGCAATACTGATAGATACACGCACAGCGGAAGAATATGAAATGGGACATATAGAAGACGCTGTAAATATTCCAGTGGATGAAATACGCAACCGTTTAAAGGAAATACCCAAGGACAAACCTCTGATCGTATACTGCGCTGTAGGGCTTAGGGGCTATCTCGCCTCACGCATATTAATGCAGCATGGATATGCAGATGTATATAATCTTTCGGGAGGATATAAAACTTATGCGCTGGCAAGCGGACAGCAATCTACAGAAGGTACATTCTCAACGAACACAAAGAACGAAAAAGAACAAGAAACAGCAAACAACATGAAAACAATTAATATAGATGCCTGCGGGCTGCAATGCCCGGGCCCGATCATGCAATTAAAGAAAAATTATGACCTAATCGGCGAAGGAGATCGTCTGGAAATAAAAGTAACTGATCAGGCTTTCGGTGAAGACCTCAACGGATGGTGCCGTATGGTAGGTGCAAAACTCATAGACATCGACAATTCGGGCGGAATAATTACAGCGACTATCGAAAAAGCACTAGAAACAGAATCGTGTCCTGTAAAAAAGCAAGGGGATAACAAGACTCTGATCGTATTCAGTGATGACCTTGACAGGGCATTAGCATCATTTGTAATAGCGAATGGAGCGGCAGCTTCCGGCAAGAAGGTAAGTATCTTCTTTACATTCTGGGGATTGAATGTAATCAAGAAAGAGAAAAAACAGAATGTAAAGAAAGACTTTCTCGGTAAAATGTTCGGAATGATGCTCCCCGCAAACAGTAAAAAACTGAGCCTATCTAAAATGAATATGGGAGGACTCGGCAGTAAAATGATGCGATATATAATGAAAACAAAACGTATAGACAGCCTTGAATCACTGATGCAACAGGCAAAAGAAAACGGAGTGGAATTTATCGCCTGCTCTATGTCGATGGATGTAATGGGCATAAAAAAGGAAGAACTGATGGACGGCATAACCATCGGAGGAGTGGCCGCCTATCTTGACAGAGCCGAAAACGGAAATGTAAATCTGTTTATCTAAGGTATTACATTTCTCCAAAAATCATTATAAATAGGTATTGTGAATGGCATTGATAATAACGACCTTTAAGGTACTTTATTTAAGACTTATCAAAGTATAGAATTATGGAATATCGCATCGAAAAAGACACAATGGGCGAAGTAAATGTACCTGCCGATAAATATTGGGGGGCACAAACCGAACGCTCAAGAAATAATTTCAGAATAGGCCCCGAAGGCTCTATGCCTAAACCTATTATATACGCTTTTGCTTATCTGAAAAAAGCAGCCGCATACACCAATGCTGAACTGGGTGTATTGCCGATTGAAAAAAGAGACCTCATAGCAAAGGTTTGCGATGAAATACTAACAGGAAAACTGGACGACCAGTTTCCATTGGTTATCTGGCAGACCGGATCGGGAACACAATCCAACATGAATGTTAATGAAGTTATATCCAACAGGGCATTGGTATTGAGTGGAGGGAAACTCGGAGAAAAAAGCCCTGTACATCCGAATGATGATGTAAATAAGTCTCAATCATCAAACGATACTTATCCAACAGCACTACACATAGCTGCTTATAAAGAAGTGGTAGAACACACGATACCTGCAGCAGAAAAGTTACAGAAAGCACTGGCTGACAAAGCCGAACAATTTAAAGATATCGTAAAAATAGGACGCACACATCTACAGGATGCAACACCTCTTACTCTCGGTCAGGAGTTTTCTGGATATGCCGCTCAGGTTCAATATAGCATTAATGCTATAAAAGCAACATTGAGTCACCTGTCTCAGCTCGCATTGGGAGGAACAGCCGTTGGAACAGGATTAAATACCCCGAAAGGATATGACGTAAAAGTGGCTCAACATATTGCTGAGTTTACAGGACTTCCTTTTGTTACCGCACCAAATAAATTTGAAGCTTTGGCTTCTCACGATGCTGTGGTGGGCACACATGGAGCTTTAAATCAGTTGGCTGTTGCATTATTCAAAATAGCACAGGATATCCGTCTCTTGGGATCAGGTCCAAGATCGGGAATCGGAGAACTGCTCTTACCGGAAAACGAGCCGGGATCATCTATCATGCCGGGAAAAGTAAATCCTACTCAGAATGAGGCCTTAACAATGGTATGCGCTCAGGTGATGGGAAATAATACAACCATTACTTTTGCCGGAGCAAATGGAAATTACGAGCTAAATGTATTCAAGCCCGTGATAGCTGCAAATTTCCTGCAATCGGCACAACTACTTGGCGATGCTTGTATCTCATTTACAGATCATTGCGTTTCGGGTATCGAGCCGAATAAAAAACGGATCAAAGAACTGGTCGACAACTCACTGATGCTTGTCACGGCTCTCAATACACACATCGGATACGAGAAGTCTGCAAAGATTGCAAAAGCAGCTCACAAAAATGGTACAACTCTGAAAGAAGAAGCCGTAAAATCGGGATTCCTCACAGCCGAAGAATTCGATAAATGGGTAAAACCTGAAGACATGACCGGCAGCCTGAAATAAGGTCTCAGACCTATCTTTATATGAGATAATTTTTACAAACTCTAATCATAGTTAAGGGCGAAATGCATTGATCTCCATCAAAAGCATTTCGCCCAACCTTTATATAATCACAAAATAAAGACTAAGACTGTTTTTTATCCGACTGAATATTAAAATTCAAGGATCATGGCACTTCTCGGAGCCACAGTTAACGAACTACCGCTTACATCCACAACCTTACCCGTCAGCACATCTTTAGACTGAGCGACAGGCAGAATCTCCCTGTATTTAGCCAAATCCAATGTGATATCCTTATCCAATCCACTTAGAAAAACAACCACCGAGTGCCCGTTGTATTTTCGTTCGTATACATACACTCCGTCCACAGGAGCATAATGTTTGAAAGTACCTTTGGCTATCACATCATTACCTCTCCTCCATTTCAGAAGCTTGCTGGTCAGATCAAATGCTGCGTTTTGCTTATCAGTACGCCCGGCTTTTGTGAATGCGTTCTGCTTATCTCCATTCCATCCTCCGGGAAAATCCTCACGCAAAGTACCATCACCCTTGCCTTTATCGGCCGACATAAATATTTCGGTTCCATAATATAACTGAGGAATACCTCTTGTTGTCAATAAGAATGTCAAAGCCTGTTTATAGCGATTTGTATTATTCGTAGATTCTTCGGTAGTGAAAAATCTTGAAGTATCATGATTATCAAGGAAAGTCAACAGATTAGACGGATCGGCATACACAATATCCTGACTCAGATAATCATGCAATGCAGCCAGCCCTTTATCCCAGCCCGGTTCTTCATCAAAGACACGGTTCATCAAGCCCTGAAGCGGAAAATCCATCACAGTTCTTAAATGTGTATTTTTAGGATAAGCCAGCTTACTGTCTTTCTGCCAGAAAGAAACGCCTACATTATTATTCAACCATGTTTCTCCGACGATGTTGAAATCGGGATATTCTTCTGTTACTTCCTTACACCATCTCGCCATCATATCGAAATCGGCATACGGATGAGTATCCTGACGTATACCATCCAATCCGCTGTACTCTATCCACCAGATACTACTTTGGATAAGATAAGTTGCCACATGACGGTTACGCTGATTAAAATCGGGCATCATTGTTGCAAAAGCTCCATCGACTGCCATATCTTTATCGTATTGAGAAGTATATGGATCGTACTGAGAAGAAGTACGGAACGATGATTGTACAAACTTATCGGGATAATTAAACCAATCTTTCGAAGGCATATCTTTAAAAAGATAATTCTCACTTCCGCAATGATTGAATATCATATCCATAACCACTTTCATCCCTTTGGCATGACTTTGATCAACAAGAGATTTAAACTCTTCGTTTGTTCCGAAGCGTCTGTCGACATTATAATAATCTGTTATGGCATAGCCATGGTATGATCCGTGAGGCATATCGTTTTCCTGAATCGGATTTACCCAAATAGCAGTAATACCCAGCTCAGACAAATAATCAAGATGATTTTCAATCCCTTTAAAATCTCCGCCATGACGTCCATATTGATCTGTTCTATCAACCTTATCGTCAATCATCCCCTTAATTACATCATTAGATGTATCGCCATTAGCAAAACGATCGGGCATTATAAGGTATAAAACATCACTCGAATTAAAACCTACACGGTCAGAAGATGCCTCTTTTCGGGCCTTCAGTTCATAAGGTACTTTTTTCATTACCTTCCCGCGGGTCAGCACTATATCAAACTTTTCGGGAGTAGCTTTTGATAAATCAAGATAAAGAATAAGATAATTCGGATTTTCTTGCTTTACAATATCTTTCAATGTTGCAGATTTCGCAGTTATAGACACTTCGCATTTTCCGATTTGATCGCCATATAACAATACCTGTAATTCGGAGTTCTTCATACCGGCCCACCAGAACGCAGGCTCGAGTTTTTTCACTTCTATAGCAGAAGCCGTTACAGTAAACAGTACTGCCAGAAAAAGGAATAAGTAAGATTTTTTCATTCTTGCTTGTTTTTCTTTTGTTGTATAAACGTATGATTTATAGAAGCACACGTCGGTTTTATTGATAAATAGATTTTCAGACTTTAAACAAATATAGAGATTATAAGGTTGGGGTTTTAACAAATAGCTTGTGCATATAGCTGAAAAACTATGCAAACGATTGCAAAATAGTTACATATAACACTTCTTATTTCAGGGCAGACTTGATTATTACAGATAGTTCGGAATCTGTCTTTTCCGACAATGTAAGCAAGTCTGCATAAGGCTCTTCCAAATGAAGTAAATATCCGAAAGCAGGTTCTGTTTTATAACCGGCCTGTTTCAGATTAACAATTTGTTCTTTAAAATTTTCTCCTGCTAAGCGCAGTATGCGGGATTCTACCAACATATGACGATAACCATTTTGGAGAGTAGAAAGACAGCTCTCGGCATATAACTCAACGGGTAAATCCATCTCAGTAAATGACGCAACATAATTGTAGTCCGACAATATATCCGTAAAATTCTTTTTGTCCCCATACATCAAACGGATTCTCATTTGTATTTCATGCAAATCCGGAGCACAGCACACAATATCAGCATCACTGCCTTCTATATCTATTTCTATAGGAATAGTTCCGACCAGAATAGGAGCATAAGGTCGAAGATATTCCATTATTCTCAAGTTTTGTAAAACCGCATAACAATGTCTCTGTACGGGATTTCCTTCCCGAAGGTATTCAATATCCTCAAACACAACTTCAATCCTTTACTTAACTTTTATCTCTTTCCTATATGTGATTGTTTTTCGTTTCATATCATAGATTTCAGTCACGGGACTATCTTCCGAATAACCTTTCTCTATACAGTACTTTGTTATGGCAGGGTATACTTTAGTCAACCCCAAAAGGATAGACAAATAGCCTTTCAAGGGTAGCTCGGTCACAATATAAACTTGTTGAGGCAATTCTTTTACCTTATATTTTGCTTTTACTCTGTTTAAGCGCAGGCTATCGACACTATCCAGAACACAGCCGACTTCCGATCGCAGCTTACTCCGTTCTACTTTCTGCGGATTATCATAGAACACACCAAATCCTTTAGAGGTATTCAGAGTATCAGTATAAAGCAAACTGTAGTATAATTTATTCGAAACCGGGCCTGCCTGAGAATAATCACCAACAACATCCTCAAACACGACAATTTCGCCTCCGCCTATTCTTTCTTGTATATTTACAGGATGAAAACCGCCATAATACCAATAGCAGATAAATCCACTGACCAATATCAGACCTATAATGATCGAACCTATAATAATCTTCTTCTTGCTCACCGCCATATCCTGTTCTGCTTATTCTGTGTATTGAAATTTGAAGTCTTTTTATTGACTTCTCAAGCATAATAACAACAGTTAATTATCTCAAAAACGCATCATTTAAGACTTGCAGTCAATCAACGAGTTGATATCTGTATACATTTGTATCTCTCAACACGAAACCTATCTTTTTATATAATTGATTTGCCGCCAAACGATCGGGACGCGAAGTTAAATCTATTTTTTCAATGCCTGAATTTTTTGCGAACTGAATTACAAATTCGATTAACTTTCGACCTATTCCCTCTCCTCTGCGGGAAGTATCCACAACAACATCTTCAATTGAAGCCTTGTAACCAGAAAGAAGATTATTTTCTACTAAAGTCAAAGCCCCGATTATACGCTCCCCGTCTTTTGCAACGAAAAGGTGTACAGAAGCAGAACCAATTATATCCTTTAATAAAATCTCCTTTATCGGATTTATGTCGACAGATAATTGCCCTAATAAACGATTCAGGTCATCCAGAACAATACTGTCAACCGATTTTAACTCTTCTATTTTCATATTAAACACTATAAGATTTCGATTGGTTCACCTAAAAACCGAGGTTGTTTATTTATTAACCTATCTACAAAGACTTTTACACGTGCAAATTTTTCTCGCAGAATGGTTTTATAAGATACCCTGCCTAATCCGACATCTTTAGCATTATATCCATAAATATCTAGTCCATATTGCTGACCTATAAATACAGCCCTTTCATTATGAAACCCCTGAGAAACTACGATAAAAGAATCCTGACCGAATATCTCTTTCATTCTCACAACCGAATCCAGGGTTCTGAATCCGGCATAATCAAGATAAATAATACTATCCGGAACTCCCATTTCTACGAGAGCATTTTTCATATCTTCAGGCTCATTGTATGATTTACGTCCATTATCACCGCTCATAACAAAGGCTTTTACCTTTCCTGCATCATACAATTCTTTTGCAGCAGTTATACGATATGTGAAATAGGGGTTGGGATATCCCCCTTTCAGATATCTCGAAGCACCCAATACCAACGCCGCTTTACGAACAGGAACACTATCAACACTATGGGTCAAATAATGACGTGTATCTGCCGGCACTTTCCAATTGGCATAGACCAATACTCCTATTATTAAAAAAAATACAATGGAGATAGCTATAATCACTTTCTTTATGACTTTCCCTCTTCTACGTTCCTTCATCAATTAGTCCCCTATACTTCAATCGTTAAAACCTGTAACTATTTTATTCTTTTGGTAAACATACAAATTTAAAGTACATCTCCAAAAGGTAATCCTCAGGTTATGATTATATCTAAAAAAACAACATACCCTATCCTATTTGCAATAAAGATAAGATATGCTGCTTTATATTTTGCTGAAGAAAACAGGATCAGATACGCTCCAACACCGTTTTAACTAAATCTTCGATAGATCCTTTATAATTTGAATTCGATTCACCTGCAAGGCGGTTAGCGATTATCGAACAGACAGTCATAGCTTTGTGTCCCATCAATTTACCAAGTCCGGCAAGAGGCGCACTTTCCATTTCGTAATTGGTTATAACATCTTTTCCGAATTTAAAAGACTCAATCTTACTGTTCAGATCGGGATTTGCTAACGGCATACGCACATACCGTCCCTGAGGTCCGTAAAAACCAATAGCGGAAATGGTTACACCCTTAATCATATCATGTCCTATTTGCTCTACCAAGTCATGATCGGCTTTCACTACATAAGGAGAACAATGTAAAGGAGACCAGTTTACATGCTTCTTAAAGGCATCTTCAAAATCGAGTTCTGAAACAGAATTACGTCCTTCGTAATAGTTCAGAACACCATCGAAACCTATCGATTTCTCTGAAACCACATAAGACCCTATCGGGCAATGAGGCTGTAATCCACCGGAAGTTCCGACCCGTACCATTGTCAACTGTTTGAAATCTTTTTTCACCTCACGGGTTTTAAAGTCAACATTAGCGAGGGCATCCAATTCGGTAATCACAATATCGATATTATCGGGACCGATACCATGAGATAAAGCTGTAATACGTTTGCCTTTATAAGTCCCCGTTATGGTATGAAATTCCCTGCTTGAGACCTCACATTCGATGCTATCGAAGAACGAAGCTGTAAGGGTTACTCTCGACGGATCTCCCATCATTATTATCTTATCCGAAAGCTGTTCGGGTTTCAGATGGAGATGAAAAACACTGCCATCGCTATTAATGATTAATTCCGATTCTGGTATTATTCTCATAATCTTTTCTCTTTTAAGTAACAGAAATATTTAACAATTCATCATCAAGAGATAACAAACCTTCGCTGTTATACTTGACTTGTCAATACAAAGGCTGAAGCCTCATGTTGTACACAAATATAGCAAATGTAAATCTGCCTTTGAAATTATTATAGATTTAAATACCTTCTATTTATTAAATAAAACAATATCTTTGCCTTTAGATAAATTATTCTGTTTTTATGACTGCTACTACATTGATATTGGTGAAGTAAATAATCTGTGACACTTTTACAGATTATCCCTTCATTTTAACCGAACAAATTCCTGTCCGGTTATTAATCTATTTATATACAATATGCTATTCGCCCGAAAACATTCGGGATGCACTGCTCAACGCCTGCAGTTTTTAGAAATAGCAGAACTTCAAATACTCAAAAAAATGATATTACATACAAATCGTTTATATATTAAGCCTTTAAGCATACAGCAAATGAATTTATTCATTCAGGGCACAGAGAAATTAGAAAATGAATTGGGGTTAACTCCTTCTGTTAAAAAACTCGATGCGAAAACCGAATATGCACTGCGCTACAATTATAACCTTGCGGTAAATGATCCTGATCATCATATCTGGTACACATTCTGGATTATCATAGAAAAAAAAGTTAATAGAATGGTAGGCAGTATTTGTTTTAAGAACAAACCGGACAAAGAAGGTACGGTCGAAATCGGTTATGGCACGCATGAAGACTCTCGCAACAAAGGTTTTATGACAGAATCTGTTGCAGCAATAACCTGTTGGGCTTTGACCGGAAACAGAGCACATACGGTAATAGCAGAAACAGACAAAGATAACTTTGCATCACAGAAAGTATTACAAAAATGTAACTTCGAGCATATCGCAGATACAGCAACGGGATATATATGGAGAAGACTGAAATACAACATACGCCCCGAAACAGAAAGTGATTATTCTGAAATATACCAATTGATCAAGACTGCCTTCGAAACCGCTAAAGTAAAAGACGGAGACGAACAAGATTATGCAGTGAATCTGAGAAAAAGTCCAAAATATATTCCGGGACTATCTTTAGTTGCCGAACATGAAGGAAGACTCATTGGGCATATCATGCTTACCCGTTTGGAAATCAGTCTCACTTCGGGAATTAATAAAATAAAAGCTTTACTGATAGCTCCATTATCAGTAAAATTAGAGTACCGAAACAAACAAATCGGTTCCGCATTAATAAAAGAAAGTCTCAGATTGGCTAAAAAGGCAGGTTATACAGCCGTATTTTTATGCGGCGACCCTGAATACTATAAACGTTTTGGCTTTATTGAATCCTCTAATTTTAATATTAATAATATTAACGGAATCCCAGATCTGTATTCCCTTGCATATGAGCTAGAACCGGGAGCATTAGGGAAAGATTCCGGAATCATTGATTTCTATTAAGGTCTCAGACCTATTTTACCAGACTTTGCAGACATAGCAACAGTCGGCCATCACTTAAAGACATCATCAAATGCTTTCTATTACTTAAATATAAGACGAATGATCCACTGAAATATAAAATTTGCACCAAGAAAACATTTTTATTGCACAATTTTAGTATTTTTGTGCCGATTTACTTTTGGTTTTAAGGTCTCAGACCTACTTTATTGTCGATCCAAGCATAATAACAACAGCTAGTTATTACTGGAAATTACGACATTAAAAATTTACTGTTACTTTATTACTTTAAAAGTATTATTCGATTGATTATTCATTTATTACAAATAAAAAAAAATGGGTCATAATTTATTAAAAGGCAAAAGAGGGATCATTTTCGGAGCCCTTAACGATAAGTCTATTGCTTGGAAAGTTGCCGAAAAAGCGGTTGAAGAAGGAGCTGTTATCACATTGTCGAATACAGCAATGGCTCTGCGCATGGGCGAGTTGAACGGTTTAAGCGAAAAACTAAATGCTAAGATTGTACCTGCGGATGCAACTAACGTTGAAGAGTTAGAAGATGTATTCAAACAATCAATGGAAATTCTTGGCGGAAAAATAGATTTCGTTTTGCACTCGATCGGTATGTCTCCTAACGTTAGAAAAGGACGCGCATACGACGACTTAGACTACAGAAATCTGGATAAAACATTAGACATTTCAGCTATTTCATTTCACAAAATGATGCAGGCTGCAAAAAAACTGGATGCTGTTGCTGAAGGAGGATCTATTCTTGCCTTGACTCACATCGCTGCACAACGTACATTTACAGGATATAATGACATGGCAGATGCTAAAGCATTGCTCGAATCTATAGCACGCAGCTTTGGATATGTATACGGACGTGACAAGAAAGTACGTGTAAATACAATATCTCAATCACCTACATTGACTACTGCCGGACAAGGTATCGGAGGAATGAACGCTTTCTTTGACTTTGCCGAAAAAATGTCTCCATTAGGCAATGCCAATGCAGAAGAATGTGCTGACTATTGTGTAGCTATGTTCTCAGACCTGACCCGTATGGTAACTATGCAAAACCTTTTCCACGATGGAGGATTCTCCAACATGGGATTAACTCAGGCTGTAGTAGAAGACTATATCGAGAAAAAATAATTGCACATCAGATGCAACAAAATCGCAGAAACAGTTGTCTTAATATAGAGGCAGCTGTTTTTGCTTAAACCTCGGAATATCAAACTCAGAATATCTGTCAAATGCTCGTAAAACTATACGAAACAAATACCAACCCAAAAGACATCGAAAAAGTCGTGAAGGTGCTTCAGGACGGAGGACTCGTTATTTATCCTACCGATACTGTTTATGCCATGGGATGCGACGCTCTGAATGTCAGAGCTGTGGAACGTATTTGCAAACTGAAAGGGATCAATCCGTCAAAGAGTAATTTATCTATAATCTGCTACGACCTAAGTAACATCAGTGAATATGCCAAAGTAGATAATACTACTTTTAAGCTAATGAAAAAGAACCTCCCGGGACCTTTTACATTCTTGTTAAAAACCACATCGTCTTTACCAAGAATATATAAGGACAAAAAAATGGTAGGAATAAGAATCCCCGATAATAATATTATTCGTGAAATAGCCAGAATATTAGGAAACCCTATACTAACAACCTCCATAAAAGGTGATGATGAAGTAATTGAATACCTCACAGATCCGGAATTAATTAATGAAAAATATGAAAACACTGTCGACCTTATTGTCGATGGAGGATACGGAGGGATAGATGGTTCTACCATCGTAGATTGCACAGACTCGGAACCAACAATAACCAGACAAGGGAAGGGCGACCTAATTTGGTAAAAATAAAATAAATACGTATATTTGAATCGGGATATAATCGCACAACACAATAAAAATGATAAGAAAAGAACTCTTTTTAGCAATAACAATCGCCATCGGCGGTCTGTTTTCATGGGCATGTAGTAATAACAATGGATCAGACCCTGTGATCGAATTTTCTGACGAAGCAAATGATTCAATACTAAAACTGATGAAAGCAAATTATTGCTGGAACCTTCCGACTGAGACTCCGGATATAATGATGAACTCGGATGCTTTTTTCAAAAAATTACTTAATTCGAAGGATACTGTTTCCTGGATTAAACTAATCGCAGATATACCAACTGCTACTACTGCTTACGATATTGGTTTTGAATATGCCGCGAATAGGTACGATGATGGTAAGACATACTATGCTATCTTATATGTAAAAAAAGGAACCAAAGCTGAAAAAGTTGAAATAGAAAGAGGATACTTAATCACACACGTAAGCCCAACAGGATTGGCAAAAGATACAATCGCAGTTACTAAAGATAATTACAATACATTATTGCCTAATTGTATAACAAGCGGAAAACAATTCAGTATACTTTACCGTAGACCTGGAAGTGGAGAAGCTGCTTCCACATTCAATCCTGAAGATGTAGCAGTGAGTCCTTCTAAGGTACAAGATCCATTGTATTATTCGAGTGCGGATATCTTCCCTGCATCAGGCAAAAAAATCGGATACATTGTATATAACCATTTTCTCTCAGCTGGGACTTATTTAAGCCCACTGATCAGCAAACTGAACGAATTTAAAAATCAAGGGGTAAAAACCCTAATTTTGGATCTTCGCTACAATGCAACAGGAGGATATGACTATTTGTCGGCTTTGGGCAGTTCTCTTGTAAAGACACAAGATCAGGGAGCAGCATTTGCATATCTGGCCAGAGAAGATGCCAGCAAAGATATAGCCTACAAATTTTCAACAGACAAAACCATCCAGAACTTAGGAAGTCAATTGGAAAGTATTTATGTTATAACTGGTCAAAGTACAGCCGGACCTTCCGAAACATTGATACACGCATTGAGAGCATACTGGGGCGATAAGATCGTTATTACCGGTGAAGACATGAAAGGGCAAAATTTAGCTACCAGCAACCAAGTTGCGATTAAATTATCGGATGGTAGTTCTAAATGGGCTGTCAAAATTGCCCTTGGTCATTTTGCAGATAAAAATAAGAATTATAGCTACCGTACAAAAGTTAATAACGAACTCAAAGAGATTAACACCGAATCGGGAACAAAAACACAATTAAAACCTCTGGGAGACATTGAAGAATATGTTTTAAAAGGAACTCTAAAGGAAATAACAGGAATCGAAACGAAGACAAGCACACGTTCGGCAAAAGTATCGAACTGGCCGTCCCCTGTTGAATACTTAGGTTCATCTATAAAGAGCGAGCCCGGAACAATATCAATCGACAACCTGAGACCTTAAAACGACATTATATATATTAGCTAGAAAAAAGGCAGGCTCTACGGAGTTCTGTCTTTTTCTTTTAGAAAGAAAGCGATTCTTTATTTGTCGACTACAATTAAATCTTTATTTTTGTGAAATACATCATATTGCTGTAATTTCTGTTGAAATGAACTCAAGAACATAAGAAATGCGTCAGGTAAAAATTCTATTTTATATTTTTCTGTCAGGGATATTAGCTTTGTCGTCATGCAGCGACGATGACAAGTCATCGAACCTAACCGATAATGAATATATCAACAAATGGATATATTCACAAATGGAAGAATGGTATTTATGGAGTGCTGATATGCCATCTACACCTGATTACAACACAGACCCGAATACATTTTTCAAAAACCTGTTAAATAAATCGGATGATCGTTTCTCGTGGGCAACGAGCGACTATAATAATCTTATTAACTGGACTAATTCTATATCAACAGATATCGGCTTTGAATATTTCACTATATTGAATGACAACGACAAACCCGAATACTATAATATCGTATATATCAAACCGAATACCGATGCAGAAGCCAAAGGTTTAAAAAGGGGTGATAAAATAACTAAGGTAAATGGTGTAACTCTTACCTCCGACAATTACGGTTCTCTCCTCTCTTCTGGAAACGGAATTTACAGCCTCACAATCGAAGGAAAGTCCGAACCTGTCAATATCAGCAGTATGGCGAATTACCCTGAGAATCCGGTATACTACAGTAATACTTATACCGAAGGGAATAAACGAATCGGATACCTTGTTTATAATTCTTTCACTCAGGATAAAGGAGATGATTCGGGTGATTATGATGTTGCGCTGATAGCTGCACTGAAACAATTGTATGACAATAATATAACCGATCTCGTACTTGATCTGAGATACAACAGCGGAGGATTGGTTAAATGCGCTCAGATTTTAGCCAGTGCAATTGTTAAAAACAGAGATATTAACAATGTCTTTATCAAGAACGAATACAATGCAAACATAACTGCACAAATCGGAAATTTTTCTACATTGAGTCTATCTGATAACTTTCTGGATAAATTCAGAGTAGGCTCTACTCGTACAAATAAAGACATTCCCCGCCTGGGAGACAAAATAAGCAAAGTATATATACTAACAGGAAAATACACTGGCTCATCGAGCGAGCTAATCATCAATGGACTGAAGCCTTATATGGATGTTACGCTTATAGGCCGTACCACTTATGGAAAGAATGTAGCCTCGATCTCTTTATACGAAGAAAAAGATTATCGTAATAAATGGGGACTACAGCCCATCATCATGAAAGTGTACAACAGTGCCGGTCAATCCGATTACACTGAAGGTTTCCCCGCAGATATACCAATCAATGAATTTTCCTACGAGATGAAACAATTGGGCGATAAAGATGAAATCTTATTGAAAGCAGCAATTAATGCAATCACCGGAAACGAGATAGTCCCTTTACGGTTGTCTAAAGCAGCAGATATAAAAGCAGTATCGCCTGTTGTAAACAGAAAAGGAGCAATGGATATGTTTATTGATAAGAAGTTTGCAGAAGAAATAAAGTCCATAAAATAATAGCAAGTATTAACTACGCTATATTATACTTAAAGAATAAATAAGAAGGTCTGAGACCTTAAAAACAGAAAATATACTACTCTGATGAAAGTAATGAAATTTGGAGGCAGTTCTATCGGTTCTGCTCAAAATATTCTGAATGTAAAAAATATAATAGCCGCCGAAAAAGGAGCTTTAGTGGTTGTCATTTCCGCTTTCGGAGGAATAACGGACAAACTGCTCGAAACTTCTCGGTTGTCAGCAAATGGCAGTATAGACTATGCAGCTCTATTCGCTGAGATTACCGATACGCATATAACTATAATCAGGGAACTGCGACTCGAAAAAGCAAAGGAAGAAGAACTGTTTATGAAAATAAACGTACTGATTGACGAGTTGAGCAATATTTTCAAAGGAGTATACCTGATTAACGACCTGTCGCTTCGCACGGCTGATAAAATAGCCAGCTATGGCGAACGGATGTCCACATTGATTGTCAGTTATGTATTAGACAACTTCGACTCATTGGATGCTATACAACTCATCAAAACAAATTCGGCCTTTGGAAAACATACTCCTGATATCGAATTGTCATCATCTCTGATAAAGAATGCTTACGCTGCATCATCCGGAAGAGTAATCGTATCAGGATTTATCTCGGCTTGTAAGACTCAAGGCGAAATTACAAATCTGGGACGTGGAGGTTCTGATTATACCGCTGCTATTTTTGCTTCAGCTCTCGACGCTGATGTTTTAGAAATATGGACGGATGTAGACGGCTTTATGTCTGCCGACCCCAAAGTTATCAGTGGAGCATACGTCATTGAGCATCTAACTTTTACTGAGGCTACCGAATTATGTAACTTCGGGGCTAAAGTGATTTATCCTCCGACTATATTCCCTGTATATCATAAGAATATACCCATCCGGATAAAAAATACATTCAGACCGGAACTGCCCGGAACATTTATTTCCAATGATACAAATTATCCAAAGAAAAAAGCCCTGATCAAAGGTATCTCATCTATAGAAGACAGCTGCCTGCTCACTATTCAGGGATTAGGAATGGTTGGTATTATAGGTGTCAATTACCGAATATTCAAAGCATTGGCTGACAACGGAATCAGCGTATTCCTCGTATCTCAAGCCTCATCCGAGAACAGTACATCGATAGGAGTACGCTCAGTAGATGCTCCTCTCGCTGTGGAAGTTATAGAACATGAATTCCAAAATGAAATATTGCTAGGCAGTATCAACCGTGTTCAATTGGAGCAGGAGCTGGCTACAGTAGCCATTGTCGGCGAAAACATGAAATATACTCCGGGAATTGCAGGAAAATTATTTGAGACTTTAGGAAAAAGCGGTATAAGCGTGGTTGCCTGTGCTCAAGGTGCATCAGAAGTAAACATCTCGTTCGTTATCAAGAACAAGTACCTTCGCAAGGCTTTGAACTCCATCCACGATTCATTCTTCTTGTCTGAATTTAAAGCATTGAACCTATTTATTGTAGGAACAGGTATTATCGGGAAAAACCTGATACAGCAAATAAGGATGCAGCAACCTAAACTGCAAGAGCAATACTCCTTAAAACTGAATGTAGTAGGAATATCCAACAGCCGCAAAGCCCTGATTACAAGAGACGGAATTGATCTTGATAATTACGACGAACTGCTGGACAAAAAGGGAATAGCCAGCTCGCCCAGCATTCTTCAAGATAAGATATTGGATATGAACATCTTCAATGCTGTTTTTGTCGATTGTACAGCAAGTGAACCAATAGCTGCTCTATATGAGAAAATGCTCGCTAACAATATATCGGTTGTTACAGCCAACAAGATAGCAGCATCATCGGCATACAGCAGTTACCTGAAATTGAAGAATACTGCACGAGAACGGAATATTAAGTTTCTGTTCGAAACAAATGTCGGAGCAGGTCTTCCGATTATCAATACAATGAACTCATTGATCAATTCGGGAGATAAGATCATCAAGATAGAAGCTGTATTATCGGGAACTCTCAATTTTATCTTCAATACAATGAATGACCGCATCCCATTCAGCGAAACAATTAAAATGGCTAAAGAAGCCGGATTTGCAGAGCCTGATCCCCGTGTAGACCTATCAGGAACAGATGTTGTACGAAAACTGGTCATACTAACCCGTGAAGCCGGATATGAAGTAGAACAGAAAGATGTAAATGTAAACCTATTTATCCCTCAGAAATATTTTGACGGAAGTTTGGAGGAATTCTGGAATAACATAAACCAGATGGATGAACAATTTGAACAACGCCGCAAAAAACTTGAGTCGGAAGGAAAACGCCTTCGTTTTGTTGCTAAATACGAAGATGGAGCGTGCCAAGTCGGATTACAGGAAGTAGATCTGAGCCATCCTTTTTATGAACTCGAAGGCAGCAACAATATCATACAGATTACGACCGAAAGATATAACGAGTATCCGATGATCATAAAAGGATATGGAGCTGGTGCAAGCGTAACGGCTGCCGGTGTATTTTCTGATATTATCAGTATAGCTAATGTGAGATAAGTTGTTTCAATACTATAAAAAAATGGGAGCTGAATAAAATCAGCTCCCATTTTTTTATAGTATTGAAATCAGTAAATCTATTATTGTACCACCTCTACCCACATACCACTTGTACGGCTTTGGGTGCGAGCATTATACATAGCCTCTCCGGATACAGCGGGTAAATAGAATCGTCCGCAATAAGCCGCCTGCAAACGAATCTTCACAGTTGTTGAATATCCGTAGCCCAGGTTGAAGAATGTCATTACACGATCATCCCTGATATCCTGATAAGTGAAAGACGATGTATTTGCTCCCGAATTGAACAAACGATTATTGAATATCTCCCATCCTGACGGGAATATCTGATTCAAAGCAAGGTCTGTTATAGCTTCACCGGATACATTCTGTATGACTACTACTGCATAAAACTCTGTACCCTGACGCAGCGATTTCACATCTATCTCGTTATTATTTTCATCCACATATTTCACATACAGATTGATACCATCACTCTTCGGTTCGGATTTGTCTGTAAGAGGTTGTGTACGACCAACCAGACGAACATATAATTGTCCCTGCCCCTTATTCGTAAAGTTCACATTTATATTCTCTTGCGGTTTGATCGAGAATTCCTGATATACCAATCCAGAACTTTGCGATTTCTGAGAAACACCGTTCAGAGACCATTCAAACGCAATAATACCTTTACCCATTTTTTCTGCAAGTTTCGACATAGCTATCAATCCGTAAGCCGCACTCTGAGTTGAGATATAGGAAGAATTCAATTCTTCCGAAACTCTAGGTGCAATAGACAATGCTTTGGATGTTTCTCCCATCAACAGGTTTGTTTCCATTATCATCGCCATATCACGAGCCGGACTTCCATACGTATTGTTATATACCGAATAATTTTCGATCACCAGATTCGCGCCGTTTATCAATTGTCTGGCAGCATCTTTTTTACCCGCCAGAAGATAAGCGGCAGCTAATCGCCAGCGAGCCTGTACCGATAATCCGCTCATTTCTTTCAGGCGGTTCATCGCTCCCAATTCGGGTTGATTTGCCAAAGCCAATGTATACAAACGGTAAGCTTGCTGCAAATCGCTCATCGAATAGCTATAGTATGAACTATACAAGTCTCCCCTATTCCATTTCTGAGCGGCTTTTTTCTGGAACTGTTTCCATTTCGAGATGACCGATTCGGGCACATTATATCCTTTATTCTGAGCTTCTACCAAGAAATGTCCTGCATATGTAGTCACCCATTCGGCAGGGTAGGATGCTCCGGGCCAGTAAACAATACCTCCGTCACCCATCTGACGAGCTGTCAATATCTTTATGGCTTCATTTATTACATACTTCATGCGCTCACTCTCTTTGTCTGTAAACGTTCTGAATGCACTTACATACAACAAAGGGAATGCTCTCGATGTAACTTGTTCTGAACATCCATACGGATAACTGAACAGGTAATCCATATTTTTACTCAGGTTAACTCCCGGCATACGAGACACTTCGAGTTTAGCCCAATCACCGGCAGTCGGATAATCCATAGAGATTGACAGATCTTCGCTATGCCCCGAGCCGACTAAGGCTTCGGATGTAAGCAATATCGCCGGATTTGGATTACGAACCTCGATATCTATTGTTTCATTCGAAGTTTCACCTCCTCCGGTTGCTTTTATTGTAATCTTCTCAGCTCCGGTTTTCTTAGCCACTTTCACTTTGAAATAAACAACCTTATCTCCGACTTCTGTGAATGTTACCGATTTGGATGTACCGTCCACAAATTGCATCAGTCCATTCGCCGCATGCACGGTAACATTTACATTCCTGACCTTTTTGTCCATGGCAAATACATTCACCGGAAGCATTATTTCTTCATCAGGACCCGCAACACGAGGCAGAGTAGACAATACCATTAACGGATTTTTTACCTGTACTGTTTTTTCTGCACTACCGTATGCTCCGTCGGTATTTCCGGCAACAACCATCACCCGTACCGAACCTACATAAGGATCGAGTTTTATCTTATGGTTCTTGTTTTCTCCTTTTTTCAAGGTAAATGGCCCCAGGTACTTAACAATAGGCTTAAATCGATTTACAGGATTAGTCGAGGGCTTTAAGGCCTCATCACCACCGATACTCAACAGGGGTCCTAGTTTTCCGGTTTGAGCGCCCACTACCATATCGAACATATCCCATGTGCGGACTCCTAACGCCTGACGGGCATAAAAATCACTCCATGCATTTGGAGTCTTGAATGATGTCAAATCCAATAACCCTTCATCCACAACGGCAAGAGTATAGGTCATTTCTTTCTTATTTTTTTCGGATACAGCCACCGTAAACTCTTTTTCGGGACGAAGTTCATTCGGCATCGTAATTACCGGTGAAAGTATTGTATTCTTATTATCAACACTTATGTTTAATACTCCGTACATACGTATAGGCAGATCATTGTCTGTCTGGGCATGGGGTTGTAACAATGTCGCAAAAATATAGAAGTTAGGGGTCATATCCTCTGTTACTTCAAAAGTATACTTAGTATCTTCTCCTGCGCTTGTTTTTACCCAATTGCGTGACAATACTTTCGATCCGTTCTCGATACTTATCAAAGCCCGTCCATCGGAACTTTTGGGAAGAATTACCGTAGCCTTTTCTCCTACATTGTACGAACGTTTATCTGTCGAGAATGACAGCATTGTCAAACCGCTGGCATCCTGTTTATCAGCACGTCCTCTCCACGAAGGCCAATCTATATAGAGTATTTTACCCGAGGTATGTCCTCCCTTATCTGTAGCTAATACCAAATAACGTCCCCATTCGGGATAATTGACACGAAATTTCACACGGGCTTTACCTCCCGACGTGGATATATCTTCATCCAGTACGATATTGGCAGAAGTATTATTCACATATGACGACAGGTCATCATCATTACGGTTCCACCACCACGACCAGTTTACTTTATATACCTTCACGTTGATGCCCGAACGATTTATAGATCGGCCATCTGCCGTAAGTGTTACGACATCTATCATATTATCTTTATCCGTTTCGAGCATATCATAATCCGATTCAGCCGGAGATTTCAACCCGATATAAGCCGGATAAGGCGAATAAGCAGCAGTTTGAGTATAAATACTAGCGTCTCCACCTGATTCGAACACTCTCGATACAAAATTTGCTTTCAGCATACCCGGAGCATTTACCGCAGGAGGCAGCTGAGCCGATACGTTGGAGTTACCTCCAGCATCTAACCGTCCATCGAATATAGTATATGTATCGGAATTGAATTTATTCGCGGGATTATTAAATGAATATGCCTCATATCCTTTAAACGGATTACCCAGATACGACAAAGTCATTTCTACCGTTGCTTTCAGATTGGCAGCCGGTGCTCCATGCAACCATTGCGAAGACAAACTCGAAGAGAACGATCCTCTGCTTGCATCTATCACCTCGCCTACGTTCAGACGTATTTTGAGCCTGTTAGGCTTAACGGTTTCGATTTTTACTGTTTTGGAAAATGTAGCTCCTCCCACTTTTATCAATGCCCGCCAGTTACCGGTAACAGCATTAGCATCGGTAGTTAATTTAAACGGATAGAACCCGTTTATACCGGAAGTATTCACCCCCTTATAATACAATTGTCCTGTAGGAGTATATAGTTCGAGAGATACCGGATGCCCTTTTGGTAATTCATTTCCTTTATCATCCAAAATGAATGTGAGATAAATAGAATCACCCGGACGCCAGACTCCCCGTTCACCATAGATATAACCTTTCAGACCTTTTTCGATTTCTTTTCCACTGACATCGAAGTTACTCAATGAAAGCGACATATTTGAGGTTACTTTCAGATACCCTTTCTCCTTTCCATCTGATGCGACAATAACGAAGGGCACTCCTCCCTGATAGGCTATCGAAGCAAATCCGTCTCCGTCGGTCTTACCCGAACCTATCCGCTGCATCTGGTAATTATAAACATCCACTTCGGCTCCCGACAATGGTTTAGTTGTAAGAATATCAGTCAGAGCAATCTGTACTTTCTTTTCCGAACCTATTTTGGCAACCATCCCTATATTGGACGCAAGAACTACACAATCGGCTTTAC
This sequence comes from Indolivaga capnocytophagoides, assembly GCF_036511535.1. Classification (GTDB taxonomy): domain Bacteria; phylum Bacteroidota; class Bacteroidia; order Bacteroidales; family Dysgonomonadaceae; genus Dysgonomonas_A; species Dysgonomonas_A capnocytophagoides. The sequence goes on along the minus strand of NZ_AP028867.1, from coordinate 3,864,236 downwards.
GGTTTGTATAATAGCTCTTTTTACAAGGATCTTCCCGCTCTTCCCAGTTATAATCCTCCCAATCTGTAGGATCGTAATAATATGAGTAAGGCTGATCCCAAACAGCTTCATCTTCTTCCGACATATTATTATCAAAGCGTTGGAGCCCTGCATCCTGAGGAACCTGCGGAATCATTCCGCCACATGGATATAACGAATACTCCTGTTTGAATGTAAACAATACCCTGTAGATAGCTCCCGGATCTTGCTTTATGAGAGTAGATAAATCCAGAGAGAAATTATTCCATTCATTCAGTTTCATCGTACGGTCTTCATCCAAACGGATACGTTTTTTGAGAACCAGCCGCCCAAAACGACGCAACTCTTCCGATCCGCCAATATTGTTCGATTGCAAATAACCTAGTATATTATTTTCATATATTTTGACGATAGATACATCCACCGCCCATAAATTCACAGCCTGAAAAGGAATATTCAGGTGATCCGAATTAGGCAGGATATTACCGGAGTTCAATAATTTAACATCCGGCTTGTTTTTCTCTACCGAAAGACTGTAGCTATATGTTTTATCCAGAGATTTACCTCCGGCACTTTTCAGTTCCTTATAGATGCTCAAATCAATATTTGAAGCACTGTTTGTTCCATCAAGATATAGTTTCAGAACATTTTTCTGTATGTCGTACGAAAAATTCTCTGCTCCGTTCGGTGTTACAAGACCTTGAATATTCTGATTACTTGATAACGGATCGCTGAAAGTAATACGTATACATTCGGTAGGTTCGTAAGCTGTACGTACATCAACCACCGAGAATGTATTCTGTTTGATTCCCGGAATATTTATTTGCAGTTTTTCGGGTTCTTTTTTTGCGCCGACTGCACTTCCGTCTACCCTTAGGATATAAACCAAATCCTGATTTGTCCGTTTCAGACTATCAATAGTAAGGGCATACCTCCCCGTAGTTTCGGTAGGCGACACCTTTACTTTCGCGTCATTGGGATTGCCTTCGACCTTAAACATCTTTTCGATATCAGCTATCTGAGCATCATCGGCAAAAGAAATAGTACCCTGCACGGTATTCCATGTCAGGTCATTGTCTTTCGTGGGCGAATAAGGCAATAGATCTACAGTAAAATTCTGCTCAGGCACTTTGAAATAAAAATAAAACTCCTTGAAGTCTTTTTCGACTTGTAAAACTTTATCCAGTTTAAACCAAGCATCATATATCTCGCCCTGCTTCAATTCTCCGGCGTCGGGTACAAATTTGATAGAACGGGAACTTGTCCAATACGCCTTACCTTTTATTTTAGGCGAAAACTCGAATAGGTCTTCGTCTATCTCCTTATTCAATTCTACGGCAGGCATATCCTGATTTAATTCGATCTGAATAGATGAAGATGATGACACAGCTCCGTATGTAAAGGCTGCTATATACCGTGCAAATTCGGGATTAATTGTCCGGGGACCTTCGCTCCGGCACGAGTTTACCAATAGTAAAACAAGAAGAGCCGACAGGGTCATAAATCCTGAGATAATATGCTTTCTCATGAGCTATATAAATTTTAGTGAATACTGATTTTTTTTTTAGGTCTCAGACCTTTTTATTTAATTTACAAGTACAGAATCAACAGACTGTTATCACCTAAATACATCATTACATACTGACTGTTACCTAATATAAGTCCTCAGACCTTTTTATTGCTTTGGCAAGTATAAAAATCAAAGACTACTATAAATAGAAAGTATATCATTAAATACTTTCTGCTACTTAGTTATGGCAAATGTAATAAATTTAGATTAACACACATATCCCTATTCAATTATACCGTCTTCTTTTAAACGATCAATACACCGCAATATTATATTTACAACTCACGATTCGATAAAATCTCGGCAAAGGCCAACGCCGATTTCTTACGGTAGGCTCCTCTGGCCCAAAACAAAGAAGCATGTGTTGATAAATCTTCATCTGTATCTATGGGTATAGCAACCAATTCGGGCTGATCTTTGATCGAAGCCAGAGAGACTATTGTTATCCAGTGTCCGGTATTTACAAGATGCAATATGGAATGAACATCATTCAACTCGATATTAATAAACGGACTCAATCGTTTCTTTTTGAAAATAGCATCTAAAACACGGCGTGTAATAAACCCTTTAGATGGAAGAAGAAGCGAGAATTGTCCGATTTCGTTCAATGTTACAGTCTTGAGTTTAGACAGTCGATGAGACTGATGAACGACTAAATGCAGGTTCGATTCAAACAGGGGAACTACCTCGAAAGAAGGGTCTATATTCTCGGCTTCCAATGACAAAATAAAATCGACTTTGTTGTTTATCAATTTTTCAACCAATTCTTCGGATGTGGCGAACATAATCTCAACATGTATTTGGGGATATTTTTTTGAGAAGCTGATCAAAGCCTTTGTCAATAAAGAACTCAGACTGTATGTTACTCCAATATTAAGCACTCCGGTTTGTAAACCTTGCAGATCCAAAATTATCTGCTTGCCGTTTTCCGAATCCAATATTGTTTTTCGTGCATAAGGAAGAAAAGATGCACCCGCTTCTGTCAGTACAATGTGTTTTCCTACCCTGTCAAACAAAAGTACCCCCAATTCATCCTCCAATTGCTTTATCTGCTGAGACAATGTACTTTGCGATATAAAAAGCACACGTGCAGCCTCAGTAAAGTTGAGCAATTCGGCTGCCTTATCAAAATACCTTAGTTGCCGGAGTTCCATACAATCAATCGGTTTTACCTATGGTTACTATCGAAAAATACCTTTTTACAAATCTATCTATAATTTTTGATATAAGTAACTTTGCAATTGATAAAAGAAAAGCAGTAATGAAAGAGATTGTTTTAGACATTAAAGAAAACGACGAAGATGATTATCCTGCTCAATCTGACAAAGCAGGAAAACACTCAAAAAGATTCAAACAAATCCGAAATTGTATATTTATATCAGGGTTATCTGTTTTTGCTCAGTTGTATTTATTTCAGCCAATGCTCTCGTATCTATGCAATGATTTTGATATAACTCCGGCGATGAGCAGTTTAGCCGTTTCCTCAACAACCATAGGTATGGCTGTCGGGTTGTTTATATTTGCTTTTAAGGCTGATGCTATCTCACGGCAAAAGTTAATGACTATCACTTTATTTATATCTTCACTCTTGACTATCGGCTCTGCATTTGTTTGGAATTTTCCGATGCTTGTAGCCATTAATTTCATGAAAGGACTTGTTCTCTCAGGAGTATCGGCAGTAGCTTTGGCTTATCTGTCGGAAGAAGTCAGCCTTGCAGTTATCGGCTTGGCAATAAGCCTTTATCTTAGCGGAAACACTATCGGCGGAATGTCGGGACGTGTAATAGCCATTCTTATTTCGGGATGGAGCGACTGGCGATATGCTACAGCAATAATCGGGATAATAAGTCTGGGTCTCAGCTTTGTATTCATGAGAAGGTTTCCAAAATCACATCACTTCGAACCTAAGCAGGTTCATTTTAATGAAAAGCTCTCTCAAATGAAGACCTTCCTGAAAGACCCTCTTTTCTTAGGTATGTATTTTGTCGCAGCAATGATTATGGGGGTATTTGTAAGTATCTACAATTATCTCGACTTTATCCTTGAGTCGCCTCAGTTTGCCCTACCTCACTATGTTGTGGCTATGGTCTTCCTGATGTACATAACCGGAGTCGCCGGATCGATACTTACAGGCAGCTGGTCTGATAAGATAAGCCCCGTATTACTTCTCAAAGGATCATTGATATTGATGATCGCCGGTCTGTTCTTACTTCAAACCATGCAGTTATGGACAATCGTTTTCGGCCTGGGACTGATGACTTTTGCTTTCTTCAGCGCACATACCATGGCTAGTCGTATTGTTTCGCTGCATGCCGAAAAAGCAAAAAGCAGCGCCACCTGTTTATATTGGTTATTTTATTATGCCGGATCAAGTCTTACCGGATCATTAACCGGGATTGTCCTATTCAAATTCGGCTGGTTGTCCTTTATGAATGTAACTCTGATCATGGTAAGTTTTGCTCTGTTTATTTCCTTTATATCAACCCACAAATTAATAAGCATACATCTTGTATTCAAACGTGTATCAACACTGATTCACAAATCAGTTATTGCCGAAAATCATCGGATAGATCATAAATAAGATCTATGAAAATTTTTATCTATGTAAAAAGAGATCTTTAAACGGCTGGGGTCTAAATTTAAAAATATGCCAATAAATTAACAATCGAAAAAATACATTTTCGGTGTCACTTTTGTAACCTTTTTTGAAGAATCGCCTCAAACCCCAGAAGAGGCTTTGCTGAGTCGAAGACATCCCCTTTAGGGAACAGAGAGGTAAGCATAATTAATAATGACTAACTGATTATTGTTTATTGATCCTGTTACTTTTGTTACCTTTTGAGTCAAAAAGATTATACCATAACAGAATGTGAGTTGATTAGGTTACTTTCATCTTTTTTCTTACATTTGTTATAAGTCCGTGATTTTGCTTTTTATATATTTTGCTTTTGTATGAAGAAATTTTTCAAAAGTGTTCTGGCTGTAATAGCCGGAGTGTTAATCAGCTGCCTTATTATCGGAGGTATAGCTGTTTTAATCATTGTAGGGTTTACAGGAATATTCTCAGACTCATATTCACTCAAGGATAATACTGTACTCACGATCAAATTATCCGGTGTAATGAAAGACAAAGTTACACCTAACCCTATATATGACTATCTGGATATAGGAGGCAGTCCCGAAATAAGCTTAACAGATATACTTTCCGCTATCAAAAAAGCCAAAGACAACGATAAAATCAAGGGGATATACATCCGATCGGGATATTTCACCGCTCCGAGCGCTTCTCTTGTCGAAATAAGGAATGCACTGATAGACTTCAAATCCACGGGAAAATTCATTATTTCATATGCAGATGATTACCTTCAGAGCGGATATTTTGTAGCATCTGTGTCAGACAAAGTAATCATGAATCCTCAGGGAACACTCGACCTGCATGGACTTGCCGTGAGTCCTACATTCTATAAGGGCTTACTTGATAAGATCGGGGTAGAGATGCAGATATTCAAAGTCGGAACATACAAATCGGCAGTAGAGCCCTATATGCTTGATAAAATGAGTGATGCCAACCGCGAGCAGGTAACTACTTTTGCGAATGACATCTGGTCAACTGTGTTAAAAGGTATATCCTCATCGAGAAATATATCTGTAGAAAAACTGAATCAGTTGACTGATACTCTTCCGGCTTTCAGGGCAAGCTCTTTTGTCATAGAAAACAATCTGGCTGATACCTTAATGTATGAAACCGATGTCAAAGAATACTTAAAAACATTGCTTCATGTAGAATCATCGAAGGATGTTCATGTTGCAACCATAGACAATATGCAATCGGTGGATGATCCGAAGGAATCGGAATCAAAAGACCAAATCGCAATTCTGTATGCAGAAGGATCTATTGTGAGCGGAAACAGTTCGTCAGACATCAATGACAAATACCTGATCCGTCAAATTGAGAAACTGAAAAAAGATGAAGATGTAAAAGCCGTAGTATTCAGGGTAAACTCTCCCGGAGGGAGTGCTTACGCATCGGAACAGATATGGAGAGCCATTACCGAACTCAAAGCATCTAAACCTGTTGTAGTATCAATGGGTGGATATGCCGCTTCAGGGGGATATTACATATCCAGCAATGCGACAAAGATATTTGCACAGCCAACCACATTAACGGGATCTATCGGTATATTCGGTATGTTTCCAAATATGGAGGGGCTTACCAATAAAATAGGGCTTACCTTTGACAAGGTGAAGACTAATAAGTTTTCTGATTTCGGAAATGTCACACGACCTATGTCTTCCGAAGAAAAAGAAATACTGCAGCAATATATCAACCGGGGATATGATCTGTTCCTGACCAGATGTTCAGAAGGCAGAAATATACCAAAAGACCAGTTGGAAAAGATTGCAGAAGGCAGAGTCTGGACAGGTCAGCAAGCGCTGAAAATAGGATTGGTGGATGCTATCGGCGGAATTGACGATGCTGTAAAAGAAGCGGCCAAACTGAGCAATACTCAGGAATATTCGACACATGAATATCCTCGTAAACCGGGAATGCTTGGCACGCTCCTGAAATCAGGAAAAGACCAGTTTGCAACCCGCGCCTTAAAAGAATATTTGGGCAATGATTTTCAGCTACTTAAAACAATAAAAGAAATAAACAACTTAAAAGAACAAGATTTCATACAGGCTCGTATGCCTTATGATCTCGATATACAGTAATGCCTGTGACAAATATCAAAAATTTACATATCAATAAGTGGCTGCTTCCATTATCATGGATGTACGGTCTTATTGTATTTATACGTAATAAGCTTTTCGACTGGAAAATTCTAAAGCAAAAAGAATATCCTGTACCTGTTATATGCATCGGAAACATTACGGTAGGCGGAACAGGGAAAACACCTCATACCGAATACTTAATTTCTCTGCTCAAAACAAATTATAAAGTAGCCGTATTAAGCAGGGGATATAAACGAAAATCATCGGGATATATTTTAGCGACACCCGATTCTACAGCGTCTCAGATTGGCGATGAACCTTACCAGATTAAGAATAAGTATCCGGATATTTTGGTCGCAGTAGACAGTAAGCGACAACGGGGAATAGAGAATCTTCTATCTCTTCCGGATAATGAACAGCCCGATGTCATACTTCTTGACGATGCCTTCCAACATCGGTATGTAAAGCCTTCCTTTACGGTTTTACTGACAGATTTCAACCGTCTCATGACTCACGATGCTTTGCTCCCGGCCGGACGCCTTAGAGAGCCTGCTCATTATGCAGAGAAAGCCGATATCGTGATCATAACCAAATGCCCAACCTCTACGAACCCATTGGATCAGCGAATCTTATCTAAGGACTTACACTTATATCCATATCAGAATCTATTCTTCACCTCTTTTCAGTATGGACTTCTTACCCCTGTGTTTAATACAGATAAGCCCAAATTATCTTTAAATGAGATATCGAATAAAGATGTACTCATCGTTGCAGGCATTGCTAATCCGAAACCTTTCGAACGAAAGATCCGCAGGCATGCAAAGAAAGCCGAAAAGATGATATTCTCAGATCATTATCAATTTAGCGATAAAGACATCACCTTGATAGAAGAAAAGGTAAACTCGTTAGGTAAAAGAGAGAAAATGATCATCACTACAGAAAAAGACGCTGCCAGATTGAAATCTTTTGTTAATCTGGATAAATCTTTCAAAGAAATGCTCTATTATCTGCCTATAGAGGTTATCTTTGTTAATGAACACGATAAAGAAATATTTAATAATAAAATAACAGAACATGTTAGAGAAAATACAAGAAACGGCCAACTACATCAGGAATAAAGTAGGCAATATACCCGAATATGCTATCATTTTGGGAACCGGACTTGGAGAGCTTGCTAACGCAATTACCGACAAGAGAGAGATCCCGTATAACGAAATCCCTAATTTTCCGGTATCGACTGTCGAAGGACACAGCGGAAAACTGATCTTTGGCAAACTTGGAGAAAAAGAAGTTATCGCCATGCAGGGACGCTTCCATTATTATGAAGGATACAACATGAAGGAAGTAACATTTCCCGTTCGTGTGTTTCAGGCTTTACAAGTAAAATACCTGTTTGTGTCGAATGCCGCAGGAGGAATGAACGGAAGTTTCGATGTTGGAGATATTATGCTGATCGACGATCACATCAACCTGTTTCCGGAACACCCACTTCGAGGCAAAAACTTCAATGAACTGGGAACCCGTTTCCCTGACATGAGCAATGCTTACGACAAAAACCTTCGTCTTCTGGCAATGGAAATTGCTAAAGAAAACGAGATCAAACTTCAGCACGGAGTATATATCGGAACTTCGGGCCCGACTTTCGAAACTCCCGCCGAGTACAATTACTTCCGTATTATAGGAGGTGATGCAGTGGGTATGTCTACGGTACCGGAGGTAATCGTGGCTAACCATGCCAAGATGCAAGTCCTTGCCTTTTCCATCATTACCGATATAGGTATTATTGGCAAGATTGTGGAAGTTACTCATGAAGAAGTACAAGAAGCAGCTAAAATAGCACAGCCCAAAATGGCTTTCATTATCAAAGAAGTTATCAAGAGACTCAACTAATGCAGAATACCAAACGTACCGAAATCGCTCATTTAGGCGAATTCGGATTGATAAAGCATTTAACCGAAAAAATAGAGCTGCGCAACAACAGCTCTGTTTTAGGAGTAGGAGATGATGCCGCTATACTTTCATATACTGATGACAAGGACAAACGCGTCCTTGTCACAACCGACTTACTATTAGAAGGCGTACACTTCGATTTGGTATATGTGCCACTTAAACATTTAGGCTACAAATCCGCGGTCGTCAATTTTTCGGACGTATATGCGATGAATGGTCAACCTAAACAGATAACAGTATCATTAGGTGTTTCAAAGCGATTCTCTGTCGAAGATATGGATGAGTTCTATGCAGGACTTTATCTTGCATGTGAAGAATATGGGGTAGACCTTGTCGGCGGCGATACTTCGGCCTCACTAACCGGCTTGACTATCTCGATAACCTGTATCGGAGAAGGAGCAGAAGGTAAGATTGTGAAACGAAACGGAGCAAAAGAAACCGACATCATTTGTGTATCGGGAGATCTTGGTGCAGCCTATATGGGTCTACAATTACTGGAAAGAGAAAAAGCTGTATTTGATGGCAAAACCGATTTCACACCCGACTTTGCAGGTAAAGAGTACTTGTTGGAAAGGCAGCTGAAACCCGAAGCCCGTAAAGATATAGTAGCGGCTCTTGCTGCCGAGAATATCGTCCCAACATCTATGATCGATATTTCAGACGGACTATCTTCCGAACTGATACATATCTGTACACAGAGCAAAACAGGATGCCGGATATATGAAGAACGTATTCCTCTCGATTATCAGACCGCATCTATGGCTGAACAATTCAACCTGAATGTCACAACTGTCGCTCTAAGTGGAGGAGAAGACTACGAACTACTGTTCACCGTACCTCTTCATAAACACGAGATCGTATCGAAGATGAAAGGAGTACATATCATTGGTCATATAACCAATGAGTCACTAGGTCTTGCTCTCGAAACCCGAGATGGAACGGAGATCGAGCTCAAAGCTCAGGGATGGAACTCATTAGCTGAATAAACACGGACTATAATACCACAAAAGGGAGAATAAACTATGTTTATCCTCCCTTTTACTTATATACAGTGCAGATTCATTAGTCTGCTAAAAAGCGTTCCGCTTCGATAGCTGCTTTACAACCACTTCCGGCTGCTGTAATAGCCTGACGGAAAATAGGGTCGGCAACATCACCGGCAGCAAACACTCCGGGAATATTTGTAGCTGTCAGGTTAGGCTGAGTCTTGATGTATCCTACTTCATCAAGGTCTAACTGACCTGCAAAAATATCGGTATTGGGCTTGTGCCCTATCGCAAGGAAGAACCCATCGATAGTAATATCGAACTTCTCTTCGTTAGCCTCACCTTTAAAACGGATCAAATGTGCACCCTCCACTCCATTTTCACCAAATAGGCCAAGAGTATTTGTATTATATAGAATTTCTATCTTCTCGTTCTTTTCAACCCTGTCCTGCATTACTTTAGAAGCTCTCAAAAATGGCTTACGCACAATAAGATATACTTTGCTTGCCAATCCCGAAAGATAAATTGCTTCTTCACAGGCAGTATCTCCACCACCTACTACGGCTACCACTTTTTTACGATAAAAGAATCCATCACAAGTAGCACAGGCAGAAACTCCCATACCTGCATATTTAGCTTCATCGGGCAAGCCCAGATATTTAGCTGTTGCTCCCGTAGAAATAATAACAGTATCGGCTTCAATTTCAGTCTTTCCGTCAACTGTAACCTTTTTAGGGGTAGACTTCAGATCGGCAGCGGTAACAATACCGTTACGAACGTCTGCGCCATACCTAGAGGCTTGTTTTTTCAGGTCTTCCATCAATTCTGTTCCGGTAATACCTTCAGGATATCCGGGGAAATTCTCAACTTCGGTAGTTGTTGTTAACTGCCCTCCGGGTTGGATACCCTCATAAAGAACCGGAGAAAGATTTGCTCTTGATGCATAAATTGCCGCAGTATATCCGGCAGGACCTGAACCAATGATCAGACAACGTACTTTTTCGCTCATAATGTTTGTATATTTTATTTGTTATTTTCAATATTGAGAACAAAGATATAGATATAACTTATCAAAACAAACTTTAATAGTTACTTATTTTCTATATAAAGATAAACAAATTCTATCCAATTCGTATTTAGCGTAAGTCGATAATATCCACATTCGGATATTCTTTCTTATTAAAGATAAACGTTGCATCAGGCAAGTTCATTCCCGACTGCAGCTTCCGTATTTTCAGATAGTTATTTACTCCACTTGTTCCGTACAGGCTCACTGATGTAAACAGATAAGTAGCCTTGTCAAGGGTTACTGTCATCTTGCTGTATTCTTTTATCTTCACAGGGATAAGATCCACAACCAAAACAGTTTTCCCACCTTCTTTCTTCTCTCCTTTATAGTTCAGCTTATATCCTGTTTTATATATGCTCAAAAGAACAGAAGGGCTAACACCTGCCAGCTCATCACCGGTAGGATTACTCACATTCACTTCATCACCTCCTTTTGCATATACCCACTGGGTTTTACCATCGAACCAGGTAATTCCATCAGGCACATTTATTTTAAACTTATTCCCTTTCAGATAAGCCTCACCATCCTGACTGTGAGTAACCTTTTGCTTTACCTCCTCTATATTCACAGTAAATACGGCGTGCATTCCTCCGGCTTTATTATAAGCGGCACTTGCTTTATCCAGAATTTGTCTTGCATCCTGAGCAGATACCTGCATTATTATGCAGATAAAGAAAAGTAATATAAATTTTATTTTCATTTTTCAGAGTTTCTTATTTTGACTGTCCAATTTACCAAACGTTTAATCTGATAACAGAGGATTATACATCATTATTGCATGATTTTCGGATACCAATGTTTCCTCTATACCATTATCCTCCAGATTTATTTTTCTCTTCCATATTTTATTATGACGGGTATATCCGCCCCACCATTGCTGCTTGATCTGATGATCTGTTTCGAAGACCTCATATCTGCTGTCAACAGGTATATTGGTCAACAATTCGCCATTCAGATATTTATCATCGAGCCACAAATTAATGCGATAACTCGCTGATGTATTATTTGTCAACTGCAAATCAATATAATTATAAGACAATGTCGCACCACATGCAAATGGAATCTTTCTGTTGACATCCGGAAACACATCAAAACTGTGCCTCCAACGCTCCGTCACTTCCAGATCGGAATGAAGAGCCATCCAATAAAGAAGATTTCCAAGTTGACACAAACCTCCGCCTATGTCTGACAATATCTGTCCGTTATGCAGAGCCAAGCCTTCGAGATACCCTTTATGCTTAGAGGGACGTCCAACCTGACGCCAGATAGAAAATAGTTTTCCCGAATGAATCACTGTCCCATTAAGCTTTTCGATAGCTAACCGCAGATTGGTTATTTTGTTATGCTGAAGATGCATATCCACATCTTTCAACGGACGTAATAGCAACGATCTGTGTTTTATCAATGAATACTCGCAGTCTTCATTCTTTATATCTACAAAACTATACAGGGAAGAATCTTTCATCCAACGTAGTTTTCGTTTCAATATAAAGTATTCTTTACCGACAAAACTTCTGAGCCGTCCTCGCTGTTCCGGCTTTATAACAGTCCGAAAATCCATAGTGTTCAGTTGTTGTTTTCAAAAATCAGGATCTGTATCCCAACAAGACTTAAGTGTAATTTCCACAAAAGGTAACAAAGGTTACTTTAAATTACATACTTCCCGATGTTTTCTTTTACCCTTCTGTCTACTAAAACTCAGAAAGCCCCTTCTGGGGTTTGGGGTGATTCTTCAAAAAAGGTTACAAAAGTGACACCGAAAATGTACTTTATCAGGTGGCATCGTTTTCCTTTTCTCAATTTTTTTCAGTTATTCAAAGAATATCTTACTATAGATAAATATGAATCAAACACGTTCTTATATCGAGTTGATCTTCTGCTCAAGACTATATTCATCTGCGATAAGCACATCACGGGGTTTGCTGCCTTGTGTAGGGCCAACAATACCCGCAGCCTCGAGCTGATCCATCAATCGTCCGGCACGGTTATAACCGATAGAAAATTTACGCTGAATCAAAGAAGTAGAACCTTGTTGATGCACCACGATCAAACGGGCAGCTTCTTCAAACAATGGATCTTTGTCACTCAAGTCAACCGCTCCCGGTCTGTCATCATCCCCTGCTCCTACAAATTCGGGCAGTTCAAAAGCATGGGCATATCCCTGTTGTTTTCCTATATATTGTGTTATTTCTTCCACTTCAGGCGTATCCACAAAAGCGCACTGAATACGAACCAGATCGCTACCCTGCGAAAAGAGCATATCTCCGCGACCGATCAGCTGATTAGCACCCGACATATCAAGAATCGTACGCGAGTCGATCTGCGATGTCACACGGAAAGCCATACGTGCAGGGAAGTTTGCCTTTATCGTACCCGTGATAATATTTGTTGTCGGACGTTGTGTTGCTATAATCATATGGATACCAACCGCACGGGCTTTTTGCGCAATACGAGCAATAGGCATTTCTATTTCTTTTCCGGCAGTCATTATCAAGTCACCAAACTCGTCAATAATAACTACTATATAAGGAAGGAAACGGTGTCCTTTTAAAGGGTTCAATCTCCGTTTTCTGAATTTTTCGTTGTATTCTTTGATCGTCCTCACATTTGCCGCCATCAATAATTCGTAACGATCGTCCATTTCTTTGGTTAAAGAATTCAATGTTTGAGTGACCTTCGTTACATCGGTGATAATGGCTTTTTCTGCATCGGGCAGTTTTGCCAGATAGTGTTTTTCAATAGTAGAATAAATATTAAACTCTACCATCTTAGGGTCTACCAACACCATCTTCATTTCGGCAGGATGCTTTTTGTAAAGAAGAGAAGTGATAATAGCATTTAGACCAACGGATTTACCCTGCCCTGTAGCACCTGCCACCAACAAGTGAGGCATCTTGCAAAGGTCGAACATAAATATCTCATTGGTAATGGTTTTACCCAAAGCCACGGGCAGATCATAAGTACATTCCTGAAAACGTTTCGAAGCAATAACCGACTGCATAGACACAATCTGTGCATCCTTGTTCGGAACTTCTATCCCGATTGTTCCTTTTCCGGGCATCGGCGCAATAATACGAATACCAAGAGCCGAAAGGCTGAGTGCAATATCGTCTTCCAGATTTCTGATTTTCGAAATACGGACTCCTGCCTGAGGTACTATTTCATACAATGTAATAGTAGGACCTACTGTTGCTTTGATATTGGTAATCTCAATACCATAATTTCTCAGGGTATTGATAATTTTCTCTTTATTAGCCTTCTGCTCAGCCATATCCACACCTTTACCGGTTGTGTCATATATCTTAAGCAAATCCATCGAAGGAAATTGAAACTGAGACAAATCTTTTGTAGGATCATACTCTTCCATTTCCTCCGTATCTTCTGCATTTAACAAATCGGGTTCTTCAGATGTATTCTGTACAGGCGGAGTTACTACAGTTCTGGGTTGCTCGGCACGTGGCGCATACGACTCTTCCTGGGGTACAACCACTTCGAAATCATCATCGAGACTTGTATGCTGTATCGGATTATTGACAGGCTTATTTACTCCTCCCGTATTCAGAGAATCAAAGTCGACCTCCTCTTCGAGATAACTGTTTATCGTATCTATTTCCGTACCCTCTTCTTTTTCATCTACATTCGTCCCAGCATCCGACAGCACTTTACGTTTAAACAAATTGATAAAACGGGCTATTAAAGAAGGTTTCTTTTCTTCAATCGCTTCTTCGGGAACCTCTATATCATATTCAGAATCTGAGATATCCTCTGCATCCTTATTTGCTCCGGGAAATTTGTTCCTGTAAAAATCCATCGAAGTCTTTTTGGTAATAACCGAAAATATTACCAGTAGCATGACTATAATCAATATCACACCGATACTGCCTACTGTAGTCTCCAGCAACTGCTCTAAGATATAACCATGGCTTCCGCCCCATTTAACATGGCTGTCGGGAAATATTTTGGTTAAGAGAAATGAACTGAATATCGAACCCCAGATCAAAACAAAGGCACTCATTACAAAACCTTTGACTAACGACAGGGTTTTAATCCCCATCATACGTAATCCTACAATAGCAATGTAAAGCGGAATAATCAGGGTAAATATTCCAAAATAGTTATTGATAAGCCCTTCGGCAACAAAAGCTCCTCCAACACCTGTCCAGTTAGCTATCTCCTGTTTATGAATAATGAGATCGATAAAATTCTTATTTACAACCTTACTCTGGTCAGCAGCTCCCGTTACAAAGAAAGAGATCATTCCTATCAGCATATACAATGCTATGAAAACGATACAAACTCCTATAAGGAAACGTCCTCTCTCGCTTCGTAAAAAGCGAAGTATCTTCGATCCTGTTTTTACATTATTTTTTTTCTTATTGCTCTTTTTTGCAGGCATAATTATAGATGTCGGCCTATTGACCAGTTTAATCGTTTACAAAGTCCAATCCTCTCCGAATAATCTGGATATAAAACAGATAACATCTATCCCTATATCCGGTGGATAGTGGAGAACAAAGATACATTTTTTCAATTTAGAATCAATATTTCATTCGACTTTAAGGAGACAGACCTTCCTGATAACTTTGTAAGCATAGCTGAGCTGTTTTTACAGACCTTTTATTATTAAAAAATTCTCCACAAAAGAACATCTAAAAAACATTTGTTAAGAAAACAATTCCGATCTTTACTAAAAAAGCATAATGATTAGGGTATAAATCACGCTTAATAAACAATATTTGATGTCATTTTGTTATAGATAATTCACAGAAAGTATTTAATGATATACTTTTAATTTACAACAGTCTTTGGTTGTTACACTTACCAAAGTTATAAAAAGGTCTGAGACCTTAATTCACTGAAGCAAATATAAAACCTGTAATCAAATGAAAACAGATCTTAGTTCTCAAATCACGTTGGAACGCATTCCTGCAAAGTACTACCGTCCATCTAATGCTTTTGAACAAACAGCCTTGACTCGTTTCGAAAAGGTTGACACACAGATATACGAATCGGCTCAAAAAGCCTCTATTTATATCGCCGGTAAAATAGCTGAAGAAATACAACGAAAGCAGGCTGCCGGCGAAAATTTTGTTCTTGCCCTACCCGGCGGACATTCTCCTCAAAGCATATATCAGGAACTGGTAAGACTGCACAAAGACGAGAATCTGAGTTTTAAGAATGTTATTGTATTCAGTATTTACGAATATTATCCACTAGCTAAAGGTTCGAGTAACAATCTTCAGATATTAAAGGAATTATTATTGAATCATGTAGATATTAATACGAATAATATATATGCTCCTGACGGAACAATAGCCAAAGACTCTATTTTTGAACATTGCAAAGAATATGAACGGCAAATAGAAAAAGCCGGAGGCATTGATTACCTTTTGCTGGGCTTAGGTCGAGGAGGAAACATCGGAGTAAATATTCCGGGTTCAAATATAAACTCTCAAACCCGTCTCATATTATTAGATAACCAATCTAAAAAAGAAGTGGCAAATACTTTCGGAACACCTGACTCTATTCCGGTAAGTGCCATCACAATGGGTATATCCACCATGCTTAAAGCAAAGAAAATTACTTTGATCGCATGGGGTGAAGATAAATCGAAAAGTGTTAAAGATGTAGTCGAAGGGGAGGTTAGTGACTCTATTCCTGCTTCGTGGCTGCAAAACCATCCGAATATACGATTATATACTGATCTGAATGCGGCATACGATCTGACCCGCATCAGTAAACCTTGGCTTGTAACCAGCTGTGAATGGACAAATCAGCTTATACGCAGAGCTATTGTATGGTTATGCTTCAAAACTGACAAGCCGATATTAAAGCTCACTAACAAAGATTATCAGGACAATGGACTTGGCGAACTCCTTGCTTTATACGGTTCGGCATATAATGTGAACATCAAGGTTTTCAACGATCTGCAACATACAATTACAGGATGGCCGGGAGGTAAACCCGATGCCGATGATTCTAATCGTCCCGAACGGGCTAAACCTTATCCTAAGAAGGTGGTGATATTCAGTCCTCATCCTGATGATGATGTGATTTCGATGGGTGGAACATTCCAAAGACTTGTCAATCAGAAGCACGATGTACATGTTGCATATCAAACATCCGGAAATATCGCAGTCGGAGACGAAGAGGTGATTCGCTATGCTTCTCTGATCAACAATGTGATACAGAAATATAATCCGTCAGATAAAGCATTGAAGGAGCAAATGGATAAAGTGCTGAATTTCCTGATGAAAGAAAAGAATATCGGCGACGAAGACAATAAAGACGTACTGTTCATGAAGGGACGCATACGCCGGGAGGAAGCGACTACAGCCTGTCGTTTTATAGGCATCCCCGATTCACATATCACGTTTCTTGACCTTCCTTTTTACGAAACAGGAAAGGTGCAGAAAAGCCCCATCACACAAGCAGATGTTAACATCGTTAAAGCATACCTGCAAAAGGTTCAACCTCACGAAGTATTTGTCGCCGGAGACTTAGCGGATCCTCATGGAACTCACAAAGTTTGTCTGGATGCAATACTGGCTGCCATAAATGAACTTAAATCAGAAGGGGCGACATGGCTCAAGGAATGCAGGTTCTGGATGTATCGCGGTGCCTGGGCAGAGTGGGAAATCGATTATATAGAAATGGCGGTACCCATTTCCCCGGAAGAGCTAAGATCGAAACGCTTATCTATATTGAAACACCAGTCGCAGATGGAAAGTGCTCCGTTTTTAGGTAATGACGAACGGTTATTCTGGCAGCGGTCGGAAGACAGAAATCACGCAACAGCCGAACTCTATCATAAACTGGGATTGGCATCCTATGAAGCTATTGAAGCCTTTGTTGAATATAAACCTCTTTGATTTATTGTTATAAAACACAACGGAGAATAGACGAAAAGCGTCTGTTTTTCGTTTTATAAACAAATATCTAAAACAACCTTCATGAGATTAATTATTCAACCTGATTTCAACAACATTTCACAATGGGCAGCAAATTATGTTGCTCATAGAATCAACACTGCACAACCGACATCAGCCAAACCATTCATCTTAGGATTACCGACAGGATCATCGCCACTCGGTATGTACAAATGTTTGATCGAGCTTTATAAGCAAGGAAAAGTCTCTTTCGAAAACGTCGTTACATTCAATATGGATGAATATGTAGGATTGGAGGAAGACCACCCCGAAAGTTATCATTCGTTTATGTGGAGCAATTTTTTCAATCACATAAATATCAAGAAAGAAAATGTCAATATCCTGAACGGAAATGCTCCTGATCTTGAGAAAGAATGTGAAGACTACGAGACCAGAATTAAAATGGCAGGAGGTATCGACCTCTTTCTGGGAGGTATAGGACCCGACGGGCATATTGCATTTAACGAACCCGGATCGTCTCTTTCGTCTCGTACCCGCATGAAATCATTAACTAAAGATACGATTATCGCCAATTCACGCTTTTTCGACAATGATATCAATAAAGTACCAAAAACAGCTTTAACAGTTGGAGTTGGAACGGTGATGGATGCCGATGAAGTACTTATCATGGTAAACGGGCATAACAAAGCCAGAGCTTTAGCTCAGGTTATCGAAGGATCGGTAAATCACATGTGGACTATCACAGCCTTACAACTTCATGCCAAAGCAATTATAGTATGTGACGAAGCTGCCACTGAAGAAATAAAAGTTGGGACGTACAGATATTTCAAGGATATTGAAAGTGAAAATTTAAATCCGTCGGATATTCTGAAATAAAGACCTCGATATACTACCGTAAAATTAAAGCAGCATAATCATGTTGCTTTTTTTATCAATATACCACATTTAAGGGATTTTTATTTATCAAACTTGCATTACTTTTGTATCATAGTTTTAAGTAACAGAGCTAAAAATAAGTAATAGAAAGTATTTAATGATACATCTCTAATTTGCAACATGATTTGGTTGTTTTAGTTATCAAAATAATAAATAGGTCTGAGACCTTAATCACATACAATTATGAAGAAATATATATTCGGCGCAGGTATTCTGGCTTCATTACTTTTCGGAGCCTGCAATTCGGGAACTCAAAAAAACAACGATTACCTGAGAAATGGTAAATGGCGTGGAGAATTTACCGTAAAAGACGGAACAATACCGTTTATCTTCGATATTAAGGACACTCATTTAACCCTCATCAATGGAGAGGAAGAAGTAGTATCTGATTCCATAGCATACAAAGGGGATAGTATATTTATACCAATAAAAGCATACGACACCCGATTCGAAGGAACTTTCAGTGGTGATACCCTTCAGGGTGTTTTCAGAAAACTATTTGCTGAAAATGATCCGGGTATACCATTCAAAGCAATACACGGAGAAGCCCCACGATTTCAGAAAGAAGGTATCTCGCAAGATACAATCAGCGGAAAATGGGATATTCAGTTTCTTACAGATTCAACGACTGCTAACAACGTAGGTATTTTCAAACAAGATAACAGCATCCTTACCGGATCAATACTTACCAATTCGGGTGACTTCCGTTACCTCGAAGGCGTGATTGATCAGAACGGTTTCAAACTTTCTGCATTTGCCGGCTTGAGTCCGTATCTGATACAAGGAACATTTACTGATAAAGATAATTTTGAAGGCGAATTTATTACCGCCAGAGGCAAACAAAAAATAGTAGGTAAACGAAATGATAAAGCTGCATTGGCAAACCCTTATAGCTTAACTCAACTCAAAAGAGGGGCTAAATCATTAGGATTCAAACTCCCTGATCTGAAAGGCAATACCGTTTCTCTTTCGGATGAAAAATTCAAAGGGAAAGTCGTTGTGGTTTCGATTCTTGGCAGCTGGTGCCCGAACTGTTTAGACGAAGCAGCATTCCTTGCACCCTGGTATAAAGAAAACAAAGACCGTGGTGTCGAAATCGTAGGGCTGGCATTCGAAAGAAAAGACGATCCTGCATACGTAAATAAAGTATTGTCGAACTTTATTCAAAAATACAATATCGGATATGACGTTCTCTTTGCCGGAAAAATAGGTAATGATAAGAATGTTTTACCGGAAATTGACGGATTGAAAAATTATCCGACAACATTCTTTATCGATAAAAAAGGAAATGTAAGAAAAATACATACAGGCTTTAACGGCCCGGCTACCGGTTTGTTTTACGAAGAATTTAAATCCGATTTCAACAAGATTATCGATGAATTACTTGCTGAGAAATGATGTTTTGGTTATTTATGGTTAAAAAAGAGAAGCAGGAAAATCATTGAAGGGTTTTCCTGTTTTTTTGTAATATACACTAAGTTATTATTTATTACCTCCCATAAATCCGACTGAGATATATTGTAAAACAGGAACAAGTCCCGATTGCCAATAATCCCAAGTGTGAGCACCACCCCGCATGCGGTATTCGAGAGAAACACCTCTTTCTTTCATTGCAAGAAAATACAAGACATTCCCTTTCGAAAGAAAATCTTTATCTCCACAGTCTACATACCACCTCACACTATTCAACTTCGACAAAGTTTCTTTATCTGCATTGTGAAGAAAAGCCGTAGGGTCATCATTTTTCATTTCTCTCAGAAAATCGGCATCTACATCCCTCGAAGGTATTTCATCCGAAGCAATCAATGCCCCACTCAAAGAACAAGCAGATCCAAAATAATCAGGATACTTCTGTGCTAAAATGATACTTCCACCTCCTCCCATAGACAAACCTGCAATAGCACGATGCTGTTTATCTGACTTAATCCGATATTCTTTTTCAATGGCAGGAAGAAATTCCAAAATAAAAAACTCCTGATATTTCCAGTCAGGATAATTAAAATACCCCATATGATGCCCTCCGAAGTTATCTTCTTTCCCTCTGGCATCAGGCATAACTATAACCATCTGAGAAGCAAATCCTTCATTAATTGTTTTATCTGCAACAAATGCCAGATTACCGGCATTTAGCCAATTCGTATGATTGCCCCAAGCACCATGCAATAAATACAATACAGGATATTTATATCCGGAGGTTTCGTATCCGTCGGGTAAATAAACAGAGTACTCTTTGTCCACACCCAAAATTCGGCTATAAATTTTTCCGGATTTCACACTTCCTTTCTGAGCGTTAACAGAAAGGGACAAACAACAAAAGAAGCTGACTATTAAAATTAGATTTTTCATTTTTCAGACTACGAAAGGTTATAGATCAATCATTTATACAAAAATAAATATTAATATAAATAATCATGTATTATTTATACTTTTCATACAACGTATCGGCTTATTATACTTAAGACGGATCAATCTATTTCCTCTTTAAGAGACTCATACATTTCCAGCATTTTATCCTTATTCGAACTTAATGCCTGACTGGAAATAGCAAAATTTCCTTTATCTATTCTGTCGTTGAGCATAGGCATACAAATTTTCTGTCCATTATATAAAAAGACAATAAACTTACCTATTGATTTCTGGGTAGCATCCCCGTAAACTTTCATTTTTGAAGGTTTAACTTTTCCATTTATAACATACACAGAATCTACACCATCAACATTGGTTACCTTCCATGCTTCAAACTTAAGAGAATCAAAATCTTTTGTCGAAACTATAATTTCACCAATACTATCAGGAGCTTTAAAATCGACAAAATACCATCCATTTACTTTCGCTTCTTGAGTATTATTCTTCGGGGTACAACCAAGTATCATTGTGAATACAATAGCTGCTATTAATAATAAATCTTTCGTGTTCATAAATGTTTTAGGTGTTAAGTTTAATAAAACAAAAAGAGCCCCGAAATTATTTCAAGGACTCTTTTCATATATTGAAACAACCCTGTTTGGGTTTATTTATGCTTTGTTTTCAGAGCTTCGAAAATCAAGCCTTCCAACTCTTCAGCCAATTCGGGATTGTCTTTTACCATGTCTTTAGCAGCTTCACGACCTTGCCCCAGCTTAGTTTCGTTGTAGCTGTACCACGACCCGCTTTTCTTAATAATACCCAAATCCGCACCCAAATCGATAATTTCTCCGGCACGGGAAATTCCTTCGCCATACATGATATCGAATTCGGCCTTACGGAAAGGAGGTGCTACTTTATTCTTCACCACCTTAACACGTGTTTGACTGCCTTTTACATCTTCTCCGTCTTTCAATTGTCCGATGCGGCGTATATCCAAACGTACAGAAGCGTAAAATTTCAGAGCATTACCTCCCGTTGTGGTTTCGGGATTACCGAACATCACACCGATTTTGTCACGCAACTGGTTAATGAATATACAAGTAGTATTGGTCTTATTGATGGCCGCAGTCAGTTTACGAAGGGCTTGAGACATCAAACGAGCCTGAAGACCCATTTTTGAATCACCCATATCACCTTCCAATTCCGCTTTTGGTGTTAGAGCGGCAACCGAGTCAATTACGACTATATCTATAGCCGATGAGCGGATAAGCTGCTCTGCAATCTCCAACGCCTGCTCTCCGCTGTCTGGTTGAGATATCCAAAGATTATCAATATCAACGCCCAATTTTTCGGCATAAAAACGGTCGAACGCATGCTCTGCATCCACAAATGCGGCAATACCTCCGGCCTTTTGAGCTTCGGCAATCGCCTGAATAGCCAATGTGGTTTTACCTGACGACTCAGGTCCGTATATTTCAATGATACGTCCCCGAGGATATCCACCAACACCCAGAGCGGCATTTAAGCCGATCGATCCGGTAGCTATAACAGGTATCTCTTCTACCTTCTCGTCACCCAATTTCATAATAGAACCCTTACCATAGCTCTTTTCGATTTTTTCCATCGCAGCTTGTAAGGCTTTCAGTTTATCATTTTTAGGATCCTTAGCTTCTCCTTTTTTGTCTTTATTATCTTTTTCTTCAGCCATCTGGTTTTAATTATTTCGATATATCAGTATCTTATTTTATTTTTTCAGACTTTGCAGCCATTCCAATATCTGCTCGGCATGCTCTTTAGCCTTAATATCTTTAGGTGTGAATATCTGTGATATTACACCACTTTCATCAATCATAAAAGTTGTGCGTAATGTACCCATATATTTTTTACCGGCAAGAGTTTTTTCAGCCCAGACTCCAAACGCTTCAACCAATACCTTGTCGGTATCAGCTATAAGGCGGAAAGGCAATTCAAATTTCTCGATAAATTTATTGTGTGATTTTTCATCATCCACACTCACTCCTACAATTTCATAACCGGCGTGGCGCAATTCATAAAAATTGTCTCGGAAATTACAAGCTTCGGCTGAGCATCCGGGGGTATTATCTTTCGGATAAAAGTATAAGATAAACTTCCGTCCGGCATAATCACTCGTCTTGACCTCTTTTCCTTCCTGGTCTTTTCCCAATAATTCGGGGATTTTGTCTCCAATATTCAATGCCATATAATCCTTTATTTAAATAATAGAAAGTGCTTAAAATTCATAGCAAGTTTTAATTGTTTGCTTGCTAAAGTAATAAAAGGTACGAGACCTTATATTGAAACCAAAGATAAGATTTAATTCTTTTGACAAAAAATAATTCGATAAACTGAGCGTTTTTTATTTGAATATACTCGGTCGTACAAAAAACAAATAATACAGCCGACACTTATTCACTAACTGAGTGTTAAATAAATTGTTACAGGACTGGGCTACAGCCACACAAGCATTTAATAATCAAATACTTAATCCATCAAAACGTCTTATCCTGATAATAATCTATCGGATTTGTCGCAGAATTAACCTCTCTCAATCCCACGACTTTTATTTCACCTAAATAATTATAAATAGAGTTACCTTCTTCAACCCATTGCTCTAAACCTACATGTGATTTTACGTTTTTATAACCCATATTTTTAAGGGCTTTTACAACTTGAGCTGAACGGTTTCCTTTTGCACAATATACAATTATCTCGGCATCCGGTTCGCGCAAAGTACGTGACATTGTATACTCTACAAGTCCTCTCTCGAGCCAAGTTGCTCCTTTAAGACGCCCCGCATCGTATTCTTCCCTATTACGGACATCTAGTAAAATTAGTTTTGAGTTTGCCTTGATACGCTTTTTTAATTCTGCATTATCAATAAACTCTACACCTTCACGAGAATCGGCGATAACTTCTTTAATTGTTTTAAGATTCTTAGTTGGATCAGAATCATTATTTGTCTGTGAATAAGCAAACGTAGACATGTTTACTAAGATTAGGATAAAAAATAAATTCTTCATAACATTTAATTATTTACTTCGAGTTAACTTCCGCTTGGTGTAAACTCTTTTATATATTGAGATTAGAATAGAATAGCCCCTTTATTATCCCTATTTTTTGCATATTGCTATTGCGAAGTTAGCTAATATTCTTAATAGTTACCCTATTGTTACCGAAACCGGCTGATTCTGTAGGATGTTCATTTCAGCAAAACCTAAAATTGATTTAATAAACAACCTTAATTACAATATCACAAATGAGCAACACTTCTGCGTTCGAAACAACACATATATGTAGAATCAATTTACAATAGAAACCAATTCTGCTATTTTTCTAAATATTTTGTCTAATTTAGCAATTCTGAAATTCTGTAGGGAATAAATTTTTTAGGTAAATAATCATATGAAAACAATCGTAATACTAGGTGATGGAATGGCCGACGAGCCTATCGAAGCGTTAGGTAACAAAACTCCTTTGCAAGCAGCAAAGAAACCATATATTGACCTGCTGGCATCAAAAGGGAAAAGCGGCTTGCTCGATACGATTCCGCCCGGATTCAAACCGGGCAGCGAAATTGCCAATCTATCGGTATTGGGTTACGATGTACCTAAGGTATTTGAAGGTCGTGGTTCGCTCGAAGCCGCAAGTATGGAAATAGATATAGAAGAGGGTGAAATGGCTATGAGATGCAATGTTATCTGTATAGAAGACGGTAAAATAAAAAACCACTCTGCAGGACATATCTCAACAGAAGAGGCTGCCGAACTTATCAAGTTTCTGGATAAAGAATTAAATGACGGTACAGTAAGCCTTTACCCCGGAGTGTCTTACCGCCACTTATTGAAAATGAAAGACGGCAATAAAAACCTCGATTGCACTCCTCCTCATGATGTAATAGGTACTCCATTTGAGCAGGTAATGATAAAAGCTACTACTCCTGAAGCTGAAGATACTGCTAAATATCTAAATGAACTTATCATTAAATCTCAGCAATTATTGAAAGATCATCCTATAAACCTGAAACGGATTGCAGAAGGAAAAGATCCTGCGAACAGCATCTGGCCTTGGTCGCCCGGTTACAGACCTCAAATGCAAACCTTACAGGAATTGTACGGTATTAAGAGCGGATCGGTAATCTCTGCCGTTGACCTTATTATGGGTATCGGTAAGTATGCAGGATTAAAACTTATCCACGTAGAAGGTGCAACAGGTCTGTACGACACCAACTACGAAGGCAAAGCTCAGGCTGCCATAGATGCTCTGAAGCATGACGATTTTGTATATCTGCATATAGAAGCCAGTGACGAAGCCGGACATGAAGGAGACTATGAATTGAAAACCAAAACTATAGAATATCTCGACTCACGTGTAGTCAAAACGATATACGAAGCAACCAAAGATTGGGACGAGCCTGTAACAATAGCAGTATTGCCCGACCACCCCACTCCATGCCATTTGCGTACACACACAAACAAGCCTATACCATTTCTTATTTACCGCTCGAATGAAGCAGGAGATAATGTGCAGGTATATGATGAGTTCGAGTCTGCAAAAGGAGCTTACGGTACAATTGTCGGACACGAATTTATGGATACTTTGTTTTTCAAAAAATAAGAACCGCTGAACGTAAAAGAATTAACACCTTCATAAACATGAGATATTACAGTACCAACAAACAAACTCCGGATGTTTCTTTGCAAGAAGCGGTAGTCAAAGGGCTTGCCGCCGACAAAGGGCTTTTCATGCCGGAGAAAATAAAGCAACTACCAAAATCTTTTTACGATAAAATAGATACTCTTTCTTTTCAGGAGATAGCATATACTGTAGCCGATGCTTTTTTCGGAGAAGATGTCGATTCAGATACTTTAAAACAGATCGTATACGACACTCTTAACTTCGATACGCCACTGGTACATGTAAATGATAACATATACAGTCTGGAATTATTTCACGGTCCTACATTGGCTTTCAAAGATGTAGGCGGTCGTTTTATGGCTCGCCTGCTTGGATATTTCATTAAAAAGCAAGGACAGAGCGATGTTAAAGTGCTAGTTGCAACGTCTGGAGACACCGGTAGTGCCGTAGCAAACGGATTTCTTGGAGTAGACGGCATACATGTATATGTTCTTTATCCGAAAGGAAAAGTCAGCCACATACAAGAATGCCAGTTTACGACATTAGGACAGAACATCACTGCAATAGAAATAGACGGTACATTCGATGACTGTCAGACATTGGTAAAAACGGCTTTTATGGATGCAGATCTGAATAAACAACTGAATCTGACTTCCGCTAATTCTATTAATGTAGCACGGTTTCTTCCTCAGGCATTCTATTATTTCTATGGATATGCTCAATTGAAAAAGGCAGGAAAAGCAAACGATGTGGTATTCTGTGTTCCGAGTGGAAATTTCGGGAATATTACAGCCGGACTCATAGCTAAACGAATGGGATTACCTGTAAAACGGTTTATCGCAGCGAATAACAGCAACGATATATTCTACGAATACCTTCAAACCGGTAAATACAATCCACGTCCTTCGGTACAAACCATTGCTAATGCTATGGACGTAGGTGACCCAAGCAACTTTGCGAGAGTTATAGACCTGTACAATCATTCGGCAGATGAGATCAGAAAAGATATTACAGGCTTCCGGTACAAAGATGCAGCCATCGCCGAAACAGTAAAAGACACATTCGAGAAAACAGGATATCTACTCGATCCTCATGGAGCATGCGGATATCAGGCTTTAACAGATGGCTTATCGAAAGACGAAAACGGCATCTTCCTCGAAACGGCTCATCCTGCTAAGTTCAAAGAAACGGTAGAAGAAATAATCGGAAAACCGATAGAGATACCTCAACCATTACAAGCTTTTATGAAAGGCGAGAAAAAAAGTATCGGATTGAAAAATAATTATGATTTATTTAAAGATACTCTTCTAAGCAAAAAATAACTTATAAGAAAGGTACTGAAACCTTAAATGATTGCAATCAATAAAAGCCAATTAATCGTTTGATTAATTGGCTTTTGATATTATAGCGTACTATCTTATTTCAAAAGAACCATTACACCTTTAGCTCCATGCGCGCCGACTACCAGAGCCTGTTCTATATCTGCCGTTTTGGAAGGGCCGGAAATAAATACACCAAAACCATAATCATTAAACTTAATCTGATTATACGCTTCGTGCATATTATTCACAATAAGGTTTTTGTCTAATAATATCACCAAATACTCGGAAATAAAATAAACGACCTTCTGACGGACATTTTGCGGAACCCATACACAAGCATTCTCGGCAACACCCAATTCGCCTTTGATGATTCCCAAATCCGTCCCGTTCAGTTTATGCGGATCATCTATATCATCCGGATTTACCGTTGCTATGTTTATTTCCGGCAGATTGGATACTATCACCTTTGCATCAGGATATAATGACCTGATCACTTCATTTACATCTTCATCCGGAGCAAGCACTCGGGCGTCACCTCCCACACCTTTACACATCTGCATAAATTTTTCGAGTTTGTTCTCGTATTCTATTCCTGCAATATGATCAAGATCCGGCATATCGTACTGAGTTGAAATATGCCGTTTGACATTATTTAATATATCATTTTTACTACTCATAGTTTTCTGTTTTTTAAATTAACGGCTGTGGCTTATTTCTTATTCTTCTGCACTTTTCCTTTTTTCCACATAGAAGTGAACGACTCCTTGGCAAAACGGGGCAACTCTCGCCCTTTCCCCCAGTCATTCAACCCATTGTACAGCATAAAACGAGGCATACTATTGACAATCGGAGCCATACTCAAGGCAGTCTTATACAAAGCCGGATGAGTAAACAGGAATTTCATTCCGCCCGACATCATCTTCTTCATCTTATCCGCTTTACCGATAGAATCAAGTCCCTGCCTCCATTTGTATATCTGATCGGCAAGATCTATCTTGGCAGGACATACATTGTTACATGAAAAGCAAAGAGAGCAAGCTGAAACATTATCCGAGTATTCTTCGGGATTTTTCAGCATACCCAGATTAATACCTATAGGACCCGGTATAAAATAGGTATAAGAATATCCCCCGCTGCGACGATACACCGGACAGGTATTCATACATGCTCCACACCTGATGCACTTCAATGACTGAATATGATCGGGATTACTTAATATTTCGCTTCGTCCGTTATCTACAATCACGATGTGCATTTCGCAGCCTTCGCGAGGTTTACGAAAATGAGACATATACGATGTAACCGGCTGACCTGTAGCCGAACGTGCCAATAAACGTGAATACACACTCAATGACTTATGATCGGGAATAATCTTCTCCAGCCCCATCGACACAATATGCACTTTAGGCAGAGACGTCCCCATATCGGCATTACCTTCATTCGTACACACCACGACATCACCTGTTTCGGCAATACCGAAATTACATCCGGTCATACCCACATCGGCTGTCATAAATTCATTCCGAAGATGCTGGCGGGCTGCACGAGTCAGATATGTAGGATCGCTGTTTCCTTTTTCGGTTCCTAGTTTTTCCTCGAAAAGTTTACCGACTTCCTGACGGGTCATGTGTATGGCGGGCATTACGATATGACTCGGCGGCTGATTATCGAGTTGAAGAATACGTTCTCCCAAGTCACTTTCGACAACATCTATACCTCTTTCAATCAGATAGGGGTTGAGATGACATTCTTCGGTAAGCATCGACTTACTCTTTACCAGCTTTTTAGCATTATGCCCGGTCAGAATCTTATGTACTATCTCGTTATGCTCTTTAGCATCCTTCGCCCAATGCACTATCACACCATTGGCTTCGGCATTTTGGGCAAACTGCTCGGCATACTTATCAAGATGAGTAATAGTATGCATTTTTATTTTACTCGATAATTCCCTTAAGGCTTCCCACTCCGGAACATCTTTGGCTACATTATCTCTCTTTACTCGTACAAACCAGAGAGTTTCGTTGTGCCATGTTTCTCCTTCTTTATTTGATATGAAGCGGCTTGCAGCTTCTGCATGTTTTGTACTCATAGTCCTGCAGCTAAAATTTGAACAACATGGATAAACTTAATCGGTAGTTTCTCGCGATTAACTACTCCTTGCATATGCATCAGACACGAATTATCTGCCCCCGTGATATACTCGGCTCCGGTATTCATATGGTTCTTTACTTTATCTTGTCCCATACATACCGATACAGCAGGCTCTTCGATGGCAAACATTCCTCCGAATCCGCAGCACTCATCCACTTTTTCAGGTTCGAGCACTTCTATTCCTTCAACCAAAGATAAGAGGTCTTTGATTTTCGAATATCGGGGTTCCATCAACTCACTTGCCGATGACAAGTGCAATTCTCTTACCCCATGGCAACTGTTGTGCACACTCACCTTATGAGGAAATTTACCCGGAACTTTATCTACCTTCAATATATCATGCAGAAATTCACAGATATCATAAATCTTTCCGCTTGTCTGGCAAAGATGATCTTCTTTACTCAAAATTTTAGGATAATTTTCTTTGACAAACACGGCACAGCTTGCCGATGGAGCGACAATATACTCATACTTGTCAAATAGTTTTTCAAACTGCTTTGCTAAAGGAATAGCTTCATCCTCAAATCCGGCATTTGCCATCGGCTGTCCGCAACAAGTCTGATCGAGCGGATAGTCGACTTCTACCCCCAGCGAATCAAGCAATTTGTAACATGCGACCCCCACCTCGGGAAATATCGCATTTACATAACATGGAATAAATAGTCCGACTTTCATTTCTATATAGTATTTTAGTTGTCTTTAATGTATCAGGTCTCAGACCTTTGGTTGTTTTTAATGAAGAAAGCAGCAGTTATCATCAAATACAAACCACTTCTTCAATCAGTGCTGTTACACAAGTAAAACAATTCTCAAAAGAGTATTGTTCCCATTATTTTTGGAACAAAATACACCATCAGCCCAGATACTACGATATATCCCAGAGCATAGGGCAGTGCTTTCTTCATGATCTCACCTTCCCTGCCTTGCAATCCACAGGCGGATGTAGCAACAGCTATACTTTGCGGAGAAATAATCTTCCCACCTGTTGCTCCTGCTGTATTTGCAGCTGCCAGCCAACTAGGGTCTGCACCTGTTGTATGCGCAACCGAAGCCTGCAATTTACCGAACAATATATTTGAAGAAGTATCACTACCGGTAAGGAATGTTCCGAGACAGCCTATTGTTGGAGCAAACAGCGGATATAATGAACCTGTGGCTATCGCAAGAGCCAGTCCCAGTTGAGAAATCATTCCCGAAAAATCCATTATAGAAGATAATGCAATTAGCGAACAAACAGTTACTATTGTTTTGCGCTGCTGCTTTATTACGGTTCCAAGAAGCTTAATAAGTTCTACTATTTTCGCTCCCTGAAGCAACCCACCTAAAATAGAGCCTAAGAATAGCAATACTCCGGCATCGGTCAACCATGAAACTTTAATAGACCGAACAACCTCTGTTTGTGTTACTGCATCGAATATATTCTGGCTAAACAATGTTGTAGCCGACAGAGGAGCTAAAATATTCCTAAGAGGTAACAATGGACTTGTCAGTATTACTAATATAAGGATAAATCCATAAACACTCCATGCGTTTATTATCTCCCCCATAGTTCTTTTCGGAAACTTAGCTTTCAATTCTTTATCTTCTTTCGTCGCTGTCAACTTCGCATATATAATGATAGCGATGATAGATGCAATACTACCTAAGATGGCAGGTGTTTCGGCTCCCATGTATCGGGCTGCAATATACTGAACTGCAAGAGATACAACTCCCACAATCACACTCAGCAGGATATGTTTGGGTAAAGATTTAATCCTCGGATCGGTCATAAACACCAATACAAACGGTATCAGGATCATCAAAGGAGATAATTGCAATACCACCTGAGTACTCAGCACCTGTATATCGGTCACTCCTGCCTGTTCTGCCAATACTTTTACGGGTGTACCTACGGCTCCAAATCCGGTTGCCACACTATTGGCAATAAGACTTGCAACGGCCGAAAATATAGGCTTAAAGCCTAAGCTGATTAATATAGCTGCCGGAATAGCTACCGCTGTTCCGAATCCTGCCATACCTTCGAGTAACCCCCCGAATCCCCAGGTAAGCAATAGCACCTGAATACATTTATCGGATGAGATGGATGAAAACTGCTCTTTCAGAATTTCCATTTTTCCTGTTTTCACCAGTACATTATAGCTGAATATAGCCATAATTATAATGATCAAAATAGGAAAAATAGCCTTAAGAACCCCATAAACAAAAGAAAGACCTGTATCTGCCACAGGAAAACCGAAAGCAAACAAGGCCAGTACAATTGTCGTGACTAGAGTTATCAGAGCACTTTTATCCCCTGCCATTTTAAGAAATCCCATCAGGATTATTAATAAGAGGACCGGTATCGTAGCAAAAGCCACATGTCCCCATGAAACCTCCAGGTTACCGGCCAGAGCGGTACTTTGTAAAAGAATATTCAGTGCTGTAAACATGGTGTATAAGTTTTTTGGGTTACGTGAATTGTATGTAGTTTTTCGTTGATTACGCAAATTATACTTTTTTTACGAAAAGACTCTATTCTTTTAATATGTTATATTGCAGGTTTAGCAAGTTTTTTTTCTTAATTAAATATTAAAAAAGTCTTTGCACAACTCAATTTTTGCCTATTTGTTATACATTTGCGTCCAAATAA
Organism: Indolivaga capnocytophagoides; assembly: GCF_036511535.1. Lineage (GTDB taxonomy): Bacteria > Bacteroidota > Bacteroidia > Bacteroidales > Dysgonomonadaceae > Dysgonomonas_A > Dysgonomonas_A capnocytophagoides. The sequence continues at coordinate 3,832,997 of NZ_AP028867.1, read as the reverse complement.
CACTTTCAATGAACACAAACATTAGAAACTACGAATTATTGGCCGAAGGCAAAAAGTACCAGCACTCAAAGATTGGAGCTATACCTATTCACGAAAGAGTATCACCGAATATAAAAAAGGCCTTATATTCTCCCCTGTTCGATAATGAGATCGAAGTATTATCGGTAAAAGACACCCATCTATTACAATCATCTGCAGAAAAGAAATACGGGATATCTTTTCTATACAAGGGTGAAAGATATGAATCGGAAATAGCTGTCCGGAAGATAGAAGACCTGGATCTTCAGGATTTCGGATTGGCAAATACCGCCGAAGATTGCGATTTCCACGAAATGATCGCTCACTCCGAGTATATCGAGGTAAGTATGCTATTCGGGGAAAGCTCTCTAAGATCTTTTCACTGCCAGCTAAAATTGCTTCATATCATCGTGCCCGAAGCCTTAATGGTTATCGACTTCTCTACTTACAGAATACTGTCCGGCAAATGGCTCAAGCTGGCCGCAGAATCCAAAATTCCCCCTTCGCCCGATTATTTGTATGTATTGTATGCAGGATATGAACAGAAAAACAAAGATAAAATATACTGGTTCAGAACTTACGGATTATTGAGGTGCGGTATTGTAGACCTCGAGATGTTGAATATACATTCGGATTCCCATTCTATGTATGACCTGGTAAATAATGTTGTTAAACGCTTCCTCTCTTCCCCTGTGAAAGAAAATGAAAAGTTTACAATCGGATTCGACGGCTTACAGATCAATCTGGCATGGATAAGGTGGGAGCACGCATTATCATACTTTCCGGAAGACATACTGGGTGGCATTATTGAGCGGGAAGAAAGTGATAGAGTCCAATCTTCTCCTGCCGGTATTTTGTTTGCGGTGGAAGACGGCAACCTCACATCTCCCGAAATATATGTTTCGGCTCTGTCAAACAATCCTATACTCTTTGTTTCTGCCGAAGAAACAATAAGAATGAGCAGTCTGGCTAAAGAACGTTATCCGTACTTTTTCCGATTGTTTTTAAGATACAGGGACAGGCAGAACAGTTCATTCCTCCGTAAAATATTATACCCAAGAGACAAAACGATAGACGGTTGGTCTTTTTGGGTAAAAATCGGCATAACAATAGATTCTCCCAAACAAGATTCGGAGAAAGAGCATTTGTGGTTTACTGTTATTAATGTGACGGAATCAACTATTTGCGGACAATTGATAAACGACCCGTACTGGATAGCGTCTCTCAACAAAGGAGACATCGGAACATACCCGACAGGAATGCTTACCGACTGGTTGATTTCGGATAAAGAAGGTAATCAGTATACTCCTGATTCTATCTATCTGCTGCTTGATTAAAACTATTATAGTATATCTGAAAATCGGAGACCTTAATTCACTTTCGAGACTTTCTCTCCTTTGAAAAAACCTATTATATTGCTTGCCACTTCACGCTGCATATCGTGACGCCCGTCAAGAGTCTGGGTCCCGGCATGAGGTGTAAGAACAACATTATCCAATGCAAAGAATTCGGGATTAATATTAGGTTCCGTTTCATAAACATCAAGACCCGCCCCATATATACGGTTTTCTTTTAATGCTTCTATCAAAGCCTTCTCATCGACAGTAGATCCACGCGATGTATTGACCAGAATAGCCGATGATCTCATCTTTGCTATTGCTGCGGCATTTATTATATGGTAAGTTTCGGAAGTGGCAGGTGCGTTTACCGATATATAATCGGACTGTATCAATAAGTCGTCAAAACTAACATACTTGGCATTATACTCTTTTTCGATAGATGGATCAAGCGGTCTGCGGTTATGATAGATCACGTTCATACCCGAAGCGATAGCTCTACGGGCAATAGCCTGCCCGATACGCCCCATGCCGTATATCCCCAGTGTCTTGCCATATAAAGACAATCCAAGATTATCATACAAGCCCCAGCCAACACGCTCCGATCCTCGAAGTTTGTTGTTGAAGTATCCTATTTTACGAGCTACAGCATGCATCAATCCAAAACACAACTCGGCTGTAGGTTCAAGTACCGCCTGAGGGGTATTTGTTACGGTTATACCTTTCTGCGCAGCATAGTCTACATCTATATTATTGTATCCTACTCCGTAATTTGCTATTAATTTCAGATTTACTGCTTTATCTATAATCTCCTTATCGGTAAAAAAACTGAAATTAGGAATAAAGACATCGTACTCTCCAATCATTTCAAGAATTTCATCTTTCTTGAAATAACTCTTTTCCGGATATGTTATGTCGAACAAAGTTTCCAACTCAGAGAATGGTTCTCTATGAAAATTATGTCCTGACAGTATTTTCTTTTTCATAAAATATGCTTTATTCCTAAAAACGCTTATCCTATAAGGAATGTTTACATCTTAGTATCTTTTAGAAAGGAAGATCGTCGGCACTGTCTCCGCCAAAATCAGCAGGTGCAGGAGGAGCCTGATCATAACTCGGAGCAGGAGCTCCGGCTGGATAACCACCCCCTGTTGGTGCTGCCAGATCTACTTTCCATGCACGTATATCGGTGTACCAGCGACCATTATATTCACGGCTTTCCACATCGAAAGATATGTCTAAGATATTACCAATCTGAAGTACGGCATCACTAGCCTTATCACCCCAGATAGAGATACATACTTTTTTAGGATACTGACCGTCTGTTTCTACTATAATATCTTGTTTTCTCCACTCTCCGTTTTTACTTGTTCCTGATTGCAGAGGTAACATCTGAACCAATTTCGCAGTTAATTGCATGATTTAAAGAATTTATTTTTGTTCATACAAATGTACAAAAATCTACTCACTTGGGAGGGTATCATCGGTATTTTCTAAACTATCATTATCTTCGGATCCTTCCGATTTATTCAGAAACTCCTGATAATAAGAGATCAAAAGAGTTGTCATAGGTATTGCAATAATCATTCCGGCAATTCCCATCAACGACCCCCATACAGATAACGACAACAGTATAATAGCAGGATTAAGTCCCATGGCTTTACCCATAATACGGGGAACCAATATCATATCGATAATACATTGCACAACAACATACAAGAGTAATACCATTCCGACAAGTGCCCAAAAACCCTGTCCGGTCTGCGAGGCCTTAAGCCAACACAGCAGTACGGCAGGAGCTATACTCAATATATGCATATAGGGTATCATATGCAGAATACCGATACACACACCTAATACAATAGCTAACGGCAGACCGATAATCTGAAACCCGATCGCAAACAGTGTCGCCACAATAACGCAAATCAGAGCCTGATGCCTGAAATAAGTATTCATACTTTTTTCTACATCAGCGGTGAGCTTACTTACTGTTTTCCGATGACGGTGAGGAACCATATCCATCCACAGCTTATTTATTTTATCATAATCCAGTAAGATAAATATCAGATACAAGATCACAATAAATACAACTGTAAACCCAAGTATAAATGAGATACCGCTCGATAACATATTTTGCACTGTAGGCATAATATATTTCAATGTTTCAGTAGCATTTTCGGTAGACAATGTGTCCCGCAAAGACTGAAAGTCTATGTGTTTTTCGATAAAATCATGGACACTCAATGGAATTCCGTTTATCTCAAACGATTGAAGCTGGTATGTCGTGACCAGATTATTAATCTGATAAATTTCGTTTTCTATAAGGGGTGTAATACTCATGATGAGTAAAGTGAGGACTCCTATCAGAATGGCAAAAGTGAGCATTACCGCAAGATAACGTTTCTTCAAATGCAACTTTACCTGTAAGAAACGGACTATGGGGTTTAACAAATAGGCAATCAGCCATGCTATAAGAAACGGCAACAACACACTCCTCAGAATATAAATGAGGTAAATACCGGCTCCCAGTAACATTAAACTTATACAAAGCCGAATAACCCGATCGAATGTAAACGGCTTATCGAAACTATTATTCATAAGAAAGAAGATGTTTATTTAGGTATCAAACCATATCCTATCTTTGCAAAGATATTTCTTTTTCGTATAGTACAACTCATAAATATAGAAGATTTAGTTCGTAAAAGCGGATAATTTGTATCTTTAAGCTGTACTCATTATCAAGATCACAGACATGTTTATTACTTTGACGAGTATAGCATCCTGAGCTTATTATAATGTGAAAACAGATCATTAAATACAGTCATTGACTTATATTTGTACACCTATCTATTATGAAATATTATTTGCTTTTACTATTGTATATATCCATGTTTTCGACCGGTTCGGCTCAAAATGCAGCAGGATCTTCGTTCTCTTCTTTTCCGGGATTCGAAAACGCCTCAATCGGTTTTTGTGTCAAAGATTTAAATGGAAATGAAATAGCCTCTATCAATAAAAACACGACTTTAACGCCTGCCTCAACCCTAAAGATCTTAACATCGGCAACAGCCCTAGAAATTATGGGAGATAAGTATTCTTACCCCACAACACTGGCTATAAATACAAATAATCCTCAACAACTGATCATCCACGGATATGGAGATCCTACTCTGGGCAGCGAATATATAGGGAGAGGAGCCAATGATTTTCTGAAAGACTGGGTAGACCATATCAAAAAACAGATAGATTCGCGGCAGCCCATCAATATATTGGTTATCGATAACTATTTCGGATACAGCGGCGTCTCATCCAAATGGTTAAAAGAAGATCTCGGCAACTATTTTGCTGCGGGAGCATACGGTATAAGTATTTACGATAATACATACCGCCTTTATTTTAACACAACTGACATCGAATCCGCTCCGCAGATAATTAAGACTCAGCCAGAAATGCCCGAGCTGATCTTCAGGAATACCCTGAAGATGAACTCCAACAACGAAGACAATGGGTATATCAACGGAGAAATATTCAGTAACTACCGTACACTTGTAGGAGATATTCCGGCTAAAAGAGCCTCGTTCTCTATCAAAGGAGACATCCCCGATCCGGGTCTAATGCTGGGTAAAATAATTTCGACAAAACTACAAGAGGAAGGATACTCCATAGCTAAACTCGAAACTTCTCGATATCTATATTACGAAAATATGTATAACAGATTCGGCTCTGCAAATCCCGAAGAAAAAGTATTCTATACATATCGTTCTCCGGCTTTAAAAGACATAATACGTGTAATAAACGAAAGAAGCAACAATCATTATACAGAACACCTTATTCGGACAATAGGACGTACTATCGGAGATAAAAGCATTTACACAGATGCTCTTTCGGAAGGAGTCGCTCAAACATCTTTATTCTGGGAGAACAAAGGTATTAACACCAATTCTCTCCGTATGTATGACGGATGCGGACTGGCCCCATCGGATGGCATCAGTGCTGAAATGTTGTGTGATATTCTCGTGTATATGAAAGCTAAAAGCAAATACCGTGATGCTTTTGTAGAATCTCTCCCAAAAGCCGGAAAAGAAGGAACTGTACGTAATGTATTAAAAGGAACACGCCTGGAGGGTAAAGTGGTTATGAAAAGCGGCAGCATAGCCAATGTACAGTGTTTCGCAGGATATTATACCGACGGAGACAAACAATATGCATTTTCCATTATGGTTAATAACTACAATAGCTCCCGCAAACAAGTTGTGAGAGCTATTGAGAATTTATTATTAAATACCTTTTAAAGGATTCTGTTCTAATTCAGTCTTTAGGAAAGACCTGCCATTGGGATAATTTTCAGCAGTTTAATTCTATATCTCAGCATGGTGTATGCAGGTATATATGTCTGTGCAACACCATAATATCCTAAATTGTAAGGAACAATTGCCTCACGTTCTTCATTCAGTTTCATATCCTGAATAAGTGTAGCCCAAGCATCAGTTCTAAGATCTATAGCACTAGCACCTGAAGAGAAGCGGTAATATTCGGTCGTAGCAGTGGTAGAAGTAACACGCCTGTTTACACAAACCTTATACGGGTTTTTATTGGGATTTGCCATCAAACTGTAATAAGATGGGTTTTCGGTAGAAGCCGCAATTATCTTCTTATTGTCCTTATCATAATACCAGACTTCAAAACGAACTTCCACTGTATCCGTAAATTCAGGTTTTGCATCAACAGTCATTCGCAATGCTATATCAGAATCTGTAATAACCGAAGACTTTTTCCAATATAGACTTCCTTCTTTGGTCTGAGATTCCAAGGCTTCCCATCCCGATGCTTTTATAGAGTCTGAAAATCTCTTTTCATTTAATGCTTTCCATTCCTCATCAATCGTCACATCATTATTATCATCGTCATCGACACATGATACTCCGATGAATAAACTGAAAGCAAAAAGCAGGAAAAGTGTTGAGTAGTATGTTTTCTTCTTCATTTGAAATTATTATCAATACCTATATTAATTTATAAAACAATAGACAACGACAAATCATTTTCTATCAATTGCAATTCTCGCAAAAATAAGATATTTAAAGAGAAGTCTTTTATAAAAAATGTAAATAAGTAAAATAAAGTATTTAATGATTCCTTTTTTAGATATACAATATATGCCGATTCCGCAATCTGAATTGCTCAACCGGCATATAATATTTTGTTAGTTTCGGTTTTCGGTCATTACACCAATTTTTTCAACAAGCTCTTCATACTCACTTGTTCCGAAATAATATTAGAGAGTTGATCGATAGCAACACGTTCCTGAGTCATTGTATCACGATAGCGGATAGTTACTGTATTATCTTCCAATGTCTGGTGATCCACAGTTACACAGAACGGTGTTCCTATAGCATCGTGACGGCGATAACGTTTTCCGACACTATCCTTTTCATCATACTGACATTTGAAATCGAATTTCAAAGCACTCATAATCTCCTCTGCTTTTTCAGGCAAACCGTCTTTTTTCACCAACGGTAAAATACCTAATTTCACAGGAGCAAGAGGAGCCGGAAGTCTCAACACAACTCGTTCCTCTCCACTTTCGAGCTTTTCTTCACAATACGATGCCGCAATAGTCGAAAGAAACATGCGGTCTACACCGATCGAAGTTTCGACCACATACGGAGTATATGATTTATTCAGCTCAGGATCGAAATACTGGATTTTTTTACCTGAGAATTTTTCGTGGCTGCTCAGGTCAAAGTCTGTACGTGAGTGAATACCTTCCACTTCTTTGAACCCGAATGGCATTTCGAATTCGATATCGGTAGCCGCATTAGCATAGTGAGCTAATTTATCATGATCGTGGAAACGGTATTTCGCATCTCCATAACCTAGAGCCTTGTGCCATTTAATACGGGTTTCTTTCCATTTTTTAAACCAATCCAATTCTTCTCCGGGACGAACAAAAAATTGCATCTCCATCTGTTCGAATTCACGCATACGGAAAATGAACTGACGGGCTACTATCTCGTTACGGAATGCTTTACCTATCTGGGCAATACCAAAAGGTATTTTCATACGTCCGGTTTTTTGTACATTCAGAAAATTAACAAAAATACCCTGAGCTGTTTCAGGACGCAGGTATACCTTCATTGCTCCGTCAGATGTAGAACCCATCTCTGTGGCAAACATAAGGTTAAACTGACGAACTTCAGTCCAGTTCCGAGTCCCGCTGATAGGGCATACAATCTCACAATCTACGATAATATTACGAAGTTCTTCCAGATTGCCATCGTTCAATGCTTTTGCAAAACGGGTATGTACTTCATCCCTTTTTGCCTGATATTCTTTTACGCGGGGATTTGTTTCTTTAAACATAGCCGCATCAAAACTTTCACCGAATCTCTTGGCTGCCT